>JBGSKQ010000083.1:0-87828 GCA_041741095.1 Saprospiraceae bacterium
TCAGTCCACAGTCCGCAGTACTTAGCCACATTGCGGACTGTGGACTGAAGACTGTGGACTGAAGACTGCTGACTGAAGACTGCGGACTGCAAATTTAACCAACCCTCCAACTTTTTCCTTAGCTTGCCCCCATGCGCAAAAGGTTTACCGACGTCGTTTATTCCTTCCCGTTCCAGTTGCTCGTGATGCACTTTCGGAGCAACCTGCTGCTGCTGGCCGCCTGGGTGCTGATAGCCATGATGGTGACGGGCAGCTTTGGCGGAAAATTTGGCCTGCGCTACCTCTTTCTCTCGCCGGAGTACCTGGGGCAGGTTGGTTTTATGAGCTTTTTTTATGTGGGCGTTGGATTTGGGGCATTCGTGATGAGTTGGAACCTGACCATCTATTTGCTGTCGGCCTATCGCTTTTCCTTCCTGGCCTCCCTGTCGAGGCCCTTTACCAAATTTGCCTTTAACAACCTCATCATCCCGCTGTCTTTTGCACTTATTTTTTTGGCTGCGCAAATCCGCTTTGGCCTGTACCATGAACTCCAGCCGGTGGGGGAGGTGCTGTGGAACAGCGTGGGCTTTCTCACGGGTTTTGCGACCCTGGTGTTGGCTATTGCCATGTATTTTAATTTCACCAACAAAGACATTTTCAGCCTGCTGAAAGGCAAAGACCCCATTGCGCCAGAAGGCCAGGCACCCGCCCCTGACAGCGTGGCACACCCCGTCATCGAAAACATCAAACTGAACCGCCACCAATGGCGGGTGGACACCTACTTGACGGAAAGTTTCCGCCCACGGCTCGTGCGCAGCGTTTCGCATTACGATGCGGCCCTATTGCTCCGTGTTTTTAGGCAAAACCACCTCAATGCGCTCATCGTGCAGTTATTTACCCTGGTGTTGCTGGTGCTGTTGGGTGCTTTGATGGACAGGCCCTCTTTTCGCATACCGACTGGGGCCAGTATTTTTCTATTGGCCAGTATTATGACGGCGGTAACGGGGGCTATTTCCTATTGGTTCAGTGCTTGGCGCATGACGGCCCTCCTGGTCTTGTTTTTTGTTATCAACCTATTGACCAGGTTTGACATGTTTCACCATAAAAACAAGGCTTATGGGATGGATTACAAGACCGAACCCGTGGCTTACAATGCGGACAGCCTCCAGGCCGTTTGCAGTGTCCCAAAAGTCAGGGCCGACGAAGGGGCGACCATCCAGATTTTGGAAAAATGGAAACAAAAGACAGGGCAAGAGAAGCCCAAAATGGTTTTTTTCTGTGTAAGCGGTGGCGGCCTGAAATCGGCAGCCTGGGCCATACAGGTTTTGCAGGCAGCCGACAGCATCACGGGCGGCCAGTTTTTTGACCATACCGTGCTTATGTCGGGTGCTTCGGGCGGCATGATCGGCACCTCTTATTACCGGGAACTGAATTTGTTGAAACAAAAAGGCGACCCGATTAATCTCTACAGCCGCCAGCATATTTACGATGCTTCCAAGGATTTGCTCAATCCCATCTCGTTTACCATCGTCACCAACGACCTCTTCCTGCCTTGGGCCACCTTCGAGGAGGCCGGTTTCCGCTACAAAAAAGACAGGGGCTATATTTTTGAAAAAGCCATGAACGAGAATACCTACTACCGGATGGACAAGACCATCGGCGACTATGCCGAGCCGGAGCGGGAGGCACAAATTCCCCTTGTTTTTATTACTCCCGCCATTGTCAACGACGGGCGGCGCATGGTCATTTCTGCCCAGCCCGTCTCTTATATGATGATAGAACCAGCGGGCATCGAAGTACCCAACGCCCTGCAAGTGGACGCCGTGGATTATGGTTGGTTGTTTCGAAAACAAGGGGCGCAAAACCTCCGGTTCACTACCGCCCTGCGCATGAATGCCACCTACCCTTATGTGCTGCCCAATGTCTATTTGCCCAGCGAACCCGCCATCGAGGTGCTGGACGCTGGCTTCCGTGACAATTTTGGCCTCAAATCAGCCACCCGTTTCGTGCATGTTTTCCAGGAATGGATCAAGGAAAATACCAGCGGCGTCGTCTTCGTCGTAGTGCGGGCCTTCGACCGCCAGCGCAGCATCGAGGCCACCGATAACCGGGGCATTTTTGAAACTTTCCTGAATCCGCTCGAAATAGCTTTCAAAGTGATGAGCCTGCAAGACTACGAGCACGACAGCGACCTCGGCTTCATCTTCGACCTTTTGGGCAAGGAAAACTTCGACATCGTGCGCTTCACCTACCAGCCCAGCGAGGAACTGAAAGACTCGCCCATTTCATTTTACCTGACGGAACGGGAGCGAAAGGATGTGATCAGGGCGATAACGGCGAAGGAGAGTTTGGGGAGTTTGGAGCGGTTGAGAAAACTTATCCAGCAATAACTACAGTTTCAAACTAAGCATCGTGTCGGGAATAACTTACCGATTTGGGCGGCGTCTTTTTCCCGATAGCTTCGTTATCAAAACAGTTGCGTAGCACCACTATGCGCCCATTTTGACGCCTCGCTCTCGGAAAAAATACACTCGCCGAAACCAGCAACTTATTTCCGACACGATGCTAAAATCATCCTTGGCCGAAAAAATAAAAGGCAGCAACAATAGCTGTTGCTGCCCAAGCAAAAAGCAGATTATCTGCGTGCTTAATGTAGTGGAGGAAGTTGCGCCATGATTCGTTGCCGATAATCATCATCCATCATGCAAAACGCAATCGTATTGAAGTGGATGGCAGCCATTTAATAGGTTACGGGATTTTTGAAAAGCAGGATCTTGGAAGAAAAGTGTTTTTGAAAAAGAACAGCTTCGATGCATTGTGCAGAGCCAAGCCATTAGAGCTTGTTTGCGATTTGGTGCTTGAGGCAAAAACGAGCTATTTTTTGTCAGTTTTTTAGGTTTTTGAAGGCGCATAGTTTGGCTACGCAACTGAAAAAAGCTGAAAAAATGGCGAAAAAGAGCCTTTTTTGGCCAAGTGACCAAATCGCAAACAAGCTCTTAATAGCGAAGTGGAACATGGGTTTTGGTCAAACTTTGAGCAAATGGCCCGCTCATCCGTTGAGGATTTAAACAATTCTTTCTTCACAAAGCAAAAATTCAATGAGCGAAATCAAAAACATCTACGGCCAGGAAGCCATCCAAAAACTGCAAGAATTGGCCGACCAGCAAAAAACAGGCATCCTCTGTTTTGACGTGAATACCTATCCACTGGCCGTGTGCCCCATGTATATCCAGGAGGTGGACGAGGACGGCGACCTGTGGTTTTTCAGCCCAAAAGACAGCAAACACAACGACCGCATCGCCAGGGATGGCCGGGTGCAGTTCTTTAGCGCCAATACAGGCGATTCCGCCTATTTCAGTGTGGCCGGGGATGCAGAAATTGTGGAGGATCGGGAAAAAGTAGCAGAACTCTGGAACCCCATGGCCAAGGTCTGGTTCCAAGGCGGCAAGGACGATCCCAACCTTTCCCTGGTCCGCATCTGCCCCAGCAACGGCTACTACTGGGACACCAAAACCAACCGCATGGTGGAGTTTTTGAAAATGGCCGCCAGCGTGGTAACTGGCAAAACCATGGACGATGCCGTGCAGGGGAAAATGAAGATGATGTGAGGGGAGGGGGTGGTGAAATGCCGTTTGGCCCCTTGGTTTTTTTGCGCCAATGGGCTAATTTGCCCTCGTTCTCTCATTTTTTCACCACCAAATCATTTTTCCCATGCGACGATTACACCACGCTTGTCTTTGCTTGCTCCTTTCTTTTATTTGTTTTCCTGTATTTTCCCAATCGGTTATTTATGTGAACGCCAACGTGCAGGGCGGCAACCAGGATGGCAGTTCTTGGGCAAATGCCTTTAGTTTTTTGCCCAGCGCCATCGGCGCATCCCAATACGGGGACGAGATATGGGTGGTGCAGGGCACTTACCTCCCCACACAAGGCACAAACAGGGAAATATCGTTCACCCTCAAAAATGGCGTGAAAATGTACGGTGGTTTTTTGGGTACTGAGACGCTATTGAGCGAAAGGGATGTTGAATCGAACGTTACCATTTTGAGTGGCGACATCGGGGCAACAGGCGACAGCACCGACAACTCCTACACGGTGATTTATTGTGATATAGCCGACTCCACGACAGTACTGGATGGCTTTACGGTGACCTGGGGCGTTGCCAACAGCGAGGTGGCTTCGCATCCGGCAGCAGGCAAGACTAAGAGTGGTGGTGGCATGTACATAACTGGAAACACTCCAGGCGTCGAGACAAGGCCCATCATTGCCAACTGCAAGTTTTTTCACAATCATGCCCGTAATTACGGCGGCGGAATATACATAAAAAGCGCTTCCGCAGGAATGTCAAACCCCATCATTGAGCATTGCGACTTTGAATTCAATGCTTCCCAAACGGGAGGAGGAATCTATTTGAGTGGTATCAGCACAATACAAGACTTGATAATACAGTCTTGCTCATTTATAAGCAATACTGTTGATCTACATGGTGGAGGTATTAATTTCAACTATGTATTTGGCAACAGGGATCTTTTGGTGATGGATTGTTTTTTCACACTTAATTATGCAACTGGAGCCGGCGCCGGAATCAATGGCGAGATTTCTGCATCCGTTTCTGGCATAAAGGTGTCAAATTGCATTTTCGACAACAACATGTCTTCAGATACGGGCGACGGTACAGCCATAACAAGTACTAGTTTTTTTGAAGGTTCAAGCCTTGCGGTGGACAGCAGCCTGTTTTTATACAACAAAAACATGGGCTCGGGAATAATTTCTACATTCAATATTCCTACAAGCCTATCCAATTGTACGTTTTTATCAAATACCGTAAAAAGTAGCAGTTGCGTGAATACTTTTGGCAGTGAACTGGAAATTCAAAATTGCACTTTCGAAGCCAACAATTCCAACCATTCTATCAGCGTACTTGATTGTGATGGCTCTACAGCTAAATTAAAAAATACAAAATTCATCTCAAATTCAAACATTTTTAGTGGTGGGAGATTAATTTCACTTAGTTTTAACCAACTTGAGGCAGAAAACTGTTATTTTGAAGGAAATGAGTCAGGCATTGGTTTTTATGGTTTCGGCAGCTCTGGCAATCCCGTTAGTACCTTTCTGTTCAAAAACTGCCTGTTCAACTCAAATAATAGCGCAGATGGTGATTTTTGCACAGTTTACGACCTAAGGGCCATTTTCAGCAACTGTACCTTTGTGGGGAACAGTAGTTTGAACGGGTCGCTGTTTAAGTCGAATTATCCTAGTGACCTGAAGTTCGCCAATTGTATTTTTTGGAACAATGAAATAGGAGATGTCCCCTTTAATATTAGCAACTCTGACTCGCTCTTTTTGAGCCATTCCAGCTTCGACCTCCCAGACTGTTCCTCCCTCGCCAACACCCCTGTCACCTGCGGCCCAGGCATGCTCTACAACACCGACCCCCTCTTCCTCGACACCGCCGCTGGCAACTTCCACCTCTCCCCCTGCTCCCCCGCCCGCAACGCCGGGGACAACGCCATCGTGGACAGCCTCGGCATTCTCACCGATCTCAGCGGCATGCCCCGCATCCTGGAAGGCAGCGTGGACATGGGCGCCTACGAAACCCCCGCCTACACCGCCACCCTCGAAAGCACCACCAACGCCACCTGCCACGGACTGCCAAACGGCGGCGTGGCCATCGGCGTACAGTCCGGCTGCCCGCCCTTTACCCTCGACCTCGGCGGGGCCAGCACTGTCTCCCTCGACACGCCCATCGTGCTGCAGGGCCTGCCCGCCGACAGCTACCAACTGGCCATCATTGACGCCCAGGGCCGGGCCGACACCGTGCTGGCCACCATCGGGCAGCCGCCCCTGCTCTTAGCGGACGCCCTCGTGGCCGATGTCTCTTGCACGGACGGTACGCCCGGCTCCGCCACCGCCCAGGCCAGCGGCGGCACGCCGGGATACGCCTTTGCCTGGAGCAACGGCTCGGCCGATACCCTTCTCGACAGCCTCCTTCCCGGCAGCTACGCCCTCACCGTGACAGACTCGCCCGGCTGCACCGCCGTGGATTCCTTCACGGTGGAAACGGCCGGGGAAATAGAAGTGGATGGCAGCGCTTCCGATGCCTTGTGCCACGGTGACGAAAACGGGACAGCCGACGCCGTGCCCCTTGGCGGCACCGCACCCTTCGCCTGGCTTTGGGGCGGCGGCCAAACGGACAGCACCCTGGCGGGACTGCCCGGCGGCACCTATTCTGCTACCGTCACCGACGCCCTCGGCTGCACCGGGACTGCCACGGTGCAGGTAATCGAACCAGACCCGCTCATCTTGCAAATAGCTGCGCCCATGCTCGTCTGTTTTGAGACAAGCGGTGCGGAAGCGGTGGCCAGCGCCCTGGGCGGCACCCTGCCCTATTCCTTCGAGTGGCAGGGCGGGGAAACAGATTCCGTGCTGGCTAGCGTTGGCGCAGGCAGCTATGCCGTCACCCTCTCCGATGCCAACGGCTGCACAGAGGAGCAGTCGGTCGAAGTTGAAGAAACAACAGCTGTATTTTTGCAGGACAGCGTCATCAACGCCACTTCGCCCACTGCCAGCGACGGCGGCGTGCTGGTGTCGTCCGTCATGGGCGGCGTGCCCCCTTATTCCTTTTTGTGGGACAACGGCTCAACGTCGCAGTCGCTGGAAAACCTGCCGCCCGGCGCTTATACCCTGACGGTGACGGACTCGCTGGGCTGCGCCTTTGTCTTTGAATATGTGGTGGACGCAGGCTCGGCGACAGGCGTGGCAACGGGCGGGCTGTCAAATCTCAGCGTTTACCCCAACCCCGCCTCGGTTTTCCTGACCTTGGAAATCGCCCTGCCGGAGGCCCGGCACCTGGAACTTCGGCTCCACGGCCCGCTCGGCAGGGAGCTTTTCGGGCAGCCCCTCGACCTGCCAGGTGGGCACACCCGCCTCCGCCTCGACCTGCCGGACCTGCCCAACGGGCTGTATATTTTGAGCCTGGGGGATGGGGTGCGTACTGTGGCGAGGAAGGTGGTGGTGCAGCGGTGAAAAGAGGGGTTTTAGTTGGCCATTGCATTGGTTTTTAAGGCAGTATATTGCTTGAACTGTTGTTTAATTGAAAATACAAATGCTATGGTTTGGGTTTCATGCTTCGGAAGACTTGTAACTACTGGGTTCGGCATTTTAAGAGCCAAAACATGCTTTATATAAACAATCATTTTATGAGCCTCCCATAATCTCCCAGATCAACGGTTATTGTGTCTCCTATTTTGATGTTCTGCAAAAGAAGCATAGTTTCAGAATCACTCTTTTCAACCACCTTCAAAAAAAAGTGCCAAACCACAGTACTATCTATTAAATTCAAAACCTCTTTATTCGTTACAACCCCCACCAAACCAAAGTACTCAGAGGTATCGGAAACATATTCAGAGGGGCAAACATAGTAAGAAGCATTTCTGTGACCGTTTGGGCCGTAATAAACCGGAAAAGACAGGTGTAGCGTGTCTCCAACAAACCATTCTCCAAAGGTTTTTTTGGCCACCTCTATCTTTTCCGCATCGCATTTAGCATTCTTTTCCGCCAGGGCTGTATATCCCTCACGCAACTTTTCGGCTCGTTCAAAGAACTGAATGTCTTTATTGTTTAACATCCTATGGTAAGAAACCAAAAGAAGGGCGATCCGGGCGTGGTATTGCACAACCCCGGTGGAATCTATCTGTTTGTTCAGATCAGGATTGGCATATAGGGCATCCCAGGCTTGATCACTTAGCAAAAAGTACATATTCGACAGGGAATCCTCCTCCATGCTTTTGAACTCTGCCAAGGTTTTCCTGTCAATTTTCCTTTGGAAATCTTTAAAAAACTGCTCAAGCGGTGTAGTTTGGTTTTGGCAACCGTAAAGAACACCACCTACGGCAATTGCAGCAGCTAAGATCAGTTTTTTATTTACGCTCATACTTCTCTTTTTGCATGAAATGTTAATGCCGCCTCTTCAAGTTCTATGCTGTAAAACAATACAAGTTAAGAGCATGTTTGGATTTTTGTGCATATTGTTAGGGTAATTTTTTTACGCCCCTTCTTTGGATTTGAAAATCTTTATTTAGCAGTTTTCAAAACGAGAATTGATTTTAAATCGTACCAACAATTTTTGTACAAAAACTCCAGCACCGCAGAGTTTTATGATTTAAAAAATTATCACTTTTTATCATTTTTCACCCTGGGGGGTAAATTATTCAGATCTGGCGTTTCGTACCGGATCAGTTCTACAATTTTTCGTTCTTTGAACTCACCGAGTTCAGGTATAGGTTTGATGGTAAAGCGATAAAGCGAAGGAACTCCGTTTGCATTATCATAGCTTGGTACTTTGCTTGTAACTCGCCGTGCCTGAGCTCCTCCCTTTTCAAGGAATAGCAATTGACCACTAGGGGTGCCCACATATAGACCACCTCGTTTAGTAGCTTCGCCTTGGTCACCATCTCCCAAGAACGGAGAAGCCGGATCACTTTTCCCTGAGAAATTTTCAGGATCAACTTTGAACATGCCACCTTCGAGGCTACTTTCAGCCGGGTGCGTATGAACCGCCCTTGAATGGTCTTCCCAATTTTCAAAGCCTTCTGGACGTTGCGAGTTATCTAGATCAACTCCACTCTTATATCCCTCTGCAGTCTTGCCTAAAACGTACAACCTTTCCCCGGTAGCCACTTTTTTTGAATAAAAATTTGCTCCATATTCCTTGTCCATGTAAAGATGTGAAAGCCCATTGTATTGATAAACAAAAACCAAAGCGGCTTGATCAGGGTTATTGTACGCCAATGTACTGTTGTTAATAAAGCGCTCATAAATACCAGGGGCAATACCTTCTGGATTATTTATTACCTGTTTCAATTGATTAAGATACTTATTGTGTATAATCCTGATCTCTGTTGAGCTGCCAACTTGACCTACATCTTCGCCATCTATGGAATAAAACTTCTCCAATCCATCTAAATCAATGCTCCTTATTACATCGTTTTCTGCAAATGCATAGGTACTGTTCCAAGGATAGTTCATAGCCAACGGATCCACGCTCAAAAACCTCCCCCAATCGCTTTCGGAAAGTGGAAAACTATCCAGTAGCTCATTATGCCTGCCAAAGAACTTCGCCACCCTGTTCTTTGTGTCCAGCGTCACTTTTTGTACGGCCTGCGCAGTGTCCAAATTCATGACCACAAAGAGCAGTTCGCTCCTTTCAAAAGCTGTCCTGACCACCTCGCCACCTTGGCCAAAAATAGCGTAAGGGTTGTCATGCTGCCCCTTGGCACACAGGGCAATCAACGAAAAAATCAGAGAGGAGGTTATCTGTTTCATAAATGTTATTTTTTGTCCTGAGGTTATCTATCCAATCCATGTGGCACTGAAATAGAGGATGCCGGACAATAGCCAGATTTGCCGTCCGCTTTTTTGATCCTTTGAAAAAAGCAACCTGCTGCCGTGCCCGACCAAACGGGCAGCACGCACCTGCACAGCAGCAGATCCTTGTCGAGAGAGCGTGGGGTTTGTCATCATGTAGGTAGGGCTTTAAGGAGGTAGTTTTCTTGAGTATCGGGCGACACAGGATAGCAAGTTTCTTCTTTGTACCGGCTGACCCGCAAGAGCCACTTCGTTCAACACTTGCCCGAACTGTTACTAAATGAAAGTACAAATGCTATGGTTTGTATTTCAGTCTTTGGAAGAACTTCAACAACTGGGTCTGCTATACTCATCGCAAGTGCCGCTTCGCTCAACACCTGCTCAAACTTTTGCTTTCATTCAAATAACAGAAGCGATGGCTTTTGGGAGACTTGTGACAACGGGTTTTCAAAATATAAGCCACTAGTTTTTACAAGCCGTGTGACAGTAGAAATTTATTTTGGAAAACGTAGTACACCCTCCTCATCAATTCCAAAATTATCAATAGTATAGTGCAATGCGTCACATAGTGCCTGAATGATAGCAAAAGCAACTACCACACTACTTGAATCAAAAGGCATTGTATGTAGCTCAATAACACTCACTAATAAACGACATTTTTTTACTTTGGAATAGCGCTCAAAAAAATAATCAGCACCAAATTTAAGGCTATTCCGCCATTCCGGATAATCTGTGTCCAAAATGGAAATACCATGTCCATCATCTAAAATTTCAACATCTATTTTTATTTTAGTATAAAAACCAATGTTAGAAATTAATTTTTTCAAGTTGAAACTTCCTTCCATGAATACTTAAATTATTAGTTCATTAAGGCTATGTTTGAAACGTAGCCCAGATTCTCAGCCGGGGCTATGTTCTCATTAAGTAGCATGAACCCAATTATTTAGCAACGTGCCGCTGCGCTTAACACTTCTAATGACTAAAATTGTAAATAGCTTATTTTCAACGATTTACGAATTTAGTCATTTTCCGCATGACGGCATTTTGGCAGTCCGATACTTGCTTAAACTGTGGCCTTAGTTCAAAGATCAAAGCAGGGTTGATTGAACGTGTGGAAGAAGACTTAAAACAACTGGTGCTCATTTTCCTTTGAAAAGGGAATGAGCGATTAATTCATATTCAGCCAGTAGATAGCCTTCTTCATCTTTCGGAAGACTTTTAACTATATCAATACCTTTTCTTCCTACAAAAAACCTGCATGTAACTCTAGTTCCAATAGGAATAATATCAAGATTTTCCTTATAGTGTAGCACTTCTTTCAACAGGAAAAGATTCTTTTCTACAACTTGGTGTTTTGTATCATTTTCTATTTTTTGCAAATCAAATTGGGCACCAAGCGGAATTTCGTGTTCACTAAAACCTGGATTACAAAAAACCTCATTTTGGTTAAGAGTAATTCCAAATTTAACTAGCTCCCTATCTGGAATCACCCTAAGAAGTTTTAATGATACAATCATTTTTCAATCATTTAATTTTTTAACTTCATCAACGAATTTAGTTATTTGTTCTATTGTAAGGTCAGGGGCTTCCTTAAGTGCCGCATCTAATTCAGATAAGTTGCGTACGGAAGTCGGCAATTCAAACCCCATTTTTTTCAATATGTCAGCAGCGTCTTCGAGTTTTACCTCTTGGGCAATTTTAGCAAATTCAGATGGCAACATTTCCAAGGCAATTTCTCTATCGTGTTTTAACTGATTTATGCCTGTTATAATTTCAATTCCTATCAATTCATCAGTTTTCCCGATTAAAAGAGTTCCTTTTCCATATTTTGTCTTGTTATATATTCCATATAAAACGGAAACAAATGGATTATGTGATGTTGGAGTTACGCCAGCCCGTACCATTTGAGCCCCACCTTCAAAAGCTTTTGAGCTTGTTCCTCTAAATAAATATCTAATTCCCTGCCCTATTGCGTTTCCCAATTCATCCTCTGCTCCTGCTGAATATTGTGCAGCAGGATTAGGATCGATTGCAGCTGCAGCTATTGTCCCAACTTCAGCAGCAACGGCTTGATTTGTAGGGTTTGAAAGCCATAAAGCACCTCGCCAAAATATAACTTGAACCCCTGGAGCTTTAAGAATCAATCCCCCTGTTGACACTGTCGCAAGACCTAATGTAGCTCCTATCACAAAAGGCCTTAAAGGTTTCATATCTTCATGATATTTAAGTGCAGTTTTAGGATTTGAAAAAACCTTATCAAGATACATTGTATAGGCCGTTTCTTCCAGTCCATCTAAATCAACAGCAAAAATTGGTTTATTCCCGGCAAACTGATAGGGAGTGTACCAAGGATAATTCCCTGCTAATGGATCCACGCTCAAAAACCGCCCCACCGCCGGGTTGTAAATCCGGAAGCCATAGTCGTAGTGCGTCAGGTCGCCAAGCTCCTGGTTCTGGTCTTTTTCCTTGCCGTTGAAGCCGTAGCGGTAGCTGCTGCTCATGTAGCTCCTGCCCATTATTTCCCCGTTTTCGGGGTTCAGGCTGCCCGGCATTTCCTGGCCGAAGGGGTAGTAGTCCGTCGCCGATGCCACTTGCGCATCGTAGTATTCGGCCGCCCAGCCGGTGGCGTCGGGCTTGCCCCGTTTCTGGTCGGTCACGGTGGTGAGCACGTTGCCGAGGTGGTTGCTTTGTTCATAGTAGCGCTTGCCACGCTGGCGCAGGTAGCTGGTGGGGAACGGCGGGTCCTCCATGTTCCTTTCTTCAAAGAACTTGCGCATGCCCAGGCGGGCGCTGCCGTACAAAGGTACTTCTTTTTGTTGGATGGGGGCATGGTTGAAAACGTCTTTTTCGTAGGTGGCCATCACGTTGCCGGAGGCATCCCGCACGTACCAGGTGATGAGTTCGTTTTCGTGGTTCCCCTTTACTTTCAGGCTGCGGTTGCCGGCAGGGTCGTAGCGGTAGTACATGGTGCGGTAGCGGGGTGGTAGGAAGCAGCTTGTAGTGGACAGTGGCCCGCTTATTTAAACCTGCACACCGCAAGTGCCGCTTCGCTGAACACCTACTCGAATTGCTGCTTTTATTTCAATGAACAGGAGCAGACGTTTGCCACATGGGCTGTGGAAGACTCGAAACAACAGCGGCCAGAGGCCGCAACCAAAGCCCGTGTGATAGCACAGCTATCAACGAGCCTGCCGTTTTTCAATGGACAGATGGTGCGCCAACGGGGGTCAGCAATTGGGAAGTAATAGGACGGGATATTACTTAATTGAATTTCTTTCGATAAATTTAATGGTATCTTCTTTATTATTGGTAGCTCATCTTCTATTCTAAACATAAACAAATCGTTTTCTGAAATCCACAAATTTCTATTTGTTCCGGACTGAGAAGTTGCAGAGAACCAGAAGAATAAGAAAGTCGAAAAAAAATAAATACTATTCATATTAAAAAATGATTATTGTGCTACTGATTATTTGATGCGCCATCAATATTCATTTCAATAATCTGAAATAACCCGCTGGCACAAGTCTTCCTTCAGCATTAAATTTACCCCGCACCAGCCCTGCAAATATACTTCAATAGTTCAAGCAAGTATTGTGTGTAACCTACGCCGCCTACCTCACCAAACTCACCTCCCCCGACAATTGCAGCCAAGCACCGTCCACTTTCAGTATTTCCAAGCGGTAAACATAGACCCCTTCGGCGGCTTTTTTTCCCTTCGACTGGCCGTCCCAGCCGCTTTCCGGGATGTTCGGCCTGGTTCCTACACCTTCAAACACGAGGCCGCCCCAGCGGTCAAAGACCTGGAACAACAGGATGTCCGCTATTGAGGCATCGGCAAATACACCGAGGTGGTCGTTGGTGCCGTCGCCGTTGGGGGTGAAGGCATTCGGCACATAGACTTGGCCGCCCGGTGCCACTTGCACCCATATTTCGTCGGAGGCAGAACAGCCGTTTTCGTCGGTGACCAGCACCTGGTATTGGGTGCTCTGCAAGGGGTGCGCCGCCGTGGATAGGCAATTGGGGCAAAGCAAATGCTCGGGCGGTTGCCACAGGACGATGGGCGAGAGAAGATTGGTGCTTGCATTTAAAACGATGCTCTCACCCAGTTGGATAAACTGGTCGTTGCCTGCGTCCACACTTAAGGGCTTGGGCGCTTCGAGCAATACCGTTGCCGATTTTTGGCAACCATTGGCATCTTCAACAAGAAGCGTATAAGTGCCCGCATCCAAACTGTCAAAGCTGCCGGTTTCCATGTAATCCGTCCCGTTGATGGAGTAAACCCAGGGCGGGGTGCCGCCATTGACATTTTCTACCTGGATGCTCCCATTTTTGTCGCCAAAACAGGTGGGCGGGCTTGCGTCAAAGCTGAACTCCACGCCTGCCGGGACCATAACTGTCGCAACAGCCGTACAGCCGTATATATTTGAAACGGTGACGGCAAATGACCCCGCCGATGAAACAGCAATTTGTTGGCTTGTTTCTCCATTGGCCCACAGGTATGTTGTAAACAATCCAGTGGAAAGCAACACTTCGTTGGAAGCACAAAAATCGCCGTCAATGGCAATGCTGGGTTGGGGTAGTGGATTGACTGTAAGGGCAAGGCAAATGGTGGAGTCGCAGCCGCCCGGCAAAGCATAAATTTGGCAAAGCATGGTATCCATAAAATACTGGTTGCCTCCCCATGTATAGGATCCGCCTTCGCATATTTCTGCCGTATGCGCCACCAGCACCGTGTCGCCGCTGGCAATGGTATAAGTGGCCGTCGCCAGGCAGCCGTTGGAATCGCTGACCGTCAGGAGGTAGTTGCCGGGGCCAATGCCGCTGTTGGCGCTGCCCACGGCCCCGTTGTCCCAGTTAAAGGCATAGGGCGGGATGCCGCCTTGCGCATTGGCGAGCAGTTCGCCAGAATCGTTGCAGATAGCGGGAAGGCCGTTATTGGCGATGGAAGCGGTCAGCAGGCTTGGCTGCACCAATACGATGGTGTCCATTTTGTTGCAGCCGAGGGAATCCGTGACGGTCAGGGGGTAGCTCCCCGCAGGCAAGGAGGGGATGAAACTACCAAGCTGCCCTGTTCCCCATTGATAATTATAAGGCGGAAAACCACCCGCCGTGCTTATTTGGACGCTGCCATCGGAAAAACCAAAACAGCTTGGCGGGGAAATATCAGCCTGCAAGTGCAGCAGTTCGTTGCTCAGCGGCAGTTCGGCAATGGAAACTATGCTCTCCACGCCGCCCGACCAGGCCCTCATGCTGACCATCCGCTTTCCAAATGTCAGCGGCAGGGCGTCGTTGAAATACTGCACAGCCTTGAGCGCTGCCTCAAAATCGGCAATGGTAGCGCTGCCGTTGTTGGTCAGGCTGAGATAAGTGGAATTGTTGCCCATGACGCCCACATTGCCGGAAGGGGCGAACTGCAGGTATTCCTGCCCCAGGTCCAAGACGAGGCCCAGTTCCAGCACCAGGGAGTCCAGGTGCCCGCTGGCGGAGAGGATGACCACGTCCGTATCGGCCACGGCCACGGGCGGTATGCAAAAAGTATCCGCACAGTAGTTGCCCCAAAAACCGAAGGAACTGTTGTCGTTGTCGAGGTCAACGAAGATGTCGCAGGGGGGGAGCATGCATTCGGTTTGGGAGCCTGCGCCCGTGACAGAGCGGGGCACTTCGCAGACTTCCGTTACCGTCCAGGTATCAAAATCAATCTCGTACACTTTTGAAAATGCCAGCTCACGGCCAATGGCATAAGTGGCCACGCTGTCACAGCCCAATTGCACCGTAGTAAGGCCATGAATGGGCAGGGTGCCCGGCGGAAAGTCCATAACTATTTGGCTCAGGCCAGGGTTCTTCATGTTGACCTCCACCAACTTGTTACCAATGGCGGCGAGGTAGAACTTGCCCTGTCGGTAGGTGATATCGCCCTGGCACTGCATGTTGGGGGGGAGGTCGCCGAGGTATTGTTCGTCATAATTACAACATAGCATGGTTTGCTTGGTGATACCCTTGCCAGCCAAAAAAAAATAGCCAGTTTCATCGCAGGTAAGGCCCATGGCTAAGGTGTCCGTTTCAATGGTATTGGCGGGATAGGGCGCTACCCCATCTATTAAGTTTATCCTATAAAAACGCTTGGGAATGAAAAAATTGGTGATGCCGTAGCCGTACACATCCCCATTAGGCCGAACCAAAATATCAAACGAAGAATAAATTTCATTAGAAACAACAACAACGGAATCATCGCACTGATCCAATGGCCCTAGGGCAGCGAGGGTGCTTTCTGGTAAAAAGATTCCGAAGATGCTGTCGGAGTAGATGAAATTGGGTGAATTTTGGCTTTCAACTTTGCTTGCAGCCAAAATTGAAAATAGAAAGGTCGTAAAATAAAGCGATATTTTCGTGTGTTTCATTCGCCTGTGTTCAAAGCATTTAAAAAGAGATTGGAGTAGTACCAGGCAAAAATACTAAGTTTTTTAGGGAAGGTAGATCAAATTGTTGTATCTCTAATTTCTGAACAATAATTTTCCAAAGATAAACATTCGCACATATTTTATCTGTGCTAATTTGCCGTTAAGTGACGAAAAGCCTCAATTTTCCTACTATTCTTTTTTGTTGTATTTCGATTTTTCATACCCTGTTTGTTCTAATATTTTTATATTTCCACTTGAATCGTACAAATGGATTTTTGATACAGGTTCTCCTCCTTTGTCTTGACTTATTAAAAGGGTATATCCATCAATCAATTTAGCTCCCATGAATACAGGTGCTCCTTCGGGTTTCGCTGCTCTTGGGCGATCATGAATCCATATAATTTCTCCCCCTACAACTTTCCATTCCGAGATTACTTTAGCGAGTAATACATACTGAGTCAAACCTTCAGTCCTCATTATGAAGCTACAGTATGTAGAGTCATAGAATGCATCACTGATAGATTTGACGTTTATTGTCTCATCTACAACCCAGAGTATGTCTTCTTTTTCGGTTCTTAAATTCTCTAATTGAAAAATTATTATGCCCTCTTTTTTTGCGTCAACAACTAATTTGAAATCCCCTTTTTCTGAACTATGAATAACCTGAGCTTGTATATTCTGAAATAACAATAGTGTAAAGGAAATTAATGGATATAATATGAAATAGTTCATTGTTATTTCTTTTACTAAGTTTTGATTAATTAAATACTGCGCCCCCGTTGGCGCAAGTCTTCCTTCAGCAACAAATTTACCCCGCACCAGCCCTGCAAAAATACACCAGTTTCCAAAATCCCCCCACCTTCAAATCCTAAAACCCACCCCCGCACTCGCCTGAAAACCGTACAATTTCACTTCCAAAGGGCCACCAGCGAAGTTGTCCTCTTTAAAATTGTATTGGGAGGAAGTCATGATATATGCTGCACCCAGTTTCAAAAAGGCACGTTTGGATTGGTTGATGAGCAGGAGGTACTGAATGCCCAACATACTGCAAAGACCGCCTTTTTCCAGGCTGTGTTCCCGGTGGATGATGTGGTGCGATCCGTTTGATTGAACCGTGGCGTCAAAGGTGTAGCCGGGTTCGATGGCCCAGGCATAGCCCAAGTAGCCGCCGATGCTCAACAGCCCCGACCGGGTGTTGAAGCCGAGGACGGGGCCAAGGACGGCGAAGGTGTTCACTCTTTTTTGCTCCTTTATTTCTACCTCCGAGAATGCGGAACCTGAGCAATCTTGCCCGATGGATTCTATGGCGAATTTGTTGGCATAACGGAAGCCCAAAAAGCTGCCCCTTAGCCCGAAGCCAAGCCTGGCCACTTTGTTGCTTTCGCATTTCAGGTAGTGGTGCAGCCCAATGGTGGCGGTGTAGCTGGTGCCCCCGTTGTAGGTTTGGCCGAGACAAGTGGAGCCGTCGGAAGGGAAGATGTCTTTCCTTCCCATGCGGCTGATGCCTAAGCTGGCGTCCAGCATGGTAGCCGCTGGGGCATCGAGCACCTGCGAGCGGCCTTGTCCGAACAGCAGGAACATGGCGAAGAGAAGAAAGTGTTGTTTCATAACATCAAGATTTGGCTCAAAGCTAATGAACCGTCTGCTGCAAACAGGCGAAATTTCCCCTACTCAAAACCCCTTCCCTGAAATTTTCCCTTGCTTCCCTGAAAATCCGCTTTCGTTCCCTGAAAAATGTTCACCCCTGGCCTGCCCTTGCAATAGTTTCGTCGCCATCAACACTCATCAGTAAGGGGAAGGGGCCTTAACCTCCACTTGCCTTTACATCAAAACTATCGTCGGATGAAAACAACACTCACCTTATGCTGGCTCCTGCTTGCCAGCCTTGGTATTTGGGCGCAACAAGCCAATCTGGTGGCGCTCGATTTGCAAAAAATTCGTACCCAACTGAAAACAGCGCCTACGGAGAGTTCCTCTTCGGCAAAATCTTCCAATTTCCTGCTGACCCTCCCCTTGCCCGGTGGCTCGGAGGGGCAGTTCCGGGTCGTGGAGTCGCCCATGCTCGACGAAGCATTTGCGGCACAGCGCCCCGACCTGAAAACTTACGCCGTCCAATCGGTGGACGATCCTGGCGTGACGGGCCGTTTTACCCTGTCCAACTTTGGCTTGAGCGCCGTGCTGCTCACCCCCGCTGGCATGGTCAACATCCAGCCTGTGGACTTGATGGATCCCGTCCACCACAAGGTTTCGTTGGGTGATGAAACGCCCGTGCCGCACGAGTGCCCAGTCACAGCACAGCCTTCGGGCAAGGCGGGCGGAAAGGTCGGCGCTGCAGCCGGGGCCGCAGAATCGAACGGCGCTGGCAACGGCAGTACCCGTCGTACTTACCGCATGGCCATCGTTTGCACGGGCGAATTTTACAAAGGCAATGGCAACAATGCGGCAGCGGCCCAAACGTCGGTCGTCAATACCATGAACGCCATCCAGGCCATCTACGACCGTGATTTGGCTGTACGCTTTACGGTGCTGGCGCCTTTTATTTACCCAGATTTCAACACGGACCCCTTCAATCCGGGCCTGGACAGGACGCAGGCCGCCGCCGATGCCGTAGCGCTCCATTTTGCCCAAAACACCTATGACATAGGCCATGTATTGCACGATTCCAACGAATCGAATCAAGACTTGGGAGGCGGCGGTATCGCTGGCCTTGGTATTGTGTGCAGCGACAACCCCACCGGGGCAGGTTTTGCCAAAGGCCTCGGCTGGAGCGGTTCTTTTGAAAATACCAGTGTGGGCTGGTTTGGCCTGCTGGCGCACGAAATGGGCCACCAATTCGGGGCTGGCCACAGCTTCAACGGGACGGGCAGCAATTGTACTGCTGCCATCTGGGACGACAATGCTTATGAAATTGCCAGCGGTACCACTATCATGTCGTACAGGGGAATTTGTGGTGCAGGGCAAAACATACCCGGCGGAGGTGCAGCCGACAATTACTTCCACGCCCGCAGCCTGGAGCAAATGCTCGCCCACATCAATGGCGGTGGCAACTGTGCCCAAAATACCGCCACGGGCAACACGCCCCCGGTTATCAATGCCAACCCCTGCGGCGGCACCCATACCATCCCGAAAAGTACCCCCTTCACACTGACGGGTTCCGGCGTTGACCCCAATGGCGATGCCATCCAATATACTTGGGAACAATACCAGGAAGACGGCCCAGGCACACCTACCCAAGGCCTGATTGGTGCTGCGGCGGGCGCAAATCCAAATGCGCCTTTGTTCAGGAGCTATCCGCCCGCTGCTTCGCCGACGAGGAATTTTCCACCGTTGGCCAGCGTGATTGCAGGTACTATCAATGATTTTGAAGCGCTGCCTTCTGTTGGCAGGACATTGCTGTTCCGCCTCACCGGGCGTGACAACAACCCCAACGGCGGCGGGATGCATTGCTCCGATCTCAGCATTACCGTGAGCGGAACGGCTGGCCCCTTCGCCGTCACATCGCCGAATGGCGGGGACAACTGGGCTGCGGGCGGCAACGTGACCGTCAATTGGGACAATGCAGGTACCACCGCATTTTGCAACAACGTAAACGTCCGCCTCTCCACGGATGGTGGCAACTCCTACCCTATCCTCCTGGCTGCCAATGTGCCGAATGCCACAGGCAACTGGACTGGCAACTTGCCCGCTGGCGTGACTGCCACCACAACTGCCAGGGTGAAGGTGGAATGTGCCGACAACACTTGTGTGGTATTTTATGATATTTCAAACGGCAATTTTTCCATTACCTCTGGTTGCCAGGCGGCGGGCAGTTTTATCTGTCCAGATGTAGCAGCCACTTTCCCGGCGGGGGCTGCGGGCCTCAATCTGGGCCTCACCAAAGGCTTTGGCACGAACGCTATGGCCTTGAATTACAACGTGACCACCGCCTCGCCCATGTACGGCTTCGTGACCGCCAACCAGGGCGGCAATGCTTGCCAGGAACAGAATTTCCAAAACCACTATGGCGTCGTGCAATTTTCTGTGGATAAAACTGGGACTTACAATTTTTCCAAAAACTTCCCGAACGATGGGTTTACCATCATCAACTTGTACCAAAACAGCTTCAACCCTGCCTCGCCCTGCACCAACTGGATGGCGTCTTCTGCCCAAGTATTGGCAGGTGGCGGCATCAGTGGTGGCGACAATATCACGGCAGCCTTGACGGAATGTGGCACTTATTTCATCGTCGCATCAAAGGGCTACACGGTTGGCGGCCTAAACGGTACGGTGGCCATGAACGGGCCTGGCAACCTCAAAACAGTCGGCAATCCGCCCCCCGCTGGTTTTGGCTACACCTATGCTGCTGTGAACTCTGCTACCAACAATATCGCAGCCGTGAGTGCCACCTCGGATTTCACCGCATTGGCAGCAGGCAACTACCAGGTTTATGGTGCTTCTTATGACAATGCCGCCAACCCTGCCAACTTCGTGGGGCAAAGCATTGCAGGTGTTTACGCCTCCGGCGCTTGCGTGTTGTTTAGTGCCAATGCTAAAACGGTGAACGTGACCCCCGCTGGCGGTGCCAATTGCAACCTGGCCGCAGCGGGCTTGACAGACATCCAATGCAACAACAACAATACCCCCAACAACCCTACGGACGATTATTTTAGCTTTAAACTAAATCCCACTGGCACTGGGCTTAGTGCCAATGGTTATACCTTGAATGGCGCCACTTTGACGCCCACTGCCGCAGCTTATGGCGCTGCTACAACATTTGCTCGGCCCGCTGGCACCCTTGGTACCAGCCTCAACCTGACGATTCAGGACAACGGCACAGGTACTTGCCAATTGGCAGTAACTGTGGCAAGTCCTGCGCCCGCCATCGCTATGGGCACTTTGACCAACCCAACCAACTGCCAGACTCCGAATGGGGCTGCCATCGTCAGTGGTTTGGCCAACGGCCAGCCATACAACCTAAGCTACAAGTACAATGGCACAGCCGCCACTGCCGGGCCGCTCACTGCCGATGCCAATGGGCAAATTACCCTGGCCAATCTCGCTGCCGGGGCCTACACAGAGCTTTACACCATGCCAACGGCGGGCGGCTGCACGGGCGGGCCTTTGTCCTTCACCCTCGCCAATGCAGGGGCACCCATTTACACGGTGGCAGGTACAAGTCCAACTACTTGCGGCGGCACGAACGGCAATTTTACCATCAGCGGCCTGACGGCCAACACGGCCTACGATGTGGCCTATACCGCCAATGGCACCGCCGTAGCACCCGCATCCTTGACGGCCAATGCCAACGGTGAAATCGTGGTAGGCAACCTATCGGCGGGCAACTACACCAATATCTCCGCAGGCTTGGGCGGCTGCACGGGTACTCCGGTTAATGTTACTTTGAACAATTCCAACGCCCCGGTTTACACCATTACCACGACCAATCCCACGACCAATGGCGGTATGGATGGCCTCATCACATTGGGTAATGCCATGCCAAATGAAATTTATGATTTTACCTACAAAATTGTAGGGGGTCCAACTTGGTCTGGTGGCACATTTTCAACACCCAACGGCGAAATCGTTTTTGACGGACTGGGAGCGGCGGAATACATCAACATCATCGTCACACTGAACGGCTGTGCCAGCGCAGCAATGACCGCTACGCTGACCAACCCGCCGCAGAATTTCTTCCTCGATGAAGACAACGACGGCTTTACCAGCGGCGGCACCATCATGGCGGAGATTGCACCTCCTGGCTATAAATCAGCCGCTCAATTAATTGACACGCTGGTTGATTGCAACGATTTGAACCCAGACGAATTCCCCGGCCAAATCTGGTGGCAAGACCTCGATGGCGACGGCTGCGGCGACGGCACTTTTTATGTACAATGCGCACAGCCAGCCTATTGCAATACGGCCCACGACATGATAGTGACGCTGGGCGACTGCAACGACAACGACCCGAACAATGCTCCCGTCAACGTACCTGAAATCTGCAACGGCCAGGACGACGACTGCGACGGCGAAGTGGACGAGGGCGGTGTGGCTGCGACTTTTTTCAAAGATGCGGACGGCGATGGTTTCGGCGATGAAAGCCAATCCGTGCAAGCTTGCCCCGCCCCGGCTGGCTACGTGGACAACGACTTTGACTGCGACGATACGGACAGCAGCGTCAAGCCTTTTACGCAGGAAATTTGCAACCTGGTGGACGACAACTGCAACGGCATTATTGACGAGGGGGCCAATACTTTTATGGGGAACGTCACCTTCACTACGCAGGCACAGGTGAATGCCTTTTTGCCCTGCTACCGCAGAATACAAGGCAACCTGACCATCAGCGGTGCGGGCATGACCAACCTCCTGGCCCTTTCCAACCTGCAGGAAGTGACGGGCAACGTGACTATACAAAATACCCGCCTGAAGAACCTGAGCGGGCTGAACGGGCTGGAAACGGTCGGTGGCAGCGTGGTCATCAAAACCAACAACGCTGTGGAAAAACTTGCCTCGCTCGACGGCCTGGAATCGCTCAGTTACGTGGGCAAGGATCTGCAGGTTTATTTCAATTTCAAACTGACGGACTGCTGCGCCATCCATGACCTCATAAATACGCCGGGAGCAGTAGGTGCATTGGGTGGCAGCATTTCCATCCACCACAACAAAACTGGCTGCGACAATGAGCAACAAATGGACGATGCATGTGCGCCCAGCAACAACCTGATAGCACCGGTAGGCGACTGTCCCGATTGTGACTACACCGACAATGCTGCGCTTTCAATGGTTTTGACGCCGAACCCCAGCAGCGGAAAGGTTTCCATACAATTGGGCGGCCTGGAAGAAGATGCTGCGTTTATGGCCATTTTTGACCAACTGGGCAGGCTGGTTTACCGGGCAGATTTGGAGGGCCACAAGGGCCAAATCAGCCTGGATGTTGATTTGACAGGCAAAGCGCCCGGCGAATACTTTGTGCGCCTTGTTTCCAGCCAATCAATTTTGGTGAAAAAACTGGCGCTGAAATAGGGCAATGGATGCCGCCTTCGGGCTTTTGTTGGAATTGTTCAACAATAAGGTCTGCACAAGGTCTGCGGGGTTTGAAAACCTTGCAATTGTTCAGTTCAATAAACGAGTTATTTGTCAAATGACAGGTAGCTCGTTTATCGTTTAAACGGTGGGACCTTTTCACCCCAAAAAAGGAAGCCGTCACCCATAAATCGCTGGGCGATATTTTGAATTGAGCGCACAGCCCCCCTTTACGAATAATCCCACTGCCCCAAATACTCCTCTACCCTATCGAATGGTACGCCCTGCGAGCGCAGAAAAGAAGTGGGCGTCTGCCCGGTCACCGATTTGAAATCTTTGAGGAAATGACTTTGGTCGTAGTATTCCAGGCAGGAGGCGATGTTGCTGATGTTGCCACTGAATTTTTTGTCGAGCATGAGGATGGAAGCTTTTTTCACCCTAATGAGGCGGGCGTAGCGCTTGGGCGAGACACCGATGGTATTTTTGAAAAGCTTCTCCACATAGCGGCGGCTGGCATGGACATGGCCCGTGAGGCAGTCCACATTCATAGCACCATTGCGGGTAAATATTTGGTGGATGGCATGGCGCAGGAAAGGGTTTTCATCGTTCAGATGGAGCAGTTTTTTTAACAAAAAGGAATCTATCAGCCCGGCGGCGGCGGCCACCGATTCACAAGCGTGGACATCCCTGGCGAGGTTGCGGAAACAGGGGTCGCAGGTCAGCGCTTCCAGTTCGAGGAACTGATCGTTGAGGTGCCAAAAGGGAGTGCGGAAGAGCAAGTTGGGCGTCCAGGGGTACATTTTCACGTATAGCACCTGCGAGCCAGCGGTGTTGTTGGCCATGAGCATACTGGTGATTTGGCCCATGACCCCGGTCTTTGGAAAAGCCGATGCTTTTTCGCCCACGAGGCCAGCTTCTACCTTGTTTTTCAAACTGAAAAATAGTTCGGGATAGCCGTCCGGCACGAGCGACATAATCTCTTCCACCGGGCCCGATTCGATGTACCAGTAGCCCCGTATGTATTTTTGCAAGGCTGGATGCGGCAATATTCGCCTAAATTTCATGTGATATTTGTTGGTGACTGGTGGTTCAGCCTTATTATTCCTTACCCGACACAACTTCGTCGTTCCGGTAGCTACCGGGATAAACCTTGACGACTTTTTAGGCATCGAAATCGGGTAGTTATTTTTTTAGTCATTACTATAGTAAATTTTTAATGGCAAAGGATGCTTTATGATAAAACCAAAGGGCCAATTTCGCCAAATTTGGCCGAAATCGCCACTTCTTTATTTTGGCAAAATTATCGTAAGTAATTCATGCTGCCCCACAAAATTCCCCCCTTTTGCCCCTCCAGTTTCTTGCTGAAAAAATTTTTCTTTTATTTCGCCCGTTTTTCCATCTCTGGCCATTTGCCAGCGGTAGGGCCGATACAGACCTACACCACATAACCTTTTGAAAATGAAAAACATACTGTTATTGCTTGCCTTCCTGTCCGCTGCTGTGGCCACATTTGGCCAAATGGTATTCACCGGCACGGTGGCCGGCCTGCCGCAGAAGGTCATTCAGGTAGAAAAGCCTTTCCAGGGGAAGTATTTTCCCGGCCAAACGGAATCGGTCGAACTTGACGCCACTGGCCGTTTTGAAATTTCGGTGGCAGGTGGGCAGTCGGGTTTCCTGCACCTGCATTTAGGAGAGGAAAAATCCATCCGGGTTTTTGTAGAGCCGGGCACTGCCAACGGCCTCTCGGTAAACATGGCCGATTTTGACCGCAGCCTTAGTTTTTATGGCCCAAAAGCCGTGCAAAACCAATACCTGCAAAGAATTGACCGTTCCAAATTGCAAGGGATCGGGCAACCTGTCTCCACGCAGGCGATTTTTCCAGAAATCGTGTCGGCAAAAGATATTTTCAATAGGGTGGTAAGCCAAATGGGCCAAGAGAAAAAAGCTTTGCGAAAAGCTGGGAAAATAGCTTTTTCGCCTGATTTTATGCTCGCTGTAGAAAGGGATATTGATTACTATTATTTAAGCCTCTTTTCCGCCATGAGCCAGTACGAATGGGCGGCGCAGCAGCAGCATAAAGCCAGCCTTTTCACGCCTGAATGGGGCGAATATTGGTCAAAAATATTTACCCTGAAAGACCTTGACGAAGGCAAAGGCGCCGTGTCGGAATATTACCTGCACTTATTGAACGATTATGTGGCCGCATATCGGCTGGGATTTATGCAGGAAAGTGAATTCCTGGATGCAGATACTATAAAGGGGGAGCAATTCCTGGAATATGATCGCATTATGTGGAAATATTTTACGGGCGAAATATTGGAATACAATGAGGCGGCTCTACTAAGCTATGCAGCATCGCTGGGAAAAAACGAGCCAATATTGGCTGAATTGTTCCTGAAATATAAGATGGATTTTCCTGAAAGTCCATATTTGCCATTATTTGAAAAATCAGTGCAAAATATATCCATTAAAACAGAAGAAATAAGTTATCAATTTCCGGCAGGCATTGTGCAGGTGGGCCAACATGGGGAAATCGCAAACTTGAAAGATTTATTGGGCCAATTCAAAGGAAAAACCGTTTATATGGATATTTGGGCCACCTGGTGCAGCCCTTGCCTCTTTGAGTTCCGGCAGTCGGAAGATTTGGAACGCCTTGCGGCCCAATATGAAGAGGACTTGGTCTTATTGTTTGTCTCGGTGGACGACGACAGCCGCCTGGAAAAATGGCGCAAAATCATTGAAGACAACCACCTGAAAGGTTACCACCTCCTCGCTGATTTTGCACTTCGTGACGAATTGATCAATACCTTCGGCGATGGCAGCAACCTCGCACTACCTAAATATTTGATCTTTGACAAAAAAGGAAAACTGGTGGAGCCAGACGCCAAGCAGCCCAGCCAAAATACGTTATTGATCAAACAGTTGGAACAATATCTGAGGAAATGAAGCGGGTGTATTCAATATTTAACAAACCGCATAATAACCCTGCTATTTCCATTTTTAATTTCAACAAAATATAAACCCTGCGGCATATTGGCAAGCTCAATTACGGCGCTGGCCCCATTGAATTCACCTTGCATTTGCATTTGCCCAATGGAATTATATATGCGGTATTTATTTTTTCCAATAGTGGGCAATGACAGGCGTATATTCAATTGTTGATGGGTAGGATTTGGGAAAATGAGAGCATTGAAATTAGGCTTTGTTTCTTTGGTTGATACAGCCCCGTCCACTGTAATCGGGGAATTATAAAAGCCCAGACCGCCCCGGAAATTTCCCAATATGGCATCCAGGAATTCATCGCCGTTAAAATTGCCAAAGGCAATACTGCTCAGCGCCCCTTCATAATGGTTGCCCAATTTCAAAGTAATAGGCTCAAAAGCCCCGCCATTTAAGTTATCAGGATTGATTAGGTACATTTCGATCCAGCCCAATTCTTTGCCCGATACCAGGTACATCGTGTCCTCAAATTCAAGTATCCAAGGCGTGCTGTAGCCAGTCACATCGGTGGATTCACGGGTCAGGATTTCGCCCAAAAAATTGTTGTTGGGAGCATCTTCGGGGATGGGCGTAAAGGCAGGGGAAGTAGCCGTGCCTTGGTTTGGCAAATAATTAATATTGCCATTGCGCTCGCCTACAATAAGGTCGGGAAGCCCGTCTTTATTGATGTCATGTACAAATGGAGAGCTGTTTTGCCCCACGTCTATGTCCAGCCATGTAGGCTGGATGGGGCCAAAAGACATGGCGGCACCCGGCCCGGCCAGGTTTTCCACAAAAAACAAAGTGCCAAAACGTTCGCCCACCAACAAATCGAGATCGCCGTCGCTGTCCATATCCCCAAAGGTTGGCGCATAGTCCCAAGACAAAATCAAATCAGCAAATTGCTTGAAATTCAGCCAGTTATCGTCGGCCAGTTCAAAGGCCGGGGCCTGGGAAGTACCCGTATTGAGGAGCAGGAATAAGCGGGCATCTTTGTCGCCGATCTCAGGCAGCCAGTAAGAACTATTGCCAACTACCAAGTCCAGCAATCCGTCGCCATTCACGTCGGCCACGGCGGGATGTGCCCCGGAGCCGAAATCGAGCATATTATCCGTAAACAAATCTTTTTGCTGGAGTGCAAAAACCGGCAATTCATTGCTGCCGGTATTTTTATAAAACCAGGCCACCTCATAATCGGGAGAGGCCAGATCACGGTTGGGCGAAGCCAACATATCCTTCTTGCCGTCATTGTCCACATCGAGTATGAATGCAGTGGCGAAATCTTCAATATCTACCGGGATATTATAGCTGGGAAATAGGGTATCTTGTTCCACAATCCAAGCATTTTCAGGTGTTCCGCCATTTTTGCCATAAATAATGCGCTTATAGGTTAAGTCTCCGTAAAATAGATCTTTGTCACCATCATTGTCCATATCGTAAGTGGAAATAGTGCCTCCGCCGTGCAGGCCGCCGTTACGCTCTTCCTCGTTATTTGGGGCAAACATAAGCGAACATGTATCGGATGAACCGCTCAATATCAGGTGCTCTATTTCAGGAAAAATATGGAACTTCCCCCAGCAGTCGTCACGGAGTTGGAAAATAAGCGTGTCGTCGGTATAGCCCATTTCCTTGGCCACATTTTCATAATAATGAACGGTGAAAAAACCGGGCGACATGCCCAGCACATCCAAGTCGCCGTCGCTATCCATATCTTCAATGGCAGGCAAATCGTATTGGTTGACAAACAGGTACTCGAAGGGCCCTCCGGTAGCAGGGACAAATGGGCTGTCGCCGTTGAACAATATTTTATCAAAAGCTAACTTGCCATTTTCATATCTTCCCTTGTAAACTTTCAGGCCAGGCAGGCCTTCGTCGTTGCTGCTTGCAAAAAAATCCACCACGCCGTCGTGGTCAAAATCACGCAGCAGGGCAAAATTGAAAACCCTGGGAAAATTAGTGGCGAGGCTGGGCGTGTACTTGAATTTTGATTCGCCCGTAGCCCCGATATTTAAAAAAGTACGATGGACAAAACCGACCCGATCAAAGGCGTAGAGGTCAAGTTTCCCATCGCTGTTCAGGTCGGCGGAAGACCATTGGGGGGCGTTGAGGCCGCCTGTCCAGGGATTGAGCATCGTCTGGCCATCCACGCTCACCGGGACATCCAATGGCTCGAATATTTGCCCAAAAACCTGGAGTATATAGAGCGAAAAAAAGCAAGCTGATAATATTTTCTTCATTGATATTGTTGTTCGTTTGTAGGTAAACGTCATTAAGAGTCATTAGTCATTGAGGTCATTGAAAATCAACCACTTGCAAAAAGGTCGTTATTAATTTTCAATGCGACCATTCATGATTACGCCAAAGGTAAAAGGGCATGTAGCATTGGGCGGGCTTTTTCTAAATTATATTGGCAGTATGGCAACAATTGTTCACTGTTTTACAAATGCCTTTGCCATGCTTTTTTGACCTAATTGCATTTTGAAAAAATAAATGCCTGGAGCAAGGCCGGAGGTGCCGATGGAGTTTTGTTCACCTGAAAAACTACCGTCCATTATCTGCCGTCCCAAAGGGTCAACGATGGCATATTGAATGTCACCCAAGTAATCAGCGTTGATTTTTACATAAAGCCGATCCCCGGTCGGCACAGGGAACAGTTGAAAAAGCACCTCCTGCACGGTCTCTTCTGCCGACACTTCACCCTGCACCGTAAAAGGCGACGAAAACACGCCCAGGCCGCCCCGTTCGTTGCCCACCACGGCATCCAGCATGGTATCGCCATTTAGGTCGGCAAAAGCAATATGGCTGTTGAAACCCTCCCGCAGGTTGCCGAATTTTTTGTCAAAAAACAGGAAAGTATCCCCATCCAATTTATCGAATTCCACCATGTAAAGTTCAATAAAGCCCCGCTCACTGCCTGAAGCGATATAGACCGTATCCCCAAAATCCAGCACGACGGGCGAAGAATAGCCCGTATTGGCGAAGGGGGCTTGGGTACTGATGCCGCCCAATGCATGCACGTTGGGCGCCTGATCGGGATTAGGGTGAAAAACGGGGCTGCCTGCGCTGCCCTGATTGGGCATAAAATTAATGTTGCCCGCCCGTTCGCCTACCAGCAAATCAGGAAGGCCATCTTTGTTTAAATCGTAAATGAAAGGCGTGGAATAAGGGCCGATAATGATGTTTTGCCAAAAAGTATCAATCGTGGCCCAGGTAGCGGGGAGGCCGGGGCCAGCCGTATTTTCCAAAAAAAACAAACGGCCTTCCCGTTCACCGATGACCAGATCTTTGTCGCCGTCCTGATCAAGGTCGCCGAAAGCTGGGGCATAAGCGCTGGAAGTGGCAGAAAATTGCTTGAGCCCCAACCAGTCGCCGTCCACCAGTTCAAAAGCAGGTTCGGAGGCCGTTCCTGTATTTTTGAAGAGCATCAAGTAGCTGTCGCCATCGGGGTTTTGCATGGTGAATTCCGAAAAATTGCCCACCACCAAATCCAGCAAGCCGTCGGCGTCGTAGTCGAAAAAAGCGGGCTGGGCACCGCTGCCGAGGTCAATCATATCATCCACCAAAGCCTTGTTGTTTAGCAATTGGAAATTGGGGAATTCATTGGACCCATAGTTTTTGTAAAACCAAACGTCACGGTCGGGGGCACTTTTATTTTTATTGGGGCTGGCGATATAATCGGTCAGGCCGTCGTTGTCCAAATCAAGGAAAAAAGAGGCAGGAAAATGTGGCAGCCACACAGGATTATCGGAATTGGGGAAAAATGGATCCTGGGAAGTCATCCAGGCGTTTTCGGTCGTCCCGCCATTTTCTCCATAAATGATTTTTGGGTACAACAAATCCCCGTATAAAATTTCCATGTCGCCATCGTTGTCATTGTCGAAAACAGCCAGACTACTCGAACCATGCTGGCGGACCTCCTCTTCCATCGGGCGATTGAAGCAGGGTACATAACAGGAATCAGGGTAACAACTTAATACAAAACTGTCAGTTATGGCCGGCACAAGGAACTTTCCCCAGCAATAATCTTCGGATTTAAAAATGAGCGTATCGGGGCCCTGGCCATTTTCCACGCTCATGTTTTTAAAAAAAGTGACCAGGTTGGCGCTCACGCTGTTCATGGACAATATATCAAGGTCGCCGTCACCATCAATGTCGTCAATGGCGGGGTAATCCGGTTCGGCCACATACAGTTGGGCGATGCCGCCCCCGGAAGGCACAGTCAAAACCTGAAACAGCCAGTTGTCAAATATCAAGCGGTCAAAAGCCAATTGGTTGTTTTCAAATTTTCCCTTAAAAACCTTTACACCCTGCACGCCTTCGTCCTTACTGCAAGCAAAAAGGTCCATCGCCCCATCATGGTTGTAGTCCCGCAGCAACACGTAGGCATTGGTGAAAGGGAAATTGGCCAAAAACTGGGGAGCAAACTCATATTTCACCTCGCCCTCTTCACCTATATTCAAAAAAGTGAGATGCATATTGCCGTCCCGGTCAAAGGCATAGAGGTCTTGCTTGCCGTCGTTGTCCAGGTCCACAGCCGACCATTGCGGGGCATTGACGCCGCCAGCCCAGGCGCTGGTCAGTTCTTTACCAGCCACCGTGACTGGAATATCAAAGCGCTGAAAAAGCTGCGCCCGCAGCCCAGCGATTGTTGCTGCGAAAAGGAGGATGTGCGAGATCAGGTGTTTCATTGTTGCATTGTTTCATGGATTCATTGCTTCATTGCCGCATGGCCGATCCTTGCTACTATAGGAGAGGGGCCGGGGTGAGGTCTATTTCATTGTTGCATTGTCAATGAAACAATGCAACAATATCATCATCGCCGTTCCCCAAACAACAACGTGCCAATGCGCAGCAAGGTGCTGCCCTCTTCAATGGCAATTTGGTAATCGCCCGACATGCCCATTGAAATTTCCTTAAAATAGGCCGCTTTTGAAAAATACTTTGCCTTCAGGTGGTCAAAAATGGCCTTTAGGTTTTTGAACTCCCGGCGCACCTGCTCCATGTTTTCAGTAAAAGTGGCCATGCCCATCACGCCCGTGATGCGCACATTTTTCAACTGTAAAAAAACAGGAGATTGGAGGATGATGTCCGCTTCTGCTGCGTCGAGGCCAAATTTGCTTTCTTCCTCGGCAATGTGAAACTGGAGCAGGCAATCAATATTCCGATTGTTCTTTTTGGCCTGCCTGTCAATTTCTTCCAAAAGCTTCAGGCTGTCCACCGAATGGATGCAAGCCACGAAAGGTGCGATATACTTGACCTTGTTGGTCTGCAAATGGCCGATGAGGTGCCATTCGATGTCTTTGGGCAATGCTTCGTACTTGGCTACCAATTCCTGCGCCCGGTTTTCGCCAAAGATGCGTTGGCCCTTTTGGTACAAATCCAAAACCCGCTCCGGCGGCTGCGTTTTGGAAACGGCAACGAGGCGGGTATGTGGGGGGAGTTGTTGCAGGATGGTATTGAGCATGGTAAATTTTAATAGGACAAAGTTAATGGAAGTGTCATTAAACATCCGCCCCACCCAGCCTTTATAAAACATGACAATGCTCACCAAGGCTCCATTTTACATTTTTGGTAAGCTGATTTTCTAACCATTTAAAATGTTTGAGAATGAAACTTCAAGGTAAAAAAGTGGCCATCCTGGCCACGAACGGTTTCGAAGAATCGGAACTTACTTCCCCACGAAAAGCCCTGCTCGACGCAGGGGCCGAAGTTCACATCGTTTCGCCCGACGAAGAGGGCAAGGGCCGCATCCGCTCCTGGGACGACAAGGACTGGGGCTCGTATTTTAACATAGACAAAAAACTGGACGACGCCAGCCCGGATGACTATCATGCCCTAATGTTGCCCGGTGGCGTGATGAACCCCGACCAACTGCGCATGAACGACGAAGCGGTACAGTTCATCCGCTCGTTTTTTGAGGCCGGAAAACCGGTGGGCGCTATTTGCCACGGCCCCCAACTTTTGATTGAAGCCGATGTGGTGGGTGGCCGCAGGCTTACCTCCTACCCTTCCGTGCGCACGGACCTGGAAAATGCAGGTGCCCATTGGGTGGACGAAGAAGTGGTGGTGGACGAAGGCCTGGTGACGAGCCGCAAACCCGCCGATTTGGAGGCTTTTAACCGTAAATTGGTGGAAGAAGTAGGCGAAGGCGTCCACGAAGAGCAGGCACAGTCTGTGTGATTGCTAAAAAAAACGAAAGGGCAATTCGGAATTTCCAAATTGCCCTTTTGTTTTTTGTGATTATTTTTTTCCTTTCTACAATTGCAAATACTGCGACGGGTTGATGGCGGATGCCGGGGAAGTCGTAACCTGAAAGATCAGGTCGTTGAAATCCTTGTCGCCGCCGGTGGTCAGGATGTCTTCAAAACACAGAACAGTGGAACTGCAGGACTGATCATGGAAGATCAGGCTTTGTGTCTTTTTGCCTTGGTTGAACTTAGGGTCGCTGTACAGCGTATAGTAGCCATTCGTCAATTGCCCGTTGCGCCAACCATCCGAAATCACAAAAAATCCGATGACGGTGTTTTTGTTGAAAGTACCCAGCAATTCCATTGTGGAACCCGGCACTAAATCGCCGCCCGAACCTACCGCCGAGGCATTGGGGAAAATGATGATTTTGGTCAAATCTTCCTCCTTTTTAGGCGGATTGTTGACATCGTAATAATAATACCCAAGTGTGTTTTTGTAGCCTGCGCCTTCATTGACGAAGGTCAGGAACACCTCGCAATTTTCCTTCAAAACGATGTTGTCCACTACGTCGTTTTTGAAAAATTCTGGGTGTTTGTTCATTGCATTTTGTCCTTCTGGAAGGGCGTTGGCATAAATGGTAGGCACCAGGCTTTGGCACACTACCACTTGTTCGGCCTGATCCAGTGGCGTCCCATTATCATCATAACCCGTCAATGGCAGCAGGTCGCCGGCCGCCGGCCGCTTCAATATTTTCAAGCCGCCCTGGCCTTTGGCCACAAAGACAAAATCGCCTGCTGTTTCAACAAAGTTGGCAGAGGCTCCTTTTTCGTTCAAGTCCCAGATAAACACCAATTTCGGGTCGGCGCTGTTCGACAACTGGAACACGGCCAAACCGTCGGCACCATTGGCCGCATAAAGGAAACCGTTGGCAGTGGTAATGCCGTTGCAGTTGCCGTTGGCCAGCATCTCGCTGGGCGAATGCCATATCTCATTCACCCCTCCATTGATGTTAAAAGCCTTGAGGCCTGCTGTACCCATCGCTGCGTAAAGTATGTTGGAGCCATTGGCCTGGAAGTGCAGGGTGCTTTTGCCAAAACTGGCGGCATCGGTGTTTTGGTGGCTGATTTCCCCGATGGGCGATTCCGTTGCAAATGCTGCCGTGCCGAGCGACTCTATCCGCAAAGCAGAAGACACGCCTGCCTGCAACACCGCCACTTTTGAAACCCCGTCCTGTGTGCCGTTGGACACTACATATTTTGCATCGGCAAACAATTTTTTGCCCAGCAGATTTAGCCTATTTGGGTCAAACATAAAAACGCCCCCATGGGATTTGCCCGCAGTGACGTACAGGTAATTTCCCGCATGTTCGATGGAATTGGCAGAGGCAGAAATGCCCTCTGGCAGTAGATTGGACAATGCTGCAAAATTGAATTCGCCCGTAAAATTCCCGGACTGGGTAGGCAGTTCGCCCAAAATGGCTCCTTTCTTCGAATCAGACAGGGCCACCCAAATTCGTGAACTGGTAGCGGGTGCAGCCTGATCCACTTCTATTGCATTTACATCGGCAGAGTTGAAAAATATCTGGTGGATAACCTCCGGCTCTTCTGGGTCGGCCAGGTCAATGGATTCAACGGCGCCCAAATGCTCCTCGCCCCTGGCGTGGTAGCTAACATAGGCGATATCGTCTTTCACGACAACATGCGTAGCGCTCAGTGTTACGCCATTGTGTACCAAAGGTGCCACGTCGCCAATGTGCAGCCAATACATGTCATCGTCCGGAGTTGGCTCTCCATCCCGATCTTCAATTTGGCCACCAAGGCCCTCTTTATCAAGCCCCTTGCCATGCCAGATAAGCAAGCGTTTGGCGGATTGGATGCGCCCGTTGCCGGGGCTTTCGTTGAGTTCCAAGTAGTCAAAATCGTTGCTAATTTGTACGTCGTTGTCTGGATTGTCCTTTTGGCAGGAAAAAATGAAAAGCATTAAGAAAAGGCTGGACAAAGCCTTGATAGTGTGTGAAGTACGGACCATGTTCGTTCAAATTTTGTGATTGTCAGGCGCTTGCAAACAGCATTTTTGGCAAGAAGCCACGCAATATCTGTTTGGCAAAAGCCTACTTAATTATCGTGTTGATTTATTAAAAGGGGGGACGTTAAAACCTATTTGTACAGTGAAATCCAAGGGAAAATGAAAATGCGGGGAGGGAAGATTTGCAAATGCAGCTTCGCAAGTTTTGTACCAATTGTTCATGTGCTTGGCAAAACTGCACTCCGCCTCGTTTTGGAAGCTTTTTGATGAATTGAAAAAAAGCAGGAAACAACTTGGCCACCAACATATTAGACGCATTGTCGTGGCATTTTTTTTGGAAAAACCAATAAAGCTTCCCATATCATTTTCCCTTTACAAAATATAGACATGCAGTACGTTACAGGGTATGGGCAAAATGTCGAATTGTTTTTATTCCGGATTATCCTCGTCGTGGGTTTTATCGCCGTGCCGCTTTTTGGCTATTTGGCACAAGGCCAGCCTGATGTGATAGACTATCCTTTGCATCGTTGGATATTGGGCGGAACGGCGCTTTCCATTGCCATTTTATCCTTTTTTAGCCGAAAAGTCAGGAAAAACATTATCTCATTCACCTGTTGGTGGCTCTTTTTGGACCATTTATGGGTAACCTGGATCGTATATGTCAACAGTTTTGACATCGTCTATTACAGTGGTCTGCTCACCTCCTTTTGCGCCCTTATCATCGCTATCCGAAAGCCTGGCTTGTTTTACATCTTTTCCCTGAGCGGGGTTTTATTGGCACTTTTTTCTGCATGGTTTTGCCCCAGCCCGAAAATACCCCTGAGCATGATCGTTTTTACCATGATCATACTCAGTACGGCCTTTATCTTGACCAACCTTGCCATTTTATCTTTTCAAAACAGCCTTCACCACCGCAATTTGTTGCTCGAAAAAGAAGTGGAAACAAGGGCGGCCATCGCCGAGCACAGGGCCAGCCAACTGGCCAGCAAAAACAAGGAATTGGAGCAGTTTGCCTACATCGCCTCCCACGACCTCAAATCGCCCCTGCGCAACATCGGCGGCTTTGCGCAATTGCTTCAAAAACGCCTGAAAGACAGCCAGGCAGGAGAAGTGAACGATTACATTGATTTCATCGTCACCGGCGTAAAAAAAATGAACAATGTTATCGAGGATATTTTGCTGTACTCCCGCTTTGGCGAAGGCGCTACCAAGTTTAAGTTGGAACCGATAGCGGAGATTATCCAGGATGCCTTTGCCGTCCTTCAATGGGAAATCCAGGAAAAACACGCCATCGTCTATATGGACGGGGTGGAAGGCTCGCTTTTTTGCGACCGATCACAAATGGTACAATTGTTCCAAAACCTGGTATCCAATGCCGTGAAGTACAACACCTCCAGCCGCCCGCTCATCAAAATCTGCATGACCAATAACACGGATCATTTTCTTTTTTCGGTAAAAGACAACGGAATCGGCATCCCGCAGGAACACCAGGAAAGGGTTTTCAAAATGTTCCAGCGCCTGCACACCGACCATGAGTTTTCAGGTACGGGCATCGGCCTGGCCATTTGCCAGCGCATCGTGGAAAACCACCGGGGCAAAATATGGATCCGCTCCTCCAAGGACGCTGGCACCAAGTTCTTTTTTACCATCCACAAAAATCTGGAAAGGCCAATTGGGCAGGGCACCCAATTTTTTGATACTAACAAAAAAGGCTATCAGCAGGTGGTTTAAGGGGTAAGCGACATAAATGGCTTGTCGAGTCAAATCTCGTCCACACCCTCACCCCCAGCCCCTCTTCTCCAGGAGAGGGGGGCAACCTCTGCTTCCTTAACCAAGTGTAAATTTTTGCGAATAAAGCAGTCTCTACTCCCCCCTCCTGGCGAGCCTGTCCCGATTCGTCGAGAAGAGGGGTTGGGTTGAGGCGTAGCCGTCGTAGCTATTAGATTTGACTTAAGCTTTGATGCGCAAGGATGACAGGCGGGTTTCGGCCAATCTCACGTACTCCTCCACAATGTCGTAGCCCACGTATTTCCGGCCATTCCGCAAGGCGGCTACTGCTGTTGTGCCGCTGCCCATGAAGGGGTCGAGTACCACGTCCGTTTCAAAAGAATACAACTGGATAAGGCGGTAGGGGAGCTCCTCGGGGAAAGGAGCAGGATGGCCGATCCGCTTGGCCGATTCTGCACCCATCTGCCAGATAGTTTTGGTCCAATCCAAAAACTCGTCCCTGCCGATGGTGCTTTGTTTCAACTCTTTTTCTTTTTTGTTCAAATGCCGTTTATAGTCGCCTTTTGAAAAAATGAGGATGTACTCGTGTACGTCTCGCAGGATGGGGTTGGAGGCGCTCTGCCAACTGCCCCAGGCCGTGCTGCCCGTAGAGCTGGCCCCTTTGTCCCAGATAATTTCGCCCCGCATGAGGAAGCCGATGTCCATCATCATTTGTGAAACATACGCCGTGAGCGGCAGGTAGGGTTTGCGGCCCAGGTTGGCCAGGTTGATGCAGGCACGGCCCCCCGGCACGAGCACCCGGTAGGTTTCGCTGAATACTTTTTTTAACAAGGAAAGATATTCCTCCAGCGAAAGGTCTTCGTCGTATTCCTTCGTGGCGTTGTAGGGCGGGGAGGTGATCATCAGGTGGACGGAGCCATCGGGGATTTCCGACATCTTTTCGGAAGAGGCGCAGAAAATGCGGTTTTCCAACAAACCAGGGAAAGGTTGTGACGACAAAGAATGGCCATTTTGCACAGGCAAGCCCTCGTACAAACGGGAGTTGTAAAACTTCGACGAATCGTGGTTGACCCTGCCATTGGTGCCGAAGGAGCTGGTTTCCGTGCCTTGCCGTTTTTTTGCCATTTCTTTTTTGTGGGCGGCAAAGTTGGGGAAATTTTGGGGAAAGAACGAACTGGATTGCAATGCTGAAAATGCTTACCTTCGCTTAAGAACATCTATGGAGAACCAAAACATGAGCGAAAAACAAATTGAACAGCGGGAAAAATTGCTCAAAGATCAGCTCACCATTATCAATTGGTTTGAGCCTGAGTTTAAGAAAAGGCTTGGAGAGCAAGGACTTCAAAGCTATATTGACAGAATTCTTGATGAAATATTGCACTTGAGAAAACTGAAAAAGGAACTGTATGGAAAATAAAAACAGTGTTTTTTTGAAAAAATACTTTGCAGAGCAGAACCGCCAGCAACAACTCAATATGTTGAAAGATTATATGCTGACGCTTTCTTTGGAAGAATTAACCTCCTTCACCTTAGAGCCTATCCATTTTTTGGGAGATGCATTAAAAAATCCTGACGTTAGCGACGAAATGAAAAGCCAGATTCACAACAATTTGGACGAACTGGCTTTTTTGATGAAAGGCAAAGTCGTTGCTTAAACCCGACCCTGTTTTATACTTTGATAAATGGAATTCGGCAAACTCCCCTCCATCGAACAAGTCAACTTTTCCCTGCCTCCCGACCCGCCGGAAAATGCCCCTGTTCTCGAACGCTCCACCAACAGCCCCGCCTATCGGAATGGCAAGCAACATACTGCAACGCTCTACATCGGTGCCACTGGCTGGAGCATGAAGGAATGGAACGGCAAAATTTACCCAACAGGCACCAAGCCACAGGACATGCTGCGCCACTACACCCACCAGTTCAACACCATTGAGCTCAATTCTACGCACTACCACATCCCCGATCATTTCACCATCCTGCATTGGCACGACGAGGCAGCGGCGGATTTCAAGTTTTGCCCAAAATTGCTGCAACGCATCAGCCATGCCAGGGACTTGGCCGTGAACGGGCCACTCATCGAGCAGTTTTGCGAAGCGCTTTCTGGCTTGTATGGAAAGCTGGGGCCGTGCTTTATCCAGCTACCGCCGCATTTCGGGGCTGACCGCCTGCCAGTTTTGGAAAGTTTTTTACAAGGCTTCTCCTTGCCTTTGGCCGTGGAAGTGCGCAACGAAAGCTGGTTTGCACACTCACAGAATTTCAACCGCCTGGCAGCGCTGCTGGAAAAATACGGGGCCAGCACCGTCATCACCGATGTGGCAGGCCGCCGGGACGTTTGCCACATGCGCCTCACTTCGCCGAAAGTCCTCGTGCGTTTTGTGGGCAACAACCTCCACCCCAGCGATTTTTCCCGCCTCGACGAATGGGCCGCCCGCCTGGAAGACTGGTACAGCAAGGGCCTTTCCGAAGCCTATTTTTTCACGCACGAGCCAGACAACCTGCTGGCCCCCGACCTGGCCGTTTACCTTTTTGATAAAATAAAAAGGAATAATAGCATCGCTACAAGGGGCCCGTCCATCAATGAACCCAATTCAGGGGAGCAGCTTTCTCTGTTTTGAATTAGGCAAAATTGTATTAAAAAATATCAACAATGTTTGGCCAGGCTACTGATTCTCAATGACTAATGACCCCAATGACATATGACATTCAACAAAAAAGGTTGACCATGATCACCCCTCCCCGCTGACGTACATCAGGGCATTTTTTCCAAAAACCTGCCTACATTAACCGCTTACCAAATTCTTACGATCATGGCAAAAAAAGTCATCATCATCGGCGGCGGGATGGCGGGCCTGAGCGCAGGGGCCTATCTCCAAATGAACGGTTTCGACACTGAAATTTTTGAAATGCACGAAGTGGCGGGCGGCGTCTGCACTGCCTGGAAAAGAGGGGACTACGTGGTGGACTGGTGCATCCATTGGCTAATTGGTTCTGGCCCGGCGGACAGTTTTTACGAGCGCTGGGATGAACTGATGGACATGTCACGCCTGGAAATCGTGGACCATGAGGAATACGCCGTCATCGAAGATTTGGCCGGCAACCGCCTGCACCTTTACACCAATCTGGATCGCCTGCAAGCGGAAATGCTCAAAAAAGCGCCGGAGGACAGCGCCAAAATTGACGAGTTCATCCTGGCCTGCCGCAAGCTGACCCATTTTGAATTGCCAAACGACCAGGCTTTTGAAGTGGCCAACCTTTGGTACAAAGTGAAGTGGTTTTTCAAGGTGTTGCCCTTTCTCGGCACCCTGGGAAAATTTTCAAAAATCAGCACGGAAGAGTACGCCAAGGGATTCAGCAACCCGCTGCTGAGAAAGGCCATGCACAACCTCTTCGAGCCGGAGATTCCCATCCTTTTTTGCATGATGACCTTCGCCTGGATGCACAAAAAAGCTGCGGGCTACCCGTTGGGCGGCTCTTTGAATTTTGCCAACAAAATAGCCGACCGCTTTTTGGCTTCGGGCGGCAGAATCCACTACCACAGCAAGGTGGATAAAATTTTAGTGGAAAACGGCAGTGCCAGCGGCATTCAACTCGTTGACGGGGCGCAGCACTTCGGCGACTATGTCATTTCGGCAGCCGATGGTCATTCCACCTTGTTCCACATGCTCGGCAACCGATACACGAGCGCCGAATTTGAACAGTTTTATGCACAGGGCAAAACTTTTCCCTCCCTCGTCTTCATCGCCCTCGGCATCAACCGCAACTTCCAGTCCGTGCCGCACAGCTACTTTTTTGAGCTGAAAAACCCGCTGCGCATTGACCCGCAAACAGAAACCAATGACCTTGCAATCCGTGTCCACAACTTCGACCCTACCTTGGCCCCTCTTGGCAAAACCTTGATCACAACGATGGTAGAAACTCGCAATTACCGCTATTGGATGGTCTTGCAAAGAGAAGAGCCAGAGCGCTACCAGTCTGAAAAACAGCGCATTGTATCAGAAGTGATCAACATTTTGGAAGACAAGCTCAGCAACGTAGCCAGTCTGGTAGAAATGCAGGACGTGACCACCCCGGCTTCCGTCATCAACTATACCAACAACTGGAAAGGCAGTTTTGAAGGCTGGCTGATGACCCCCGAAACGGGTTTCAAACAACTGCCCAATACCTTGCCCGGCCTCAACAATTTTTACATGTGCGGCCAGTGGGTGGCCATTGGCGGCGGCCTGCCCACCGTGATGATATCAGGCCGGAACGTGGCGCAGATGATTTGCAAAAAAGAGGGAAAGGAATTTGAAATCGTGAAGCAAGAATTGACATTAATAACTTCCTGATTTCTTAAGACTAAACGTCGTCGAGGTTATTTCTGAATGATACTAAAAATTATCTACATGCAAATCCTTGAAATCAATCAGGAAAATGTTGACCGCTATGGTTTTTATTGCTCCAAAAACAAAAAGGATGAAGGCTATCAAAAAAAATTGGCGTGGCTGCGGAAGCGCTTTGATGAAGGCTTGAGAATCAACCTGTTAAAAGATAAGGACGGCACCGATTTGGGCTTTATTGAGTATGTCCCAGGTGAAAACGCCTGGCGTCCAGTGGAAGCAAAAGGCTATCTTTTTATTCAGTGCCTCGCTATTTTGAAAAATGCCAATCGCAAGGCAGGTAATGGAGCCTTGTTGGTACAATCAGTGCTTGACAAGGCACAAGAAAAAGGGTGCTTGGGTGTAGCCACTGCTTGCAGCCAAGGTGCGTGGATAGCAGGGTCTTCCCTGTTTCAAAAACTTGGTTTTGAGCGGGTTGACAAGCGGGGCAGGTTTGAACTGCTGGTCAAAAAATTCCAGGACGGGCCACCGCCCAGGTTCATGGACTGGGAGAAAAAGCAAGGGCAGTACCAAGGCTGGCATTTGTTGTTTGCCCACCAGTGCCCCTGGCACGCCAAATCTGTGAGGGATTTGCAAATCGTGGCCGGGGAGGCAGGCATTGACCTACAGGTAAAAGAAATCACTACTGCCGAGGAAGCCCGCCAGTCGCCCAGCGGATATGGCGTTTTCAACCTGTTGCACGACGGGAAACTATTGGCCGACCACTACATCAGCGCCACCCGTTTTAAAAATATTTTGAAAGCAGAGCTGGTATAGTTGCCCATTTTATTCATTTTAAGTTTTTGAAAAACAATGGCTTATCCCATCCGTTAATTTTTCTGGCATTTATTTCTCCTTATTTTAGCGAATCAAGTCCTTTGTAACATACTTTGTTAAAACTTAGCGGAGAAAACCCTACAGCAGCAATGGGCAGTGAAAAATACCCAATCATACACAGAGACATTAGTTGGCTATCTTTCAACTACAGGGTTTTGCAAGAGGCAAAAGACCCCAATGTGCCCTTGTTGGAACGGCTGAAATTCCTCGCCATTTACAGCAGCAACCTCGATGAATTTTTCAGGGTACGGGTAGCGAACCACCGCAATCTGGTCAGGGTGGGCCGCCGCACCAGGCAGCAATTTGACTATGATCCGAAGGCACTTTTGAAACAAATTACCCAAATCGTGGACAAGCAGCAGGAGGAGTTCAGCGAGATTTTTGGCCAGCAGATAGTGCCTCAATTGGAAAAAGAGCGGATTTTCCTGCGCCGCAGGCTGGATTTGGGGCGCAAGCAAAAGGCATTTGTAGAAACGTATTTTGACGAAAACATGATGCCCTTCGTGCAGCCCGTGCTACTGGTGAAAGGCAAAATACGACCTTTTTTAACCAATGCCTCGCTCTACCTGATGGTACACCTGAAGGACAAAGAAGACGGCAAAAAACAATATGCCATCGTCAAAATCCCTTCCGACCACCTGCCCCGTTTCATCCGCCTGCCTTCGCTCAATGGCCGCCGGGAACTGATCATGCTCGACGACATCGTGCGGCATTGCCTCACCCGCATGTTTCCCGGCTACGACATCCTCGACACCTATTCCATCAAACTGACCAGGGACGCCGAACTGTACATTGACGACGAATTTTCGGGCGACCTCGTCGCCAAGATAAAAAACAGCCTGAGCAAGCGGCAGGTCGGCCCGGCTTCCCGCTTCATTTATGACCGGGAAATGCCCAAGGCATTGCTCACCTTTCTCATGGCCACTTTTAACCTGAAAAAAGAAGACCTACTGGTGGAGGGCCGCTACCACAACAACTCCGATTTTTTCAAATTCCCTGACTTTGGACTGGATCACCTGAAAAACAAAGCCCTGCCTGCCCTGCCCTACCAGCCCCTGGAAAATACGCAGGATTTTTTTGCGGCTATCCGGGCGAGGGATCACCTCATTGCCCCGCCCTACCATTTCTATAAATCCGTGGTACGTTTTTTTGAAGAAGCTGCCAACGACCCCGCCGTGACGCATATTAAAATCACCCAATACCGGGTGGCGCAGCAGTCACGCATCATGAACGCCCTGATAGAAGCGGTAGAAGCCGGCAAACAAGTATTCGTTTTTATTGAAGTAAAGGCGAGGTTCGACGAGGAGGCCAACCTGGAGTGGGGCGAGAAACTGGAACAGGCGGGCATCAAAGTGCAGTACAGTATGCCTGGCCTGAAAGTACATAGCAAAATGGCGCTGATCCGCCGGGAAGAGGACGGGCACGAGCAGTTTTACACCTACCTCAGCACGGGCAATTTCCATGAAGTGACCGCCAAGATTTATTGCGACTTCGGCCTTTTTACCGTGGACGAAAGACTGACGGGCGAAGTGGCCAGGCTATTCACTTTTTTGGAAACCGAACAAACCCCTTACCAAGGTTTTGAGCACTTGCTGGTCGGCCAATTCAACCTCCGTTCGCAATTGGAACAAAGAATAGACTGGGAAGTGAAAAATGCCAAAAAAGGAAAAGCCAGTGGCATCACGCTCAAAATGAATGGCATCCACGACGAAAAGATGATCCAAAAATTGTACGATGCATCCCGTGCCGGAGTGCCTATCCGCTTGATAGTCAGGGGGATATGCTCCATAAAACCAGGTATGCCCGGCCTGAGCGAAAACATCGAAGGCGTGAGCATTGTGGACAGGTACCTGGAGCATGGCCGGGTTTTTATTTTTCACAATGACGGCGAGGAGGAAATTTTCCTTTCCAGCGCCGATTGGATGACCCGCAACCTGAGCTGGCGTATTGAGGCTATTTTTCCCATTTTTGATAAAAACATAAAAAAACAGCTCAAGGACATCATCGAACTGCAATGGAGGGACAACGTAAAAGCCCGCATTTTGGACGAGACGCAGGAGAATCGTTACCGTGATATTAATGCAGATTTCCCCATACAATCGCAGGTGGAGACCTATTATTATTTCAAGCGCCTCGCAGAAAATGCGGATTAAGATTCTGGGTTGTTAGCTATTGGCTGTTAGCTAAAGGCCAACAACCAACGGCAAACCTCCTCACACCTACAACATTCCCTTCAGCACCTGCCACACATTTTCCAATAAAATATACTGGCCTTTTTCGTTCGGATGGATGCGGTCGGCTTGGTTCAGTTCAGCGATGCCGCCCACATTGGCGAGGAAGAATGGGATGAGCGAAACATTGTGTTTTTTGGCCAAATCGGCGTACATTTTCCTGAATTGCGAAGTATATTCCTGTCCCATATTGGGCGGGGCCTCCATGCCCGCCAAGATGATTTTCGCCTCTGGGTATTTCGTTTTCACAGTCTGGATAATGGCTTCCAGGTTTTCGTGGGAAGCAGTCGGTTCGAGGCCCCGCAGGGCGTCATTTCCGCCAAGTTCGAGCACAAAAATATCAACAGGCTGCTGGATGACCCAAGCAACCCGCTCCCGGCCCCCGGCGGTTGTTTCGCCGCTCAGGCCAGCGTTGATAGCCTTGTAGGGCAGGCCCAGCGAATCCAGTCGTTGTTGGATGAGCGCCACATAACCTTTTGATGGATCGAGGCCGTAGGCGGCGGTGAGGCTGTTGCCAAAAAAAATGATATTTTTCTTTTTGGAAGATTTGGCGGCATCAGCGGCTGTGCTGTCCGTTGCAGCCTTTGGCGAAGAAGCCTGATCTTTGCTGGCGTTGTTGCAGGAAAAAAGAAAAGCGGACAAGAGGAAAAAGAAGAATTTTTTCAAAAACATGAGTTTGTTAGGTTAAACTTGCTTGGTCATTTACGGTCAAAACGAAAATTCAATTTTCAAAACTCAAAAAGTTTTTTGGAAATTTGTGGCCTTCCTCTCAAAAAACCTCCGACCTCCAGAGGATTCTTTCAATACGTTAAATTTGGAAACTATGATAGAACGCAGCAAAGTGCTGTTGGTTGACGACAACCGGGCAGAGGCCGAACTAACGAAAATTGCCTACAAGGAACTGGCAATCAATGCAGATGTCATCTACTGCAAAAACGGCGAGCATTTTTTGGGGATGCTGCACAATGACCAAATCCCCTTGGAAGAAATCAACTACATTTTGATGGACATGAACATGCCGCCCGTGAACGGCACCGAAGTGCTGAAAGTGCTGTCCGCCCATGAAAACTGGCGGTTTTTGCCAGTCATCATCTTCACTTCCTCCGACCGTAGCGACGAAATCCAAGCCTCCTACCAGTTTGGGGCAAAAGCCTACGTCATCAAGCCTTTGGACATGGACAAGCTGTACGATACCATTCAGTACATCCACAATTTTTGGGGTAAACTCAACCTCCAGCCTGTCCTGGAAAATGCGTTTTGAAGCAAGTTGGGCCTTGAAAATCAGGTATCTTCGTTTAAAAAATCAAGGTTGCGGCGCAACCCAGCGTATTTCGTCCGCTTCACCGCCGAATGTTTGAAAAGCTTGCCGAAAACCTCCTCCGTGATTTCTTCCCACTCGTTTTTTTTCATTTTCATCAAACCTTCTTGCGGGTCAAAAGCGGGCTCTTCGTGGGCCTTTGAAAAACGGTTCCAGGGGCACACTTCCTGGCAGATGTCGCAACCGAACATCCAATTTTCCATTTTCCCCTTAAACTCCGCCGGAATCGCTTCCCTCAGCTCGATGGTCAGATAGGAAATACATTTCGACGCATCCAGCAAATAACCTTCTGGCGAAATGGCATCCGTTGGGCAAGCTTCGATGCAGCGGCGGCAAGTACCGCAATGATCTTTGATGGGGTGGTCGGGCGGCAATTCGAGATCGAGTATGAGTTCGGCAAGGAAGTAGTAGCTACCAGCCTTGGGGTTGATGAGCAGCGTGTTTTTGCCCGTCCAGCCAATGCCCGTTTTTTTGGCCCAATCCCGTTCCAACACCGGGGCCGAGTCCACAAAGCAACGGCCATTTACTTCGCCGATTTCTTCTTGTATGAAATGCAGCAGTTCCTTGAGCTTTTTTTTCAAAACGAGGTGATAATCCTCGCCATAGGCATATTTGGCGAGCTTCGGCGCAGTAGGGTCGCTTTGGGAGTCTTTTGGAAAATAATTGTGCATCAACACGACGACCGATTTGGCCCCCGGCACCAGTTTGGTCGGGTCGGTGCGCAGGTCGAAATGGTTTTCCATGTACTTCATCTGGCCGTGGTAGCCCCGGTTGAGCCATTCCTCCAAGCGGCGGGCTTCTTCGTCCAAGGCTTCGGCCCTGGCGATGCCAATGAATGAGAAGCCGAGGCGGCGGGCTTCTTGATGGATTGATTCAGCATATTTATAACTTAAATTCATTTTAACCTGCAAAGTAGAATTCCCCCATCTATGTATCCTACTGAGATAGTGTAGAGCACGTCTTTGTTCATTTTTTCGACAAATGGAGCAGGTGCAAGGTAAAGTTTGCCGACTACGGGCTCTGGGTGGAATTGGACAATCCTACCGGTTTCACGAGTGAGAATATATGGAATTCCGTATGGAATAGGTCCAGGGTACCGAAGTTCGGTATTTAAAATTTTTAATCCGAATAATTCCTTGTCGAATTTTCTAACCACTTCCCAGCCAGTTAAATATACTGGTTCACCATTAGCTATTTTTACGACATCAAATGCACTGCTCCGATCATGGAGCCTCTCTTGTTGCAGGGGCATTACTGCAAGGTTGTAAACAATTCTGCCCGCAGCAAGCACAAAAGCCAGCCATGCAACTAAACGAAATTTCAAATTCGTAAAATTTTCAAAAATCCCAGCTAATACAATACTAAAAAAGGGAAACAATGGGTACAAATAGCGGTCGTGGGGTTGGCCTATCAACCAATAAACACCAATATTTAAGAGAGAAAATATTAAACTATATCGCAGCAAATTATTTTGATTAAATACACCCCAAATATTTTTCCTCCAAAGAAAAAACACCAGCAAAGACCAAGGGAACAATAATTTTAACAATGAAACAGGAACTTCTATCAAATGCAACAACCTATCCACAATATTCCCTGAATGAGTTTTATCGGTTGTTTCTAAAAATAAATTAGCTAAAAAGGGTTCAAGGTCATTTCTTGTTGAATAAGCATAAAAATAAAGAGAAACAATACCAAGAAATGTAAATATTCCGATAAAATGCTGCCAACGAAACAGTAACCGCCAATCTTTTTCCGAAATAACCAAGGCAAGAATAGCCAGAAAATGGATAGCAATAGCAGCAAAGTGTTTTGTTAAAAATACGAGTGATAAAATGCCATAAGATAAGATAAACATTAACAGCCATTTACGTTCTTTGTATAAAATCGGTAAAATTGCTACTTGTGCAAACACTGGCAAGGGCAGGAATAAGTCCATTTCTCCGCCATTTACAGTACCGTAAAAAAGCAAATCGGCTCCAAACCAAAAAAATATGATGGCCAGTACTGAAACTTTTTTTCCGATGCGTCCCTTTAAAACCAGAAACATTGCTACACCTGTTAAAAGATAGGCTAAAATAGAAGGAACTCGAACCGCCCATTCTTTAAAACTACCTGTTATCCAAAAGGAAACTTCCAGTATCCAATTAAAAAATGGAGGTTTATGTAGGTATGGAGCTCCAGTAAGGGTTGGGTGTACCTGATCATGGTTAATCATCAATTCCATTGCCACCAATGCCCTGATTGGCTCCATCGCCCTTAATTCCATTAAGTTTAGCGAAGAAAAAAGACCAATCAACAATAGGGAAACTGCGCTATAAATTATGTATTTGGTTTGAATCATAAATTTGTTTTTATATTTTGAACGCTGGAAGTAAAATCAAATAGATTTATAAAACTTCCCAGCAAATACTTCATCTTTTACAACAGCAAAAACAAAATAAATTCCAGCTTCAAGGTTTGTGATATCAATGCTTATAAAATTTTGATCAGCAACAACTTGAAGAACTAAGTTGGACAATAAGCCATAAATTTTTATCTCTGCTGGGGTATTATGCAAAACATGGTGTGAGAGGTTATTGAATTCCACATTTATTTTTGAAAATGCAGGGTTTGGATAAAGTAAAATATTCTTAATTAATTTTTCATCACAATCAAATGAAAAATTTTCAATTGTTGCCTTGGTGCCACAAGAATTTGAAAATGAGGTTGCTAATGAAACCAAATTTGGTGGAGGTTGATAAAATTCAAATAAAGCGCAATCATTGTTGATTTTGACTTTATAGTCAATTGAATCCCAATTGAAAATATCCCATTTTATTTCAAATAATTCAGGATATTCATTTAATAGACATATTTCAGGCTGACAAGCATTGGTATTGTTTATCAATAGTGGGACAGGCGGCGGCCCAATCCGAATTTTCGTCCAATAATAACCCCAATCACATTTTCCCCTCAATACTTTCAAACTAAGCCAGCCTAATGTGTCCGTTTCTATCAGTGTCCCTACTTCTATCGAATCTCGCCTTTCATTCAAAAACTGTATCGTAAGGTTCGGGCTTGCTCCCCATATTATATCTCCATACTGGCCATAATTTTCTGAAATTCCGATGACAGTGCTATTTGGCGGGCAAATTGATTTTTCACCAGTCATATTATTGGGCAACTGAAATACAACCTCACCTTCAGGTTCTTCTGGGTTAAAAAATGGAGCGTCTGGAAAATAGGTCAACAAGTACAAATTGTAACTAAATAAATAATCAATTCCATTTCCCTGTAGGCTTTCATTTCTCTCAAATATACAGTTAGTTTGATCTGGACTGCTGCCTTTTATCCTACTTTCAGCACACCACCCTTGTATATTGGGGCATTCAAAATAAGACTCGCCACTTTGACTTGATTTATAACAAGGACCTTGACAATTCGGGGGCATTTTGCAGATAACATCATGAAACTTGGTTTTAATAAAGGGTTTCAGCTCTGTAACTTTATACTTATTACTATGCAATTGGAACCTGGCAAGAATAAATGCTTCTTTTTCTAAATTGTAAGCTTTTTCTTGAATTTTATCAAATTTATCATCATCGGTAACCGCTAATAGTTCTAAAAGCATCCTGCAATTAAACCCACAGTTTTCATAAAATGGCAAATCGCAATCACATGCTCTTTTGCTAAAAGCTTCCCACTTTTGTCCATCTTCTCCATCCACGCAAATAGGTGCTTCATCATTTATGTACGCAATTGCATAATTTATTGCCAAGTAAAAATTACTGGCATTTGGCCCTCTTTCAACTTGCGTGTCTGATAAACACCCTGGATATCTTATGCTTCTATATGCACTAAATGTCTCATCGGCAGGATGTATATGCTGTAACATCCCCACTGCTATTTTTTTTGCCATATCAACTGGTTTCATTCCAAATATTTCCACAGAATCTGGAATGAATCTTTTTACAAATGCCAACCCAAACAACAAAGCAATCATTTGATCCTGACTTAATACTAAATCACCACTTCTTGAATTTTCATCGGGTAAAAATTTTCCCAATAGATTATCTTCCATGCAGGCATAGTCTGAACCTATACTTCCTACTTCCCAACTTTTTTCATTTCCTGAACTTTCTATAAATTCTCCTTTAAATGAATGCGGAACATCATCACGTATAAAAAATCCAGAATAACCGGAATAATTTGGTACACTAACTTCTATACCACACATCCCTATCGTTTTCTCTACATGGCAATCTGGAGCGTATTTAGCCCGCCAATGTTCATATAAACGATTCGCCGTCATGTCCAATCTCCGGTAAGCCTGCAAAGCAAGCCATAATTCATGCAGTGTTTTTTGGCTTTGTTCCCATTGTTTGTTTTTCCTAAGCAGTTCATATTCAGTGGCCAACATCGCCAAATAATGTCCATGCCCTATTGTGGCGTCTCCCCAACTCAAAACATTTGAGCTTTGACAGTCAAGGACTTCTGGTGGCAGGTAACAATTGTAATATCCATAACACGAGGGGGATACCATTTTCATTCTGGCCGCTGGCAACCCATACCCCGCCTTCTCATACCGCAGATTTTCCGCATCCCATTGCCCGATGCCGTCGCCCCAATAGTCCAGGCGGACAAAATGCTTCAGGAACCTGTCACGGAATTCCCAATAGCGGAACAGCGCTTCGGGACAAGGGTGGTCTTGGCCAATGCTATGGAAGGGAATGATGTACAGTGCTATGAGGAGAGCCAATTGCCGCATCTTTTCAGGTTTTATGTGAAAGAATGGTCGGCAATATCCGCAACTTTTTGAAAAACTGGGTGGCCATTTGCCGCTCTGTCTGCGCTAAGAGCTTGTTTGGGATTTGGTGCTCGAGCTAAAAACGAGAAATTTTTCGTCAATTTTTCAGCTTTTTAAAGGAGAATAGCGGGGCTACTTGACTGAAAAAAGGTGGGAAAGTGGCGAAAAAGGGCCGTTTTGAGCCAAGTGACCAAATCCCAAACAAGCTCTAAGGGGCTATCACCACCTTTCCCACCAGCATTTCCGCCCCTGCCCTCGCCCGCAACAAATACAGGCCTGCTGGCAGGTTTTTGACTGGAATGTTTTCCAAAATAATGCCTCCGTTGGGCTGGATGGTTTTTTCAAAAACCAGCATCCCAAAGCTGTCAAATAGCGATACATCAATGGGCGGGCCGGGCCGGTTTACTTGAAAGTGGATCCCCAAAAAATCAATAGCTGGATTCGGGACGGCAAGCATGGTAAAAGTTGGTTTCACCTCCACCTGTTCTATGTTTGAGTAGGTATAATGGCCATCTAAGTCCTTCATTTTCAAGCGATAATAATTTATCCCGATGTTTGGGTGCGTATCCGTGAATTGAAAATGGCCCAACCCACCGGCACTCGTCTCCGGCCTCACCCGACCGATGGAGTCAAAGGTGCCGAGCGACTTGCCCCGCTGGATTTCCCACTCTTTCACCCCTTCCAAGGAAGCCGTTGAAAAATGCAATTTCACCGTATTGTTGCTTTGCAGCGTTGCCGTGAAGCCCAGCAGTTCGGTGGCAAGCAGGGCGTCTTCGATGGCAAATTTTGAGAGGAGCTTGATGTAGGCTGCCTGGCTGTAAATGGCCGGTTCGGTCAGTTCCCAGGAGTTTTCGGGCCAACTGGTGTTCCAGTCTTTATATGCTTTTTGATGCGGTTGACCCTGCGGCGGGGAAATGGTGCAGCCACAAGCCGGATCAGGGTTGAAATTGGGGTTGAAACCGCCCGTCACGTAGCCCGGCGGCGGGCCGTAGAGCGAAGTTTGGGCATTGTCGTAATTCGTGCCGTCGCCAAACCAAGCGTGGTACATTTCATCGCAACTGTTTTCTGCACCAAAATCGCCCATGTTTGTCAGCATGGTTTTGTTGATAGGGTTCACACCGTGCAGGAAGTGGACATAGCTCTCTCCCGCATTGGCGTAATGAGCGGCATTGGCGGGCGAAAGACCGTACACCACCATATTGTTAAAAATATTGGCCATGTTGGCTTTCCAACGGTTGCTGCCCCACACGTAGTCGTTGTCTTTTAAATAGGCCCGGTAAGCATCGGTGTTGTTCAGCCAGGCGGTGAGCAGGTCGGGATTGTTGCTGTTCACCGAGTTGATGCAATTGTTTTTGATATTGTTGGCCACTGTCAGCGTAGCGTTGGGCAGGCTGGCATAGTAGAGCATAATATCCTGAATGGTCGGCTGAAAAGCATACCAATACCCCCAATTATAAGGGCGGATGGAAGTATAATGGCTGTCAAAATACGAGCGGTAATTGGTATCTCCCGTGGCGGCAAAAAGCATAGCGGCGGCACCGGTCCTACCTTCGTTTTGGTCGTCGGCGCTCCACTCCGGGTTGGCGCTGCAAAAGCCGGCGTTGTTGTAGCTCGATGTGCCAGGGTGGGCCTCCAGCCAGTCCCAAGCCAATTCTGCCTTGGAGAGCAAGTTGGCGGCGTAGGTATCCATAGCGGCATTGCCCAAAGCGCCATACACCACGGAGGCATGGGCAAACATGCTCGCCACGGCAATGGTCGCCGAAATCTGCGCCGGGCCGTACATGCGCTGTGCCACATCGGCACTGGCCGGGCTGGCAGCCTCGAAACAGGACACCGCCACTTTCATCAGCACCGAGCCATCCGATAGCTGCATTTTCAACAGCCAATCCAGTTCAAATTTCAGTTCGTCAAGCAGGTCGGGGATGCCATTGCCCGACTCAGGCAGGTTGGTATTGTCGTCGAAGACCATAGGATTTTCCTGGTAGGCAAATAGCAGATCGTGTACAGGCGACCAGGTGAAATTCACGTATTTGTTAAAATCGCCCGCATCGTGCCAGCCGCCGGAGAGGTTTTTCTCTGTGGCAGCATTATTGGGTTCGCTGACGCTGCGGCAGTTGAGGTCTTGCAAGGCATGGGAGTGGCAGGCCGTATCGTCCCAATCGCCAGCATGGGCAGCCGTTTTGGCCACCCCGCAGCGTTGGTAGTAAAACATGTGGATGGCCTTTTTCAAAGCTATGTTGTACACGTCTTCACCAATATAAAACCGATTGGAACCCACCTCGTTCGCAGGGTCGTAAATATAGTATTCGCCCGGCATGGTGAAACTGGAGAAGTCAAACCACCACACTTTGTCGCCCGATTGGCTGTGGGTGGCGCCGCTGTTCCAGGCAGAGATATTGGCATTGAAAACGCTCACATCGTCGCTCCAGCGCCTGACTTGGTAGCTTGATCCGGGCGAAAAACTTTCTGCCGCATTGAAACCGGTTTGTGGATCGCTGATCACGCAGACTTTTTGGGCATCTGGTCGGTAACCAAACTGGTCAATGTGGATATGGGGGCTGATAGTGGAAGGGCCTGCAAAGGCAACGATCGGTGAAAGCAGAAGAAATGCGTAAAAGAATGTTCTCATAAAAAATGTTTTATCCAAATATGTGTGAGCCAGGGGAAATGTTTTGGCGCGTAAAACTAAATAATGGATTTGGGAAAAAAATTGGTGGACCAACAGGCATCGGAAACCCCACAAATTGTGTACGCAGTTCAAGCTGTTGTGACTGAATTTTGTTATTTTAAAATAACATTTTCTTCGCAAATCATTCATAGTCAATGGGCTGGATATAAAATATTTTGCACGGTATATTTGCACAAGTAAATTTTTTCCTAACCTGTGCTTGTGCAAAGCAACCTTATGATTTGACCATCCTGAATTACACCTCAAGAGCTTGTTTGTCGTTTTTGACCAAGTGACCAAATCGCAAGCAAGCTCTAAATTGCACAAGACCAAAAAATTCTAATCCTACATGAAAAAACTATTCATTTATTTCATGATGGCCGGGCTTGTCTTTTGGTTCGCATCCTGCGACGATGACAATACAGAACTGCCCGACACCGTCAGCAGCCTTTCGCCCAAAGCCTACAGCAGCGACATGGCCCGTGATTGGTTCAAGCTGGAATGCACGGTGGTCAAAGAAACCCCCGGCTTTTTTCCGCCACAGGCCGCCCGTGCCTTTGGGTATTCGGGCTTGACCCTGTATGAAACGGTGGTGCAGGGCTGGGACGGCGCAGAGGACTTGGCCGGGCAAGTCAACGGGCTGGAAATCAGCGATTTACCTAAAGCAGAGACCGATCAGTTTGAATACAACTGGGCCTTGGCCGCCAATGCTGCCCTCGCCGATATGATGCGCAAAATGTTTGGCGAAAACATCACCGCAGAAAACGCCGCCAGGGTGGACGATCTGGAAGCTGATTGGCAACAGGAACTATCCCTGAACGTGGACCAGGCCGTCGTTGACCGCTCCTTGGCATTTGGGAAAGCCATGTCGGAGGCCGTTTACGAGTACTCCAAGTCCGACGGCGGACACGAATCATACATTGATCCTTTTCAATTGCCTTATACCTGGCCTGCCATCAACGGTGCCTGGATTCCGACGGGAGCGGTGCCAAACCCGCTTTCGCCCAATTGGGGCAGCAACCGCCCTTTCCTCAACTCGAATATCCAGCAAGGACAACCGGTAGCACATACGCCGTATGAAACTGGCAACAATTCCGAATTTTACAACGAGGCCATGAACGTTTACGACGTGGTGACCAACGCCGATGCCGAAAAGGTGGAAATCGCCAAGTTTTGGGCCGACGACCCCTTCAATACCTGTACGCCGACTGGTCATACCTTTAATATTATGACGCAACTGTTGGAGGAAAATGACGCCAATTTGGCCATGGCAGCCGTTGGCTACGCCAAGTTGGGCATTGCCGAAAACGACGCCTTTATATGTTGTTGGAAAACAAAATACGACTATTTCCTCATCCGCCCGGTTACCTATATCCGCCAAAATATTGACCCGAATTTCAATACGCTGATCGGCACGCCGCCTTTCCCGGCCTATACTTCTGGACACGCCACGGAGGCCGCCGCCGGGTCCCGTATTTTCACCAATATGTTCACCGATGGCGACGGGTATTATGTCTTTACCGACCGTACGCAGATACAGTTTGGCTTCTCTGTCCGCAATTTCAACAACTTCGATGAAATGGCGAATGAATGCGCCAACTCCCGCCTCTACGGCGGCATCCACTACAATACCGACAACCTGAACGGCCTGAAAATGGGCAAATCGGTGGGCGACAACGTGAACCACCAGATTAATTGGCCGAAGGATTTTTAATTAAAATTATATAGCCACTAATTGCACGAATTTTCACTAATTATTCGTGCAGTTAGCGGTTATATTTTTTGAAAAAAACCGATTCTATATTTTTCTGAATATGCCAATTAAATTAACCATTAGTAGCTGTATTTGCTGGGCATTTACATTATTTTCCTGCCAATTAAATAATACCAATTCTGCTACTAAAAACCTCGAAGCGGATGGCAAAATACTCGCCGAACTGCAATGCCAAGCCAAGCGCCTGCAAAATGAACGATACGCCCTGGCCGATGCCATCCGTTTTTTGGAAGACAGTGTAAAAATGAGTGCCCACGAACCCACCCACCATGCCATTTACCAAAGCCGCCTCGATTCGCTCAACGGTACGACCGACGACATGTGGCGGCGCACCAAGGCAATGGCCGACAGCATCACGCACACCCTGGAGCGACTCCACGAAACTGCCTACCACAGCAAGGAAGACCGCAAAATGTTGGACGAGGCAATGACCACAGCTTTCCAGCAATACTGCCCAGATTGATTTTTTAACGATACCCACCCCCACGTTTTTCATTTTCAAAAAAATACAAAAGAAACGGCTTTTTCTGGCCGCCGGCAATGAGTCATAAGGAAACCCTACTTTTGCCACTTCCCTTTTGCCACAGCCAATCAATAGTCTGGATAAGGGAAAATATTCAAACCGCCACACCATGAAATATTTACCGCTTCTGCTTTTGTTTGTTGCCAATGTGGCCACCGCCCAGTTCCATATCCCTGTTTCGCCAGGGTTGAGCGGACAAGCACTATTGGACGAGGTCAAAAGCAATTTCAAGGCAGCCACCTTACTGCCTGAAGGGCCTGCCCGTGACACGCTTTTTTCTGTTGTTTATGGTCAAAACGACAGCCTCACCTGCGTCTATACTGGCTATAAAATTTGGCTTGACCCCTCAAAAGACCCCACCCAGGCGGCTTTTGACTTTGATATCAATACGGAGCATACTTACCCCAAAAGTTTCGGTGCCGTGGGCGTGGCCGAGGGCGACATGCACCACCTGTACGCTACCCGTGCCGATGTGAACAACGCCAGGGGCAATTCGCCTTTTGCAGAAATCCCGGACGGCGAGACCGAGGAATGGTATTACCTGGCCACCAAAATAAGTTCCATCCCAACTTCCAATATCGATCTTTACAGTGAGCGAAATGGCAACAGCTTTGAGCCGAGAGAAGACCACAAGGGCAATGTGGCCCGTGCCATGTTTTACTTCTACACGATGTACAAGGATTTTGCCGACCCGCTCGATCCCAACTTTTTTGAAACCCAGCGTGAAACCCTCTGCGCCTGGCACCTGCTCGACCCTGTGGATCAGGCCGAATGGGATCGTACCTGGCTCATCGCCCAATACCAGGACGGCAAAGCCAACCCTTTCGTGCTGGACTGCACCTTGCCGGAGCGCTCCTATTGCGCCGAATTTGGGCAGGTCTGTACGCCAACTTCAACTTCCACAAAATCGGAAAGCCCTGCCCTGCTGGCGCACCGGATGCAGCCCAACCCGTTTCGGGGCGGTACCCTGCTCGTTTACACATTGCCACAGGCGGGTATTGTAAAATTGGAGATTATCAGTTTGGAAGGCAACTTGGTAGAAAGCCGGGAATTAGGCCGCCAAAACGCAGGGGAACATTCTTTTTTTTGGGAGGCAAAGCCCGACACCAGCCCAGGCCTGTATTTTTATATATTGATATATTCTATTGAAAATCAACAGCTTGCCGCACCGGGCAAGTTTATCATTGTCCCATAATGCAGCGGGGCCAAGCCCCTGTAAAAGGCTTGGCCCCGCTTTCTGATTTCATCATGATTAAAAAACAATGAAACCATGAATCAATGAATCAATGATGCTCACTTCAATTCAAAATTCCCCGCACCCGCCAACAGGCCCTTGTTGTAGATTTCCACTTGGTACTTTCCGCTCTGGAAAGGCATACCGGGGTTCCACAGGAAGCACAATTGCGTTTCGTCGTTTTGGTAATCGTACTCGGCCATTTGGGTATAGGTAATTTCTTCGCCCGTTTTGTTGCTCACGAGCATACCGCTGCCCAAGTCGTCAATGGCGAGGTTTTCCCCTTTCGGGTTCACGATGCGGATGAAGAATTTTTCAGTGCCGGGTTTCACCAAATCATTGGCGACGGTGGTGAAGCAAACTTTCAACTGATCCACCCGCTTCGATTTGTCTTTCGTGGCAGTTTTGCCGCTTTTCTTCACCTTCTGGCCTGTCACGTTGATTTCTTTCACTTTCACGACGGACCCGACTTCCACGGCCTTTGAAAGTTGTTCCTTTTCGTTCACCAGTTGCGCCTTGGCAGTGCTAAGTGACTCATTTTCAACGGATTTCTCCTGCAATTGAAGGCTGAGGTTTTCCCGGTCCTGCTGTAGTTGGGTATTTTCCATGCTAAGCTGCTCCTGCTCTGCCTTCAGGGTTTCTATTTGGGCAATGTATTCTGCCACCTTGGTTTTCAGGCTCCTGATTTCGGCCAGGGCACTGTCCAATTTCTTTTTTTCCCGCAGCATTTCGGTGATGCGGGTTTTCTGTACCGCCAACTCTGCTTTTTGCTGGTCAATGAGGGCATTGATTTGCTCATTGTCGCCCTTCATGGCTTCCAATTCGGCCACAGCCTGGTTGTACTGGGTTTCCAGTTCGCCACGCAGGCGCTCGGCCTCTTCGTATTCTGCCACTTTTTGCTCCAGGGCACGGGTGGTGCTCATGCTGGTGTAAGTAAGCCAAGCTACGGCCACCAGCATCAGGAAGCCCACCGTCAGGGCTATCGGGATGAAAGGGTTGTACGCCTTCTTTTTGGGAGGGTTGGTTGGGCTATTGTAGGATGGTTGTGGATTTCCTTGCGGATTAGGGTTCGGTTGGTTGGATGGATTCGGAGGAACCATAGTTTTTAAGTTTTACTCAAATAAAAAAATAGTGTTTGATGATAGGCCAAAATGCCAATACGCCATGATAAGGTGTCGCTGCTTTAAAATGTTCAGGGCGCAAGGCCGGCCTTTGTTGCAAATATAAGAACCGAGACTGGAATATTTTATTGTAAAATGTTGACAATCAATACTAATTTGGACAAAATAACACTTCATTTTAATGATAATAATATTCATATCGGCACAATGTGCCACTAACTTTAGCCGCTTCAACCGACAAACTTTCTTACATTTGCCCTCCTTTAAAAAAACAGAAAACAGATGTTTACTATCAATATTTACCTGCGTTTTGCGCTCATCGCCGTCTGCCTGATCGGCGGCACTTTGATGGCCATATTCCTTGGTTTTTGGTATGCCTTCCCCTTTATTTTGGTGGGCTTGATTTTGCTGGTAGGGTATATCCTGCTCGGCACCATCCAGTCGGCGGCCATGATCATGCAAAACGGCACCAATTTCCTCGGCGCAGAGGAGCGCCTGAAACTCACCTTCAAGCCCGAATGGCTCTATGTAAGCAACCGTGCCTACTACTATTTGATAAAAGGCACCATCGCCCAGGGCCTCAACCGCACCGACGAGGCCGAGCAGTATCTGCAAAAAGCGCAGTCCCTCAAGCTCCCCACCGACAACGAACGTGCCGCCGTGCAACTGCAACTCGCAGGCATCGCCGCCCAGAAGCAGCGCTGGAACGTGGTGAAAATGCACCTGAAAAACATCAAGGAAATGAACGTGACGGAATCTGCCTTGAAGGATCAAGTCAAGCAATTTGAGAAAGCCGTCGGCCAGCAGGGCCAGATGAAAGCTGCCCAGCGCATGGGCATGATGCCCAAGGGCGGGATGCCCCTGTCGCCAGGGAGCAAGCGGCGGAGGCCGAAGATGCGGTAAGGGTATTGAAATCCACTTTTTCAAACAGCAAAATCCACCTTTCAAGCCTGTGCCCTATGGGATGCCGAATTGGCCCATTTGGAAAACGAGGCCCAGGCCATCTCATTGGATTTGTTTTGAAGGAAAGCGGCCCAATAAAGCAGCTTTTCCTACATTTGTTTCCCACACCCCAATACTAGCCGATAACAACCCAGCACACATGAAAAAATTCAACCTTACCTTTTTGCCTATCCTGGCGGTGGCCATTTTCGCCATTCTTTCCTGCAATTCCAGCCCAGCGCCGAACGAAAATACTGCACAATCGGCAATGCCAACTGCCGTGGAAATGGAGACCGTGACCATTGAAAAAGAGCAGGGCGACTGCGTGGATCCTTCGCCGGAAAAGAGCTGTGCCTTGGTGAAGCTGGCCTACCCTTCCGTAAAAACAGGCAACGATGCCCTGAAAAATGCCGTCAATACCTGGGCTTTGGATTTTATACTCGGCATGTTGGATCCTTCCTTGGAAATGGATCAGGAGCAAAGCCTGGATGCTGCTATCCAAAACTTTTTCAATTTGCATGAAGAATCGGTGAAAGACTTCCCAGACGGTGCCCTGTTTTACACCGTGGATGTTTCGGATACCATTTTGCTCAACGACGGCCAATACCTGACCCTGCGCCTGGATGGCTACAGCTTTGCTGGCGGTGCGCACGGCAACCCCACTTCTGCGGTCAGCTCTTTCGATGTAGCCACTGGCCAAGCCGTCACGATGGATGCCATTGTCACCAGCCTGGACACTTTGCAACATCGGGCGGAACAGAAATTCCGGGAAGTGCGAAAAGCGGATTTTGATGAAGGCTTTGAATTCGACCAAGTCTTCTTATTCAAAATCGCCGACAACATCGGCCTCGTGGAAAACGGCCTGTTCTTTTGCTATGTACCTTACGAAGTCGGCCCTTATGCCATGGGCTACACGGAATTCGTGATACCTTACACTGACATTAGCGACATTTTGATTAAAAACGGTGAATGATGAACGGAGGCACTGCTTGAGCCAGGGTTCATCATTCATCGTTCATCATTCATCATTATTCGTTCCTATGCGGCTACTTTACCCTCTATTCCTGCTTTTGTTTTTTCAAAACAACCTATTGGCACAAGGCATCCGCCAGGAAGTAGTGTCCAAAAAATTATTGGAAAAAATGGCCGTCGAGCCAGCAGCCTACCATTCTATCCACGTAGTGCTGGCCGATCGGGTTGACTTCCAGGCATTGGAGGCACAGTTTTCCAATGAAAGGGCTTCCCTGAAAAAGCGCTCGGAGACGGTGCTGACAGCATTGCAGGAAAAAGCAGCCAGGACACAAGGCAGCCTGTTGGATTTTTTGAAAAACTCCCCCCAGGTGCAGCCCGGTTCCGTCCGCTCCTATTGGGTGACCAATATCGTTTTTGCCAAAATAAAAAATGAAGCAGTGGAAGCCCTGAGCCGGCGTGAAGACGTGGCCTGGATAGGGCTGAACGGCCAGTTGGAACTTGAAAAATACGAAGTGGCAGCCGCCCCGCCTCCCCTCCAGCCCAATGGTATCGAGCCGGGCCTGGCCGTCATCAAGGCACCTGAAATGTGGGCGATGGGCTACACGGGCTATGGCCAGTTGGCCTTCACCAACGATACCGGCGTTGACCTTTGGCACCCAGCCCTGGCCACCCGCTACCGTGGTTTTTATGTGCCAATGGAACAAACCTGGTACGAACTGGACAGCCTGCTCGTGCCGACTGGAAACTACATCCCCAACGACTGCCAATATCACGGTACTCACGTCACAGGCACCATCCTTGGCCTCGACCGGCTGAACAACGATACCGTCGGCGTGGCCTTCAATGCACAATGGATCGGTGCCCCGACCGTAGCGCCATGCAGCACCACGGGTACGGAGGACAACGTCGCCGCTTTCCAGTGGTCGCTTGACCCCGATGGCAACCCCAGCACCATTGACGACATTCCCGATGTCATCAACAACTCTTGGTACGACCCCTTCCTGGATACGACGGACTGTTTCAGCCTGTATGTGCCTGTGGAAGAGGCGATGGAGGCCGTTGGCATCGCCGTTGTTTTTTCGGCTGGCAACGAAGGCCCCGGCGACATGACCATCACGCCGCCCCACAATATCAACCTGCACGAGGTGAGCTCCTTCACGGTCGGGGCGCTGAATGGCAATGTACCTTCCCTGCCCATCGCCAGTTTTTCCAGCAGGGGGCCATCAAGGTGCGGCGGCGACAGTTCCATTTTGATAAAACCAGAAGTTTCGGCGCCCGGCGTCAGCGTCCGCTCCTGCGTTACTGGCAACGGATACGACCTTTTGAACGGAACTTCCATGGCCGCACCTCATGTCAGCGGCGCTATTTTGCTGTTAAAAGAAGCCTTTCCCGAATTGACCGGAAAGGAACTGAAAACAGCCCTTTACCACAGTTGTACCGACCTCGGCCCGGTGGGCGAGGACAACACCTTTGGCATGGGCGTCATCAATGTGCTGGAGGCGTTCAACTACCTCGTAGCGCAAGGCCACACACCCGTTTCACCCTACAAAGCAAACGACTTGTTGTTGGTGGACGCCAGGGTTTCGCCTTTTTCCTGTGAAAATGAAATCACGCCCGTTGTCATTGTTGAAAATGCAGGGACAGATACTGTTTCTTCTTTTGAAGTATATTACGAAGCGGGCGGATTTAACCAAACCCATCTATGGACAGGGGAATTGTTGCCAAAAGGGCGGATCACTGTATTGCTTTCCCCGCTCGTTACTACGCCAGGAAATTTTGATTTAAAAATAAACCTCCAAATCCCCAACGGGCTGCCCGACGAGCGGCCGCTGAACAACCGTATTGCCATCCCGGCAACGGTGAGCGGGCGGGAGCGCTATCAGGTTTTTATAGAAGGGAACGGCGAATCGGTTTGCGAAAACCAAGCTGCCCTGCTCAGGGGCGCATACCCAGTCTCCGGCACAGTGGACATTGACTGGTACGATGCGCCAGCTTTTGGCAACCTGCTGGCATCGGGACAGGTATTTGCCACGCCGCCGCTGGCACAGCCGACCACCTTTTATGCCGAGGCTACTTTTACGGCACCTATTGGCCTGCAACACAAAAACGCCGGGGATAATATGCTCTCAGACTCAGCCGATATTGGGCTTGTATTCGATGTACATACCGCAATCAAGGTAAAATCCATCAAGGTGTTTGCCGACCAAACAGGCTTGCGCTTGTTCCGTTTGATAGATGGGACGGGGGAAACGATTGACAGCGATATTTTAAACGCAACCGAAATCGGGGAAAACAGGATTGACGTAAATTGGACCATAGCGCCGGGCTTGGGCTACCAGTTGGTAAAAGGGGCCGGAAAACCGCTGTACCTCAACACCACTGGCGCCAATTATCCCTACACCATCCCCGATGTGTTGGAAATAACGGGGACAACGGGCGGGGCCGCTGCCAATGGAGCATGGTACTATTTCTACGATTGGGAAATTGAATATGAGGAACCCTGTGGCCGCATACCCGTGAGCGTTAACTTGACACCTGCGGGCAGCCAGCCGGGCGCTTCCTTCACCGTTTCTACCGACAGCCTGAGCGTGGATGACAACGAACCTATCCATTTCACCAATACCTCCACTGATATCCTGGACGGCTGGCAATGGAACTTCGGCGACGGCACGTCCAGCACAGAAGAACACCCTTCGCACACCTTTAGCGCCCCCGGCATATATGTTGTCAGCCTCACCGTCATTGCCCTCGACGGCTGCACGGGATTCGCCCTGGATACCATCACTATTAGTGCATCCAATGTAAGCATCGTAAAACCAGAGCCGCCTTTAACGGCTGGCATCGCCGTGTTTCCGAACCCTGTGCGGGAGACCTGCTCCGTGTTTTTTGATTTTCCCTATCCCCGCAACGTGAGCTTGAAATTGGCCGATATGACGGGGCGTTTGGTAAAAACCAGCAGCCTCAAAGCCGTACAAAAGGAAGAAGCCACACTGGACGTCTCCGACCTGGAGGCCGGGGTTTATTTTTTGATGGTGGAAACGAAGGAGGGGAAAGCGGTGTGGAAGGTGGTGAGGGTGTGAACATAGATATTTTCAAAAATAACTTGGTAACAGTCGCAAATAACAATTTGCCTTCAGAGGTTTCTCGCTATTTTTTCAGTAACAATAATTTTTCTATGTATAGAATATGGTATTTTCAAAAAAATGGATAGTTATTTGTCTGCTTTTTTCAAGTTAATGTAATTTTCTTCCTTCTATACTTCTCTTTTCACGACTCACCCAGGCCGATTTTCAACATTATTAACAATATCCGAACAAACAGCATTGGCTCAGAAAACAATATTTATCAATGCCTACACGGCTGTTATATTGCCTATGACCATGTGCGATTTGTTCCAATCATTTTCAATCCAAATTATGATCTTATGAAACAAGTGAAAATCCTCTTGACTTTCCTTTTGGTGACTTCTTTAAACTGGTATTCCTCAGGGGTCAACACTGGTTCTGGTTTAGTTCTTCACCATGCCTCCATCAATGCAGCAACGGGCCTGATCACCATCAACCCAACAGCTCCGGTACAGAGTACGTACACATTTGACGTGTCAGCGCTTTCATTTGCAAACCAGCAGGCTGCCACCAACTACTTCAGCCGTTACACTGAACATGAGTACATTGCCATCAGCGTGAACCTGCAAACCGATGTGGCAACCATGACGCTGCAAAATGCAAAGGTGGCAGATGCCACTTTGAGCGTAGCAAAATGGAATCAAATCCTTAAAATGGCCAACGAAGATTAATTGTTTTCCAAACTTAGGCAATGTCTTTCAAGCTAAGATGGCCTTGAAAACCGATGGTTTGCAAAATGCCGGGCTTGTTGGACGATTGTCTTTCAAATTTTGACCACAACAACTAATTATTTTCTCATGAAAAAGACTAATACCTTATTTGCCCTCATGCTGATTGGTTCGCTTATCGCACTATGGGCACCCTCTTCCATAGCCCAGACCTGCAACAACGTGTCGGGGTCTACCTTCACCGCCACCATCGGCACCCCGGCTACGGGCACTTCTGTCGCCGATTTCAGCTATGCGACAGGTGCCCAATTGGGCCGAATATTCAGGGATGGCGTCGCTTCTACCTGTGCAGCGCCCAAAGCTTGTCCTGGTGATTTTAATCCTGGCTCCACCTATAATTACGATGCCTATTCATTTATTAACACAAGTGGCAGCACGGAATGTATCGTGGTGGATTTTAACACTGGCACCTGCGGTACGAACGTGCATGGGATGGTTTTTTTAGGCTCATACACGCCATCGGCAGGGGCAGGGCAGCTTTGCGGCCTTAATACTTTTTTGGGCGACGTTGGCTCCAGTTTAACCCAACCTTTTGAGGTCAACGTTCCGGCAGGGGCCACATTTACGGTGGTGATGAGCAATACTAGCTCCCAACAGATCTGCGACTATTCCTTTACCCTGAATCCCTCCAATCCTGGTGTGGTCATTTCGGGTGTTGGCTGTGCCGCCGCCGTGCCCACTATGGGCGAATGGGGTCTCATCATACTGGCTTTGCTGACATTGTCTTTCGGCACGGTGTTCATGATGCGCAGCCGCATGGCCGTGGCAGGTATGGGCAATGTTTCCGTCAGCAGCGGCATTCCTTTCAACCGTGCTGCCTACGGCAAATTGTTGGCAGTGGTAATGGCTGGTTTGGCAGCAAGCTTCGCTGTCGCAGTCTTTGCTTTTGGTTATGAAATGACCGCAGCAGATGTACCGGGCAGCTTGATAGCAGGGCCGATTTTTGCGTATTTGTTGCATTTGTTGGCACCCGCCAAAAAAGAACAATAATGCTGTAAAAGCATAGCATGATAAAAATAAAGGGGGCAATTTCCGTAACCGGAATTCGCCCCCTTCGTTTTAGAGAAAAAAGTCATTGGCCAATGAAGTCATTCTATTGAAAATCAATGGCTTGAAAATTTTCAAAATCAATTTTAAGGGTGAAAATCTAAAAATTGCTCAATATTTCCTTTCAACCAGAATTTTTCCATGTCAAAGCAAAAACCGAAAAAAAACGCCCCAAAACGGCAAGGTGCTTTTCCCCTCAAAAACTGGTGGCAAAACGAATTGGGCAGCCGCCGCCCTATTCTCCAGTTTTGGCTGGGCTTTGCCGGGGTGATGTCGCTGTTTTACCTCCTAACCGTACAGCCATTTTATGTTGAAAACGTTCAGGAGCCGGTGTCTTCTTTTTTTGCCAATGCTTCCAGTGGTTTGTTGAATTTGTTTGGTTACAAAACCAGTGCATCGGGCATGAACATCAGTTCGCCACAGTTTTCACTGTCCATCAAGGAAGGCTGCGACGCCATTGCGCCCGTCATGCTCGTATTGGCGGGAATCCTGCTCTTTCCGGCTACCTGGCCGCAAAAGATCAAAGGCATAGCTATTGGCATGGCAGCACTATTTGCCTTAAACCTCGTGCGCATTATCAGCCTTTATTTTGTGGGGATTTATGCCAAAGAATACTTCGAGTTCATGCACGTTGAATTTTGGCAAGTAGTATTCATAGGGCTGGCCATACTTTATTTTTTCTATTGGCTCAATTCAGTCATCAAAACCGCCGATCATGCCCAAACTGCCTAAACCCCTTGCTTTTGTCCTGAAGTTTTTCCTCTTCTATTTCTGCTTGATGCTGTTGGCCAACGTGAGCGGCTTTCGGAAAGGCTTTCGGCATTGGTTTGCCAGTATGGCCACTGAACGATACGAAAGCTACATTCCGCAGACCAAGGCCACCTTCACCCCCATAGACCTGCCCGGTGAGCAGGACATGAACATTGACCTCCTCAACATGAAGGAATACAAGGTAAAATTAGCCGCTGCGCAGGCTGCCGGCACTACAAATGTGAATATCGCAATGAGTGGATCGCCCTTTAGTACCTGGGATTATTTCCTGCTGCCTTTTATTGTGCTGTATGCTTTGATGCTGGCGTGGCCACAGCCTTGGAAACGAAAAGCACAAACCTTCATCATCGGCTCTATTCTGCTGCTAATCTTTACTTGGTTCCGCTTCCGCTGCATGTTCTGGTACATAGCCGACCACTCCTCCAACCTGGAGCCACTTCACCTCGGTTCTTTTCAGCAAAGCTTCTTAAACGGCTGGCACAATGTGCAAAGCGTGGAATTCATCTTCATCACCTCCCTTTTGATTTGGATGCTGGCTACTTTGAGAAAGGAAGATTTTGCTTTTGTCAAAAAACGCTAAGCCTTATTTAGTTTTTTGCCTAAAAACCACCTCCGAAACGCTCATTGCCCGATCATAAATTTTTAGCGATTTCATTTCCTCCGGCATCACCCGCAGCATCTTGTTTTTGTGGGTCAAAACCCTGCCGAGGAATGGGGCGTAGTGCCTCCAGCCAAACTGCCGACTGGAACCGCCGTCGCAAAGCTGTCCGTCCACGGCTGCCAAGATCATATCAGGCCCATTGTCTATCACAAAAGTAACCCGGTGCGGTCGCACTACGTCCAGCAGGCCCGGATCGGTTGACCAAGTTTCACAATACTCTGTATTGCAAAGGTTTAGCTCCAACTGACGGTAACCTGTGGTCTGGATATAGAGGCCAGAACCAAACTCATTGCGGGTATCCAGCAGCACCCTGGCCTGGGAAAAATCTTTGGGCTGTACGGTCATTTCAATGGTCAATCCACCAGTATCACGCATGGCATTCATCAGGATAAAACCGCCTTCCGGGTTTTCTGGAAAAGCGCTGATCGGCAGTTTTTCATTTTTCAATTCCGCTTCGTTGAAACTTAATTCTGCTGGGCGATAGCTGACATCCTTTTGGCTTGGAGGCTCAAATTGGCCCCACAGGTTTTGGAGCATTTCATTTGGCACCTCGTGGATACGGGCCATCAATTTATTGGTTTCCGTTATCCAATAACGCCCATGCTGCTCTACCAAATCGGGGTAGCTAAAGCGGCCGCTTTCGTAGCTGAGGTCGCCACCGTAGAGGAATATTTCGGGTTGCGACCACCTGATTTCACCATTCAACTCCATGCCCCCGGCCAGCCAGGCAGGGTTGCGGGTGGAAAAATGGTCGCCGCTGTGGTTGTGGTACCAAAGCAGGTATTTACCGTTTTTGCATTTCCAAATGCGGGGACAGGCACGGGAAGTTTTGACCGGACGGCCATCGGCATAGCGGGCGGGGCGTGGCATAGACCAAGATTTGCCGCCATCATGGCTGTACGACTCTATCAGATAGCCCGTTTGGGTACGATAGGCACAATAGAGGCCGCCGTTGGAAAGGGAGACGAGGTTGTGCTCTTCCTGCACTGAACCATAGTCAGGATTGCGGAGGCCGTGATCACCTTCAGGCAGCAGTTGCCAGACCAGTTTGTTGGGGTCTTTCTCCCGGTTGATGTTGTCGCATCGGAAAAACCAGCCTTCGCCGTTGTCGAGCATGTATTTGCCCAATTTGGTAAAACCGAACACCATGCCCTCCCCAAGATGGATGGGTTTGCCGATGCCCCAGAAGATTTGCGTTTTTCCCTGCCAGTCATTTTGCCGGTCGCAGGCCGTCAGGCGCATGGGCAGGCGGTAGCGCTGCGACCAAGTCAAGCCGCCATCATCGCTGTATTTGTAGCAATACCAACCAAGCATATCGTTGCGGATTTTTTTGCCGTTCAGCGAATCTATTTCGTCGCCATTGTAAACGTAAAAAACATAAGCACGGCCATACCGTGTGAGGTAAGGCATGGCCCAGGAAGCAGCAGGCCCCTCGACAGGTTCAATGGCGACCGGCACCGACCATGTTTTTCCCAAATCCAGGCTGCGGACCGCTGCAATGTGCTGCCCGTCCAGACCCTCTTCCAATTTGCCCGTGGTGAAAACACAGAGCCAGGAGCCATCGGACAGGGTCAAAATATAGGGCTGATCAATATAGCCGCTGGTGTGGATGCCGTGGCCGTTTTCGATGTGCCGGGGATCGTTTTGCTGCGCAAAAAGCTGAACGCTCATCAACAATAGCAGGCTGGCAGGAAGGTTTGTTTTTAAAATCATCTTGGAATATTGAATTTTGCAAAGAAGCAAAAAAACTGCGATTCTCCATCAAAATCCAAGGCCATGCATTTCCAACTCGCCACTCTTGCAGACTTTCCCATTTGGCACCGCTTCCGGGATGAGCTTTACAGTGATCTCGACCCGGCATTCAGCGAAGCCGAAATCCACCGCATCGCCAATGACCCCAACATGTTTACTTTTTTGCTTTTTGATAAAATGAATGAGCCGCCAATCGGCATGTTGGAACTCTCGCTGCGAAACATTGTGGATGGCTGCAATAGCTCTCCTGTGGCCTATATTGATGGGCTGTACGTGATCGGAGCATGGCAGAGCAAGGGTATTGGCCCAAAAATGGTGCAGTTTGCCAAACAATGGGCGAAAGAACAAGGCTGCACCGAATTGGCAGTTGACACAGAACTCGACAATGAAAAGGCGCAGCGCTTTTACCTTCGGAATGGATTTGAGGAAACGTATAGGATTGTGCAATTTAGAATGGATTTATCGTAAATTTTTCGCATACCTTCACCACCCTATTTTTACCTACAACCACCAAACCCAACATCTTATGCACCGCTCGTTCCTAAGCACTTTGCTTGCTTGCTCCTTGGCCGTGTTGCCCATCTCCCTTTTTTCACAAAGCATCTCCTTTCTAAACCCCGTTGATTTTTCCGTTTGCGGTTCGGCAAGTTTTGAAATCACCGTTACCAACAACGGCGGCACCACCATGTCCGGCATCACGGTGGCGGTGGAGTTTGCCACGCTTTCGGGTGCTTCATGCGATGTTGCCTATCTGCCGGGCAGCGTGGGCGGTGCCAGCGAAAGCAACATTTCCAACCTCAATGCTCCGGTTTTTTCCCTGTTCAACTTGCCATCCGGCGGTCAGGCCACTTTTACCATCGAAGCGAAAGCCCCCTGTGCCACGGCAGCCTGCATTGACGGGGCGGAGCTTTTTGTCAACCAAATCAGCCTGAACTGGAACAACGGCAGCACCAGCCTCAGCACCGATCCCTACGTGATAAACCGCCCGCTGCTGCTTATCACCAATGTGATGAACACGGTCCTATCGGGTAGGCGGGACGATGTTTTGCAAAGAAAAATCACTGTGAAAAACACCCGGCCCGGCCCGCTGGAGAGCTTTGTTTTAAAAGATGTTTATCAAAATGGCATTATCATCAGTGCAGCCATTGGAACGAATATATCGCCGGGCGGCAATGTGCTGCAGCGCCTTATCGGCCCTGCGGATTTCGCCGCCATCGGCGACGGCGACGGCCTGTTTGAACTCAACGAAAGCATTGTCATCTCGGAGCAAATACTCATCACCGACTGCGGCTACGACCTCCATTCTGCGGCCTCTATCATTTCCGTGGCCTGGGGCTGCGAACAGGATGAAATTTGCCAGGAAGAAAAAAGCAACACCGTTGTGCTAATTGAATTGGACGAGCGCCAGCCGGAACTGGTTTGGGAACCCATCACCAGCTACTCGACCTGCACCTGCGGTCCCGACGCCTTTCAGCAGGGTTTGAAAATTACCAATGTGGGCGAAACGGCGGCACTGAACATTGTGCCTAAAATCCGACAGCGGGAAGGGATTGCTTCGCTGGCAAGCATCGTTGTGGACAGCAACGGATTGCTCACGGTGCCGCACTTGGACAGCCTGTTCATCGCCCCATTTTCCGATTCGACTTGTTTCCAACCAATGGATACAACGGTAGGGGTTTTTGCCCCGACCATCCCCATCCTCTCGCCGGGTGAATCGGTGACGCTGCGCTGGGACGTGTATTTTTGCAACCCCAGTTGCCACCAGCCGGGCATCTTTTGGGACTACCGCTACAAGTATTTCAAAGAATGCCTGCCCGATAACCTGTTTTTTGTCCAAAACTTCATTGAGGTCAGGGACGGCCCGCCGCTGATGCGGGCGGAAATGGATCCCAACCCCATCACGGTCGAAGACGGAAATTCCTACACCTCCACCTACAGCCTGGCCTACGACAGCCTGACCTTGCTCGACGATTCATTGGTAATCACGATTGAAGTGCCTTGTGGCCTGACCTGGAATACCAACAACGACATGCTGCTCGGCGGCATGGCCCCGCTGGGCATTTCCATTGATTCAACGCTGGAACCCACGGTGGTGACCGCTGTCTATCAATTGCCCATGCCTAGTGATTCAGTCAGCATGGAGTATGGTTTTTCCTTCCACTGCGCAGACCTCTGCGAAGAAGCCGCTTGCAAGGACACCCTGATCAGTTCCTGCGCCGTGGCGCCCTGTAATACCTTGGGCACGGGAGTTACGATGAGTTTTACGGCAACCATCCTGCAATGTGGGGGCGTGCCTTTTGACTGCAACCCGCAGGCCTGTAATGCCCTCAACCTCAACCACGATTGCCCTTCCGACTCGCTCTGCATCAAGCGCCCTCCCGGCTATCTTGAATACTTGTTCCAAGCCGCCCGAACGAATTTTGGACTGCCCGATAACAACAACGACCAAAAGGCCGACGGCTCCGGCAACCTCAATTTTTCCCAAATCAGAAAGGATCGGCTCATGGCGGGCGATACCATCGGCACCTCTATCCGAGGGGCTGTGGTGATGGATTCCGTTGGCCTCACCCTACCCTTTGCCCGGGTGCAACTGCAATTTACCAGGCCGCAAATGAACACCCTCAACGCCACACAACTCTTGTCGGAAGATGGCATTTCGCACCTGGCCACTTCGCTGCGCATTTTTGACCAAAGCCAAAACACCTGGTACGAGTGCAACAGCCTCGCCCCAGTGAATACGGCGATGTTCCAATTGGCCTATGATTATATCATTTCGGGGCAGGACTTGGCGGGCTGCGGCGGCTTGCCCGCCGATTTTGGTTTTGAAGATGGCGATTCCATCGTGATAGAGGCCGATTTTCGGGTCAATTATAATATGCAGGAGCAATCCGTTGCCCCATCCCTGAAAGGCACTTTTGCCATCCTGCCTTCGGTTTTTTTGTACAACGATTCCACCCTGGTGAGCGAGGACACGCTTGACTGCAACTGCAATTCCCTGCTGTTTGAAATAACGGGTTACAAATACGCCGTCACCTCCGGCCCTATCAACGTGCCGCCCTGCGATCCTTCCCTCTACAATGCCGGGACGCTCTTTCGCCTCGATTTGAACGAGGGGAATTTTTTCCCCTACGAATACCGGAAGCTGGTGGACGTGTCGGATTGGCAGATCACCGTGCCAAGTGAATTTGCGGTGCAGCAGGCCCGGCTCACATTCTTGCGGCAACAGGGCGGGGCGGATATTTTTAGCAACCAACTTATCACGCCAGTTTTGTCCAACGGCGTTTACCACATCAACCTCGACCCTTATTTTTCACCTTCTGTAGAAGAAGGATTTTTGGCTTTTGTGCAATATATTTTCGACATGGACTGCCAGGCAGAAGGCACTTTCCCACTGAAAATGACCGCCCAACTCGACTTCGCCAATGGCCTGCCCGAAAGCCAAGACCCGCTGGATTTTGTTTTCCAGCAAAACGTGCTGCGGGCGCAAGCACCTGATCTTGAAATACTGGCCCCGCAATTCAACCTCGACATTTTCAGCGACCAATTGGCCTTTGATTTTTTATTGATAAACAAACCCCAATACGGCAGCGGCCCGGCCCCCAATACCTGGCTCTATGTCGTTGACCCCGGCGGCGATTTTTCAAATATCCAACTGTTGGATGCGGCTACCGGGCAGCCATTTCCCCAAACAAATGGCATCTTTCAGTTGGGCACTTGGCCTGTTGACTCCATCCCGCTGCAACTGTTGGCCACCAATCTTTCCTGTGAAACGGAAAACCTGATCATCCACTATGGTTGGAATTGCGATCCTTTTAACACCATTGTACAGGAGGCTTGCGAAGACAAACTGGCCACGCTCACCGTCACCTCCCCACCCGGCGAGATCGAGATGCTGGTGAAAAGCCCCAGCGGATGCAGCGACCTTTGCGACACCATTCCCTATCATTTTATTGAAATATACAATGCCCAACTCGGCTCGGTGTATGGCCTCACATTGACGGCGCTTTTGCCGCCAGGTTTCGTCGTATTGAGCGGCTCCTGTGAGGTGGAATATCCAACGGGCAGCGGTATTTTTTACCCCGTCGGCGACCCGCAACTTTTGAGCAGTACAGAAGCCGTATGGCACTTGTCCGATTCGCTGGCGGCCATCGCCAATGGATTGCCGGGCGTGGCTGACGCCCCTGCCAATTCCTTGACTCTGAGGTTTTTGGGTGAAACAACTTGCGGCTTCGTGGCCGATGCCTATTTGCTTTTTGTCGCTGCCGCAAAACAGAATTGCGGCGACCCGACCAACAGCATCGCCAAAGCAGGCGACCCGCTTTGCATCAACGGCGTTTCTTCAACTTATTCCGTCAACATTGACGTGGAAGCGTCACCGGGATTTGGCTGCAACGACCAGGTCTCGTACAAGGTCTCGTTGATGGCTTCCGCCGAACTGCCGCTAGGGGCCTGCGCCATTGTCACCTTACCGCAGGGCATCCAGTTGGTGCCCAATAGCTGGACCAATACTTGCCAGCCCAATTTCAACTGCACCCCCACCGTGGACGGCAACACCTACACCTGGCAACTGCCCACCGGGGTGGCAGCGGGCGGGGAAATTTGTTTCACCTTCAACACCAGCGGCTGGTCGGGCCTGGGCTGTGGCAATGGCGTTGTGCTATTCCGCACGGCTAACGAGACTCAGGCGCTCTGCGCCGCTACGGGCGATTCGTGCAGCACTAAAGCGAATACTGGTTCGCTCATTTTCCCCTACCAAATAGAACGGCCCGTGTTTGATTTGGACAATTTTTTAGTAAACGCTGCCGCTTCTGGCAGCAACGAACTCGTGAATTTTAGTATACAACTCTCCAATACGGGTGCAGCCAGTTCGCCGCCCAGCACTGTCCAGTTTTATATTGATATTAATGGCAACGGCAGCGGCGATGTGCTCGTCCACACGGAAACCGTGAACACTGTCATTGCCGCCAACGGCACAGAAACGCTGACGGGCAGCTTCCTCATTCCCGAAGGCAACCTATGCCATTTGGTAGCGCAAATTGACGGCGATCTACAATGCGCCTGTGCTGGCGATGTGGCCTTTGTGGAGTTTCCCATTGTTTTCCAAACAGCGCAAGTTCTGACTATTTGCAATGGTGAAACGCCCAGCATTGGCGTGGACGAACTGCCCGGTTTTAGTTGGCAATGGTCGCCCGGCGGTTGCGTGTCTTGCGATGATTGCCCTACCACCATTTTTATTTGTGGAAACAACACGGCCTCGCCTGTGGCCAACGACCTCGTGCTGACGAGCAGCGACAATGGCGGCTGCAGCCTGGAACACCATTTTCAGGTGACGGTGCAGCCGCAGCCGGGCATCCAGTTTGAGGGGACGCCCATTTGTTTTGGTGAAACCGCGACCATCATTGCCTCCGACGGCGTTGGTTATCAATGGTCTGGCCCAGGTGTGGTGCAGGGGCAGCAGGTGCAGATAATCAGCCCAACCGTTACCAGCCTTTATTCGGTGACGGTGACGGATGCGGAAAACTGCATCGGCACTGACACGGCGACGGTGGTGGTAAACCCCTCCCCCACGGCGGATGCAGGCGAGGATGCTACTTTTTGCCCCGGCGAGGTGGCGCAATTGATGGCTGTTTTTGACCCAGATTTTGATTATCAATGGTCGCCCACGATGGTCGGCGGTGCGCCTGCGCTCAGCGATCCCAACATATCCGACCCTACTGTTTTGACCACGCAGAACATAGTTTTCACCCTCATGACAACGAATGCCTTCGGCTGCACGGCCAGCGATGCGGTGGCCATTACCTTCGGCGATGCGGTGAACCTCACGGTTTCGCCCGATCAGGTGCTTTGTTTTGGGGGTGAAATTATCCTTTCGGCCAGCGGGGGCAATAGCTACGTTTGGTCGCCGGATGAGGATTGCCAAAATACGGCCTGTTCGGCCATCCTCGTTTCACCCGATTTGACCACGGACTACTCTGTCACCGCCACCAATGCGGACGGCTGTACGGCCACTGCCGCCGTAACCGTGACCGTGGTGATGGACACTATTTTTTCACCGATAGACAGCCTGGTGATTTGTGAAGGGGAAAGTGTGCTGCTCTATGATGCGCTGCGCACGGAGCCGGGCCTCTATTGCGGTTATTTCACCACCCCGGTCGGCTGTGACAGTGTAGCCTGTACGGAACTGCTGGTGCTGCCGGGCATTGATACGAGCTTCAGCGCCGCCAGCATTTGCCAGGGAGACAGTGTGCTGTTTGAAGGTTTGACCCTGACAGAAACTGGCCTTCACTGCGTGAGTTATTTGGATGAAAACGGCTGCGACAGCACCCTTTGCCTGAACCTCACTGTGCTCGATACACCCCAAGTCAATCTGGTATTGGAACTGGACACCATCATGCAGGGCGATACGTTCTTCCTGTCCATCGAACCATCCAATTTCGACTCCATCCTGTGGTTTGGCGGCAACATCACAGGCCTGTGTACCAACTCGCCCGCCTGCGAGGACACGTTGATGGCCACCGCCATATACACTGTCACGGTATTCGACGGCAACGGCTGCCCCGGCACAGATACGGCGGCTGTTTTCGTCATCCCTTCCTGCTACCCTGAACTGGTGCAGGTGCCCAACGCCTTCTCCCCCAACAGCGACCAAACCAACGACCTTTTCGACATCGTGGCCCCTGGCGACGAAATCACCCTCAAGATGAAAATCTGGGACCGCTGGGGCGAAAAGGTCTATGAAGGCCCCGGCCCCTGGGACGGCAGCTACAAGGGCAAGCCCGTGGAGCCGGATGTGTTTGTTTACATGATACGGGTAGGCTGCTCGCTGACAGCGGATCGGGAGGAGGTGGTGACAGGGGATGTGACGGTGTTGAGGTGAGGAAGGGAATGACGAATGACGAGTTGGGAGTTCAACAGGGCCGCTATAGGCAATCTTAAATGGACAGCCTCACCCCTTCCACCAGTTCACCAAATTCAATCCCGGAATGTGGCGGTAATCCTTTGTGTTGTTTGTGCAAAGTATCAATTGGTGCTGCATGGCAGTGGCAGCGATGAATATATCGTAATTGCCGCTGTGCTGCCCGGTTTTATATAAATGGGCAAATATGCCTGAAGCGATTTCGCCGATGGACTCAGTCACTTCTATCACAGTACGGTTATTAATAAATTCACGGAAACGGGCTTCCTGCGCGGTAGCGTTTTTAGCCTTCAGGCCGCCAAGGATTTCGACAACGGTGATGCGTGAAATGAAGACAGTGTTGTGCTGTTTTTCGTGCTCGTTGAGCGATTGCAGCACATCGGGGTAGCCTTTCAGGTAGTAGGAAAGAATGTCAGTATCGACGAGGATTTGGGGAGGCATGGCAGCAGGTGCTTATTGTTCGTTGAGAAGGGTTTCCATCCGGCCCATGCGCTGGCGGTTGTTCTGGCGGCGGCTTTTCATCACCTCGTCCACGAGGGCATCCCAGTCAAAGTCCGGTTCTTGTGCAGGGTCAGGAGTGCCTTCCTGCACGGGCAGCCGCTCCCGGAAAGTATGGATAATTTCGAACCAATGCCGCAGGTAGGCTTCCGGCAATTGGTCCAATTCTATCAAGATATTTTTCAGCAATAGCTGCTTTTCCATAAAGGCTATTTTTTACAAACTTACAGATTATCTGCCGAATCATCAAAACGGTAAAATCTGGCTCCACCGAAACTTTACCGAACGGGAGGTAGTGGACACGCTTATGGAGCAGGGAGTCCCTAAGGAGGACATTGTGCTGGGCTTCCGGCATCCACAGGCACGGACTTATTTGGGCTTTGCGAGTGCTTAAATTTTGTTGTGCTGGTTGTAAACGATCCGTTTTTAGCGCCCTTTCCCTATTTTACCCCCAAAAAAATGAAACCCATATTCCTCCTTCTCCTCGCAAGTTTTACTATCCAACTCGCCGCCCAGCCCACCCTCCGCATTAGCGACAACCACCGCTACACAGTCTCCCAAGACGGCAAGCCCTTCTTTTGGCTGGCGGATACGGCTTGGGAATTGATCCACCGCCTCGATCGGGAGGAGGCGGCATTTTACCTAAAACGGCGCTCGGAGCAAGGCTTTACGGTCATCCAGACGGTGGCGCTGGCGGAGTTTGACGGGCTGAACACGCCCAATGCTTATGGCCAAACACCTTTGTTGGGGAATGACCCTACCAGGCCCAATCCCACCTATTTCGACTATGTGGACGAACTGCTGACGATGGCCGAACAATACGGGCTTTACATCGCCCTGCTGCCCACCTGGGGCGACAAGGTGTTCAAAGACCGCTGGGGCGCTGGTCCGGAGGTTTTTAACCCAGAAAATGCCAAAGTGTATGGCCGCTGGCTGGGCGAACGCTACAAGTTGCGCAAAAACCTGATTTGGGTATTGGGCGGCGACCGCAACCCACGGCCCGGTTCGCAGGATGTGGAGGTGTGGCGGGCAATGGCTGCTGGCATCACTGAAAGCGTGGGCGGGGCTGACAAGGCACTGATGACCTTCCACCCGCAGCCCTCGGAGACCTGCTCTTCGTCCAATTGGTTCCATGAGGACGAGTGGCTGGATTTCAATATGTTGCAAACGGGGCATTGCCGGGATGTGCCTGTTTGGGACAAAATCGCCGGGGACTATAACAAGCCCACTGCCAAGCCCGTACTGAACGGCGAGCCGATTTACGAGGATCACCCGGTTTGTTTCAACCCAAAAGAACTCGGCCACTCCAGCGCTTACGATGTGCGCAAGGCGGCCTGGCTGTCGGTGTTCGCCGGGGCGTTTGGGCATACCTATGGTTGCCACGACATTTGGCAGTTCTATGAAGAAGGCACTCAGGGCGTGAACTTGCCGCTGAACCCCTGGCACAAGGCGCTCGACCTCAACGGGGCCAGCCAGATGATACACCTGCGGAAATTGATGGAATCACGCCCTATGCTCGACCGGGTGCCAGACCTTTCGCTCATTGACGATGCCCGCTCGGATGCCGAGCGCATACAGGCCACGAGGGGCAAGGATTATTTGTTCGTTTATTCTGCCTACGGCAAAGCTTTTCACCTGCAAATGGGCCGCATTTCCGGGCAACAAGTGAGGGCATTTTGGTACAGCCCCCGTGATGGCAAGGCGCAGGACATCGGCGTTTTCGACAATAAAGGAGTGAAGTTTTTTAGTCCACCCACGAGCGGCCAGGGGCAGGACTGGGTATTGGTGGTGGACGATGCGGGAAAGGGGTACGGGATGCCGTGAGATATTTCAATGGGTCAGGTTATATAAAGCGTTTTTGCCGGACTTTATACTTATCCACTACAGTAAGTTTACCAATGAATTGAAAATCAGCGGATTGAAAAAGTTGATGAATTACCTCGGCGGGGTACGTTGGGTATAGCGGCTCCATACGCAAATAAATAACTCCCTCAACAGGACGATAACCATGTTTGAAAATTAATTCGCCATAATCCCGATCAAAAGTGAGGATGAGCCTATTTTCCTTTATTGCAACCTGCATAACTTTTTCATCGGTGATAGAAGGATCGTCTTCGCCAATGGAAACCACATCATAACCTAAGCTGCGCAGCATAACTACGCTAGCGGCAGGGAAATTTTCATTGGCGAGCAGTTTCATTATGCGGCCATGGATTCGAGGGGGAACAATAAACCATCTTGCATACAATCATAAACATAAGCGAAGACGGCTTGAAGAGACTCCTTTGTCAGGCGAGGATAATTATCCAGGATTTGCTGTTCTGTCCAACCTGCTGCATACAACTGGAGAATAAATTCCACTGAAAGGCGAGTGCCTTTAATAGTTGGCTTGCCCAGTAGCACTTTTTTGTCCGAAATGATATATTCTTTCCAGTTTGTCATGACGGCGAATTTTTACAAAAATAACCAAAATGCCAATAATTTGTGAGAAAATGCAAACTATGGTATTTGGTGAAAAGGAAATGCTACGTTTCCTATAGTTGATAAACATGACATCCTACTCCTTGTATCCCAACTAAAAATATCCACACTTTTGAAAATAATATTTTAAAATTAACAAATTGTCTAAAAATTAAACACAAACATTTCAAATAGCCGTTCTCCACAGACTTTGATACCTTTTCCGCTTCCGTCGAACTATTGAAAAACGGCCAGTTAAAAAGCAGGACCATCATCATCAGCGGCACCGAAGGGCGTGGCGTGGTGGTCTCGTGCAGTTATGAAGCCGGCGCTTAGGGCAGAGGGCGGTGATTCGGGCAGGGCGATGGTAGAAGGGGAGGTTTGGCATCGTCTCCAAATCTTCTTAGCTTTCAATAGCCTCCATATTTTTGCTATGCACTCAAAGAATTACAATTCGGGCTTATACTTTACCGCTCCCCCCACCATCACCATCGCCACCTTCGTCCCCAAAATCTCCTCGTCGCTGCAATGCTGGAGGTCGTTGGTCAGCACTACGATGTCCGCCACCTTGCCTGGCGTGAGCGACCCCTTCCATTCATCCTCGAAGGCTGCGTAGGCATTGGCCATCGTGTAGCTGTAAATAGCCTCCGCCCGGGTCATCTTTTGTTCGGGGAAAAGTTCGAGGCCCTGATTGGCCGCTTGGTGGCGCCGGCGGGTCACGCTGGCGTAGAAGCACTCGATGGGCGAAATGTCCTCCACGGGTACGTCCGTGCCGTTGCCGACCAGCGCACCCGGTGCCAGGAGGCTGTGCCAGGGATAAGCGCCCGTGCGGGCACGTTCCTCTCCGAGGCGTTTCACCACAAAAGGCGCATCGGACGTGCAGTGGATGCCCTGCATGGCAGCAATGACGCCGAGCTGCGCAAAGCGGGGAATATCTGCCGGATCAATGTGCTGGGCATGCTCGCTCCTCCACCGCCAAGCTTTCGCCGACTGCTGACTGCCGACTGCCAACTGTTCGACTAAGTTGAGCAATTCCCTATTGGCCCGGTCGCCGATGGTGTGGACACAGAGTTGCATACCCTTGTCACGGGCAATGGTCGCTATAGCCTTTACCTCTTCGATAGGGGTGGTATTCTGGCCCTGGAAGCCGGGCTTGTCGTTGTAGTCGGCCAGCAACCAGGCACCGTAGGAACCGAGGGCACCGTCCAGTTCCGTTTTGATGGCCCGGCAGGTGAAGTGGCGGTCGCCCACGTCCATGATAGGATAGCCGTCGAGGTTGCCTTTGAGTTCCTCCGACGAGTGGCGCACCATCGCCCAGAGGCGGATGTCGAGTTCGCCCACTTCGGCCATTTTTTTATAGCGCTCTATTTCATCAAAATGGGAGCCGGCATCCTGAAAACTCGTGATGCCATTGCGCAGGCATTCCTGTTGCGCCAGGGCGATGCCCTTGCGCCAGCGCTCCAATTGCTGCTCCGGCGAAAGGGTGCTGAGATACTCCTCGTGTATTTTGTTGATGGCTTCCATGGCCCGCTCTTCAAACACGCCAATGGCCTCGCTATCAGGCCCCCGCACGATGTGGCCGCCACTGGGGTCGGGGCTTTCTTTGGAGATGCCCGCTGCGTCCATTGCCGCCTTGTTGGCCATGAGGGCATGTCCGCTGGCATGTTTCAACAGGACGGGGTTATTGGGGGAAACTTCGCTCAGGTGGTCGTGGTAGGGGTAGCCCTGCACGTGCTTTTCGAGGGCCTCGTTCCACTTCTCCTGGTGCCAGCCCCGCCCGATGATCCATTCGCCGGGCTTGGCATTTTTGGCGGCCTCGGCCACCTGCTCCACGATTTCGTTCCAGTTTTTTGATTTTAAAAAATTGAGGTCAATGAGGCTGTAGCCCATACCGGAGAAATGTCCGTGGCCCTCGATGAAACCTGGCATGGCAAATTGGCCTTGCAGGTCAACCACTTCGGTCTTGTCGCCTTTCAGCGCTTCGATTTCCTCGTTGTTGCCCACCTGTAGGATGAGGCCGTCCTTGATGGCCAGGGCCTGCGCTTGGGGCATTTTTTCGTCCACGGTGTAGATGTTGCCGTTGAGCAGGATAGTATCGGCGGCGGGTCGGCTTTTTTCACAAGCAGAAAAAAGAAAAAGGGCCAACAGCGGTAACAGGTATTTCATGGTTTGATCAGTTTTGGGCAAACCTAAGGAATCGGCGGGAAATGGGCCTTCGGGGATTGGTTGCTGGGCTAATTCCCTACTTTTGCCAAGGGCATTTTGCCAATTTCACTTCTTTTCTCAATTTACCCATCGTGAAACTCGCACCCATCATCCTGGCCGCCGGCCTTTCGCGCCGCATGGGCGAAAAGAACAAGCTGTTCCTTCCCTTCCTAGGCAAAACGCTGCTCGAAGCCACGCTTGAAAATATCCTGGCGGCGGAGGTCGGGGAGACAGTAGTGGTACTGGGGCACGAGGCAGTTCGGGTGGAGGATTTATTAAAAAACAAGCCAGTACAAATGGTTGAAAACCCGCTCTATGAAATGGGCATGACGACTTCCATCCAGGCGGGCGTCCTTGCTGCTCTGGACGGTGTGGCGGGCTACATGATCTGCCTGGCCGACATGCCGCTCATTTCGCCCGCCGAATACAAATTGCTGGCGGATGCTTTTTTTCAGCAATTAAAAATGGACGAAAAAGCCATCGTACAGCCCATTTATCAAGGGCAGCGGGGCAATCCGGTCATTTTTTCGGGGCAATACAAAGCGGCTATTTTAAGATTAAAATACATGGAAGGCTGCAAGCCCATCGTGCAGGAAAACAGGGCGCATTTGATACAAATAGAAATGCCCGGCGATGCCGTGCTGCGGGATGCAGACGATGAAGCGGCTTATCAAAAACTGTTTAAATAATGAGATAAAACATAGACGCTTGCATTGAATTTAAAGGTAGTCACCCTTGAAAGGTAGTCACCCCTGAGAGGAGGGGTTATCAAACCCCGGGGTTTGATAACCCCTCCTACCGATACCTGCCGGAACGAAAGGCGCAGCAGACTGAACATCCCGAATACAATTTCAACGACGAGCAACAATAAAACCATCGGCTCCAAACACAGCCTCCGTCATCTATTATGCACACCCTCATTTTCCAGTAAAAAATTCCCAAGCTCACAGCTGTCATGTTTATTTTCTTCCCAACTTGCAGCGCTTTTTATCTTTCTTTTCCTAAACCACCATATTTTATGAAAATCTCTACTCCACTCTTTCTGGTCGGCCTGTTTTTCTTTTTGCAAAACAGCCTGGGCGCACAGCCTGCACCAGTTATTTTCAGCAACCAAAGCAGCCTGCTCACCAATGTGCAAGGTTTTACTTATTACTCTTCCTGCGCTGTTGATATGAACGGCGACTACCTGGACGATGTGGTACGGGTAGGCGACGAGGCCATTTATATTGATTTCCAACAAACAGACGGCACTTTTCAACAGGTCGAATTCCCGCTGATCGTACAGGCTGGCCCGGATTGGAGCATCTGTGCAGGTGACCTGGACAACAATGGCTTCAATGACCTGCTTTTTGGCAATGGCGCCAATGTTTCTTTTGTAAAAGCCAATACGACTGGCACCGCCTATTCTGAAACTGTGATGCCAAGTTTCATCTTCAGCCAGCGATCTACCATGGCGGACATTGACAACGACGGCTGGCTGGATGCCTTCGTTTGCCACGACATTGACCAGTCAATCCCCTACCGCAACGACGGTTCGGGCAACATGCAGGAAGATCAATCGCTCATCCAGACTATTGACCAGCCCGGCAACTATGCAGCCATTTGGGTGGACTACGACAACGACGACGACATTGACCTCTATGTGACCAAATGCAGGGGCGGCGCACAGCCGGGCGACCCTACACGCACCAACCGCCTTTACCGCAACAACGGCGACGGCACCTTCACCGAAGTGGCAGCAGAAGCGGGCATTGACGACAACGCCCAATCCTGGAGCACCGTTTTTGAGGATTTTGACAACGACGGCGATTTTGACGCCTTCATCGTGAACCACGACTTCCAAAACCGCCTCTACCAAAACAACGGCGACGGCACCTTCACCGATGTTATCGCCACTTCCGGCATTGACCCCAACGACTTGGGCGCTTGGGAGAATTCTTCCGGCGATTTCAACAACGACGGCTTTGTGGATATTTTCGCCGAACTTACATCGCAGCTTTATCTTAACAACGGCGATATGACTTTCACCGGGCAGTTTGCCCCCACGACGCCAGGTGCCATTGCTGACCTCAACAACGATGGATTTCTGGATGTGTACAGTTATGAGAACCTTTTCATCAACCAGGCCAACAACCATAATTGGCTGAAAATCAACACAATTGGCACCATCAGCAACAAAAGCGGAATCGGGGCGAGGGTGGAGATTTACGGCGAATGGGGCACGCAAATCCGGGAAGTGCGCTCCGGCACGAGCTTCAGCCCTATGAGTTCGCTGAACACCCATTTCGGCATAGGAACTGCTACGCATGTTGATTTAGTAGTTGTAAAATGGCCCTCAGGGATCATTACCCATTTGCAGAATCCGCCCATCAACAGTACGATACAAATCCAGGAAGCCAGTTGCATTTTGGCCGGCACCGAACTGGTCGTGAACGGCAACACCTCCATTTGTGAAGGCCAATCGGTAGAACTGGTGGCCCCGGAGGGTTTTGCGATTTATAAATGGTCAAACGGCGTACAAGGCGTGGATACCCTCACCGTCACAGAAGGCGGTATTTACAGCGTCCTGCTGATTGATGCGGACAATTGCATCTCCTATTCCAATACCGTGGAAGTCACCTATTTGGGCGCTGAACCAATCCCCGCCATCGCCGTGGACGGCAATACCTTCTTTTGTCAGGGCGGCTCTGTCACTTTGACGGCCAGCCAGGGCGAAAATTATGTTTGGTCAAATGGCCAAAGTGGTCAAAGTATCACCGTGGACGAATCGGGTTTTTATACCGTTTCAGTGGATGCCATTTGCAGCACGGGGCAAGCCACTTCCGAGCCGCTGGAAGTACAAGTCTTGCCAGCGCCCGCCCCAACAGTGATGGGTGTGGCCGTGGGCATGGGCCAATCCGCCACGCTGACAGCCGAAGGGGAAAACCTGCACTGGTACGACGAAGCAGTGGGCGGCGTGTTATTGGCCATCGGCCCAATTTACGAAACGCAGCCACTGACGCAGTTCCCGGCCACATTTTATGTGGAATCGCACCCGCAGTACCTCGGCGAAATACAAAGCGGTGGCAAACCCGACATTACGGGCAGCGGCGGAATGCCTTCCCAGGGTTCCTATACTTTGTTTAATGTTTGGGAACCATTTTTCATCAAATCGGTCACTGTACATGTGCCAAGCAATGCGCCTGCTGGCCGCCGCACTATTTTGCTCTATTCCGGCGACATCCAACTGGATTCGATGGTGACGGACAGCCTTCTTCAGGGGCAGCATGAAATTGCGCTTGACTTCTTCGTCCCGGTCGGTTTCGATCTTTCGTTGCGCTGTAAGGAGAACAATCTCTTCCGCAACGATGGCGGCGTACAATACCCTTACCCCATCGGTGATGTGGGCGAAATGACCACGGCATTTATATTTGGCAGTGCATATTACTACTATTTCTACGACTGGAAAATACAGAAAGAAAGCTACGAGTGTATCTCGGAACGGGTGCCGGTGACCATTGAGTTCAACGCCGTGGACGACCCGGCCCTGACCAACAGCCTGTCTGTTTTCCCCAACCCAGCCAATGATGTTTTGAATGTTTCACTAAAAACACCTGCGCCAAACGGCAGCTTGCTGCGCCTCTTCGATGCTACGGGCAAAGAAGTCCTGCGCCGGGAATTTGACCAAAACGAAGTGCTGAAAGTGTGCGATTTGGCGAAGGGCTTTTACTTGGTGAAGGTCGGTGTCGAAGGGAGGGAAATCTCCAAACGGGTGGTACTGGAATAGCCAGCCTCATTTTTAAGCCACGAAATGCACGAATTTTCACGAATCGTTCGTGAAAATTCGTGCATTTCGTGGCTTCTCATCAAAATTCCATCCGCCAGCTCAAGATCGGAATCAAGCCTAATTGGCGCTTCACCAGTACTTTGTCCTGCACGGTATCGTAGTAGCTGTACTGCGCATTTTTATGGCTGGTCACATTTTGCAGGTCAAGGGAAAGCGTACTGTTGCGGCCTGTTTTGTCCCATTTGATGTAGAGGCGCAGGTCAATGCGGTAATAATCTTCTTGTTTTTGTGAAAAAACGCCGACTGTTTGGTACACCGTGCGCCCCAGGTTTTCCGAAGCGGCCAGGTCAATAGGCGTTTCACGGAAGCCGCCATACCATACCGCACGGGCATTCACGCCTTTTACCACTACTTTTTGCGCCCCTTTTTTCGTGGTTTTTTCTTTAAAAAACTCCTTGCCACCCGTCAGGTTGAAGATGTATTTTCCGTCAAATCGGGTGGAATGCCAGTTGCCGTTCAAGTCTGAAAATTCGGAGCGGTACAGCGAACTGGAAAGGATAAAATAGTAGCGATCGCTGATAAATTTTTGCAGCGAGAGGTCAAGGCCATAATTGCGGCCCTTGCCAATCTGGGCAATCGGCGTTAGCGCATCGCTGTTGTTGGACAAATAAGCAATGGAAAAATCCGTGAGGTTGAGGGTGGAAAAATCGCTACCGGGCCAGTTGGACACAGGCACGTCAAAAAGGTGCTGGTAATATATTTCCCCATTGAAAACCAATGACTTACCCAACGATTGCCTGTATCCGGCTACAAGGTGGTGGGATTTTGTAAAACCAAGCGCCGCATCGTAAGCATACAATTGCGGCAACTGCATCTGGCTGTGCAAGCCGTAGGCCAGGCTGATGCGCAGGCCATTCTTGGTGGTAAAAACCAAGGCAGCACGGGGCTCCAGGGAACTGCTGTTTTTTGAAAAAGTAAAATGCGCCAAATGCAGCCCCACTGTCAGGTTCAACTTGGGCAGCAGCCTGAAATGACCATCCAGAAATGGCTGGAACAACCAGCCGTCCATGTTTCCACTGTCCCTGAAAACCGTGGAAGGAGTTGAATAAAAGGAATTGAACAGCGCATCTTCGTAGGAAGCCTGAACGCCCAAATCCCATCGGCTGTGCTTGTTTATTTTTTGGGAAAAAATAGAGGAGAGGGCCATTTTTCCTTCCTGCAACAAATCCCTTTCCCAAGGTTGGGGTTCCGCCTGTTTTTCCACCAAATCCGCTGTCCGTTCATGTTCCAGGGCCGATACCGCCAAAGCCGTTTTCCAAACGGCCTTTTTACCTACCGGCAACACATGCGTGGCCCCTGCCGCCCACATAAACGACTGAAAATCAATGTTAAATCGCTCTTTTTCTTCATTGATGAGCGCAGAATCCAGCGGCGAGTCAAACACGGTGGAACTGTTCCCATACAGGCCAAAAACAGAAAATTGCCCCATCTTTTTTGAAGGCAGGGAAACATGGAAGGAAACATCCTGAAAAGCCGTTTCCTCATCCCCAAAATCAGCGCCCAGCGCCGTCAGCAGCCCGGTAAAGGAATAGCGGTAATTGGCCAAGTAGGAAGCTCGTTGTTCGTTGTTCGTTGTTCGTTGTTCGTAGTTGGTTGTCCGTTTTGTAAAAGGCCCTTCCACGGCAGCCTCCACCCCTATCAGACCAGCTTGCAGCGTAAACTCCCGTTCGTGGTCGTTGCCGTTGCGCAGGTGCATGTCGAGGATGCCGCCCAGCGAGTTGCCGTAGCCTGCCGGGAAAGCGCCCATCAGGAAATTGGAGGTACTCAGCAATTGGGCGCTCAGAATGTTTACGCCGCCCGCTGCCTGGGTAGGGCGGTCGCTGAAGGTGCCTGCATTGGCGGTGTGGTTGGGATTCACGATTTCCACACCTTCCAGGCGCCATTTGAGGGCGTTGGGCGAATTGCCCCGCACGGAAATGATGTTCGTGCCGTCGTTTTCGCCAGCCACACCGGGGTAGGACATGGCCACCCTCGCCGGGTCGTAAAAAGTAGCTGGAAAGCGGAACTGTTCCTCAACGGTCATGGTGTGGACGCTCACGGGGTGCAAGTCGGCGCTGCCCCTTCCTTGCGCCTTCACCACTACTTCCTGCAATGCCTCGTCCTGCTCCCGCAATTGCACATCCTGCACAGTCTCCTTGCCTGTCCGCACCTGCACCTCGGCTATCGTGACCGTTCCATAACCCACGTAGCTCACCTGCATTCGGTAGCGTCCCACAGGGACTTCCTTGATTTCATACTGGCCATTCGCCTCAGACGTGCTGCCTTTGGCAGGTTCCGTCCCTAACAAAACAATGGTCGCTCCCTGCAAGGGCCGGGCATTATCGGCATCGGTGATCGTGCCACGAATGGTTTGGGAGGGCGTTTGTGCCAATAGGGGAAATGACCATCCAAGCAGCGCAACCAAGGCAAACAAACGGACTAAGTTCATTTTTCTTTATTTTGGGCAAAATTAGAGCTTGTTTGCGATTTGGTCACTTGGCCAAAAACGGCTCTTTTCCGCCAGTTTTTCACCTTTTTTCAGTTGCGTAGCGTCACTCCCGATGAACCGGGACAAGTTATGCGCATTCAAAAAGATAAAAAACTGACGAAAAATGGCTCGTTTTTGCCTCAAGCACCATATCGCAAACAAGCTCTTAGGGAAAATGGTGGTGGGCATCCCATGAGCTAGTGGGAAGACCTAAAACCATTTCAGCACAAATGCAAGCAGCAGCAACACGGATAATAAGAGAACTGCCGCCCCGGCATCTCGATTGGTACACCCAGGCGGTGTTGATGTGTGGCGACTTCCTCAGCCGGGCAGGATGGGCCTTGCTGGCGCTCGGCTCTGTTTTCTTTTGGACAACGGCGGTGAACTCGGAGGCCAAAATGTTGCTGGAAGAACGCACTGCGAATTGGCAGGAAAAAGCGGGCGTCATACTGGAAGCCGACTCTACTCAAAGCGTGGAAAATGGCCAGCTCATTTGGAAGTACAAGCATTCTTTCGCTTTGGATGGCGAGCGATTTTTAGGTGAAAGTTATTCGGTTGGAAAAAAATTCGACGCTGGCCAAATCGCCTACATCCGCTATGATGCTGAAAACCCCAGCACGAATTACCTCATCGGTTTGCGGCGACGCCAGTATTCCTGGCGGGTCAACCTGTTTTTGCTCATTCCTCTGTTGGGGCTGGTATTTGTGCTGTACCCCATCCGCCAAAACCTGCGTTTTTTGAGGATGCTGAAAATAGGTGATTTCACCCGTGGAAAAATCGTTGGCAAAACGGCCACGAAGCAGAGCCGAAGGCAAGGCAGCGCTGTATTGCCCATTTTTAAATTCCAATTTGAATTTGAACACAACGGCACCAAATATTTCGCCACTTGCCGCACCTACCGCAGCAGCTTGGTGGAAGATGAGGACTCCGAAATTATTCTATTTGACCGCTACCACCCGACCCGCAGCATCGTTTATGATGCCGTGCCAAATGCGCCTGCCATCAATGCGGAAGGGAAAATGGAAAAGGCCCCAGCCAGGAAAGCTTGGGTGCTGTTTTTGCCAGTGTTTACAGTGGTGGTGAACTTTATTTACTTGCTGCTTGGTTGATATCCAATTGATTTAATTTAATCTTTAATTTTGACCAATTATAGAGGAACGTCATTGAAAGTCATTACCTGCCTGTCATGCCAAAGGCAGATGAATCGGCAGTCAGAGTCATTGAAGTCATTTTATAGAATTCAACGACTTGAAAATACATTAAAATCAATTTTAAAGGCGGCTATCTATAATTAAATATTTTCTAACATGTCAACTTCCCAACTGCTTGAGCGCATTGAAATAAATCCCAAAGTATTGGCCGGGAAACCCGTGATCAAGGGAACACGCCTGAGTGTCCAGTTCATTGTCGGCTTATTGGGCCAGGGTGTCACGATGGATGAAATCTTGCAAGAATATTACAGGCTTACAAAAGAAGACATCTTGGCTTGCCTCGTTTTTGCTTCAAAAACTTTGGAAAGCAATGCATTTTACCCGCTTCAAAAAGTTGCCTAATGAAATTTATTATTGACGAAAATGCAGGGCCGAGCGTAGCAAAATGGCTGAGCGATAAAGGCTTTGAGGTATTTTCAGTGTACGATATTTCACCAGGCATATCAGATGAGGAAATTTTAAGAAAAGCATTTGATGAAAATTATATTGTAATAACCAGCGATAAGGATTTTGGTGAATTAGTTTTCAAAAATAGCCTTCCTCACAAGGGTATTATTTTGCTAAGGTTGCAATATGAAACAAGCTCCAATAAAATTAAATTATTGAACAGCTTACTTGAACAATTATCCCCTCAGTTGCCAGGCCACTTTGTTGTCGCCACTGAGGGTGGAGTTCGAATTTATTGAAAACAATTTTCAATGCTTTTCCAAACCTCCCGCCTCATCGTCCGCCCGCTCACCGAAACCGACCACCCGGCTTTCCACGAAATGCAGTCGAACCCCAAGGTGATGCGCCATGTGAGCGGCCAGCCGCAGAACGAGGCTGAAAGCTGGTTGGATCTCCTGCATTTGATCCAATGCTACACCCAAGAAGGGAACTTGCTTTGGGTGTGGGCCATCGAACGCAAAATGGATGCAGCCTTCGTCGGCACTTGCGCCATCGCAGACGAAGACCACAACATTGGCTACCGCTTTTTGGAAAAATACTGGGGAAACGGTTACGGCCAAGAGGTCACCGATGCCCTGATTGAATTTGCCCTCAATGACTTCGGCTTATCGTGTATCACTGCTTATGTTGACGTGGAAAACCTGCCTTCCGTTAAAATCCTGGAGCGCTCCAAAATGCAGTTCGTCAAAGAGTTTTACAATGAAAAAGAAGGATGTGTGGATAGGTTTTATAGGTTGGATAAGTGATTGTGGTTTCATGGTTTCATTGCTCAATGGCTTCATGGTCTCATTGCTTCATTGCTGCTCACATAGCGATGAAGTACACCTCACCTTTAGGAGAGGGGAACAATGAAGCAATGAAATACACACCATACCCGCCTCCTTTTCAAAAGGTGAGGGGGCAGCCATGAAACAATGAAACCATGAAACCATTTCAAAACCTCAGCCCCAATTTGGCAAAATAAAATGCACCGCTGAAGCCCATCTGCACGGCGTCCCAGTAGCCGCCGGTTTCTGACTCGCCATCGTCTTGGATGGAGGGGTAAACGTTCAGCAGGTTATTGGCACCCAAGGTGAGGGAAAGGTTTTTATTAAAATCATATCCAAGTGCCAGATCTGTTATGATCCGGGGATCGTAAACGTCATCGTCAGATTGTGAAAAAAGCCCCCTCCCCCCTATAAAAACAGGCGGAGAATGCTTACCTTTCGCGTAATAAACCAATCGAAAGTCATGTCCCACCACAAAACAGGGATTTCCCGGCACCAAATCAGCTTCGGCAGCTTA
>JBGSKQ010000084.1:0-39669 GCA_041741095.1 Saprospiraceae bacterium
AACCCGCCCTCCCTAATCAAGGGACTGCTTCATGGCAATTATGAGTTACCCCTTTTAAAGCTTTCCCAACCTCACGTTATTTAGATTCAAAGCTTCCCCCCTTCCTTTTCACCACTTACAATTTCGCCCATAAACTCCCCAACGATGGAGACGAAATCCTTTTCCGTCACAAGGCCGGCCAGTTTGTTCCCAAAAATAACGGGGAGGCAACCGATGTCGTTTTCCTTCATCAGCTTCAAGGCATCCAATGTCTTGGTTTGGGGAGTGACCGTGATAGGATTTTTAGCCATGATATCCTTCACCGGGGTCGCTTGGCCTTCCTGGTGCTGGTTGCTGTAATAAAACATGACCATTTTGCAGGTAACCAGCCCCGTCAGTTCGCCCTGATTATTTTCCACGGGTACATGGCGGATGTTGCGCCAGTACATCATATTGGCCACCAACGAAACAGGGTCGTCTTCGGTAACGGTAAAGAGTTCGGTTTTCATAAACTGTTCGATAGTCCAGAAACGGTTTTGCCAATGCCCTGCCTCAGATAGATTGGGCAAGTCCCATGTGTGTACGGGCGAGCCTTCCTGTTGCCGACGGGACATGCCGCTGGTGAGGGCGACTAAGGCTTCGTCTTTGCTGCCTTGCTTGCCCAGTTTTTCATAGGCATCCAACATCCATTGGGAGCCGGTTTTGCCTGTGACCGTCCTTTCTTCGATGATGCCAAGCAGGCGATCTATGTCATTTTGATCAATGCCTGCCTTGCCCAAGCCTTCCCTGGCAATGGGCAACAACTCCTTGACAATCAATTCATCAGAGCGGATTTGTTTATCGCTGCCCGGCCAGTAAAAATTGGCGCCCAGGCCCTGCCTCGCTGCACAGCGGAAATTCCTGCGGGCAGTGTCGAAATCCATTTTTTGATCAATGTTCTCGTATTCGGCAGGCATTCCTTTCATCAAACCCAGCCAAAACGCAGCGTTCGCCACTTCGTCCACGATGGTCGGGCCAGAAGGGAATACCCGGTTTTCTATGCGAAGGTGCGGCTTGCCTTCCGTGATGCCGTAGCAGACCCGGTTCCAATTGTAAATGGTGCCGTTGTGTACCTGCAATCCATAGAGCTTGGGCACTCCACCGTTTTCCAAAACTTGAAGGGCATCTTCTTCGCTGGTAGTGGCCAGGAATGCCTTGTGCCTGGCGGCATTGTCACGGTAAAAATCGAGGACAGAGTTTTTTACCCAATTATTACCAAAACTGACCCTGGAGGGCCTGTTCCTGTACTGATCGGAGGTGCTTCTTACGTCCACCGACTGTTGAAAAAGAGCTATCCGTGTTTCCCTCCATAGCCTTTTGCCCATGAACAATGGGGAATTGGTGGCACATGCCAAAACGGGGGCTGTAATGGCCAGTGCCCAATTATAGATGGGTGGGAAATCATCCGGCGCTATCTGATAATGGACTTGAAAACTGGTGTTGCTGCTTTCAAAAAATGAATCGTCGGACCGGGAAATCCAACTATCCTTACCATCAATCCTGTATTCAAAACTATCGCCCCGCATTTCGTGCAGTGCTTCGATGAGGTGCTTGTAGCGGGGCAGGGGCGTGATATTTTCCAAATCCAAATCGCTGCGGTGTAGTGTTGGCACAATGCCAACCAGAAGCAAATGGGCATCGAAGAGGTTGGCTGTTTTTTCACCTTTCACCAGGAGCCGCCAAAGGTTGCGCTCTAACTGTGAAAAACAATCGCCCGTGAACACCAGGGGATCGAGGTTGATCTCCATGTTGAACTGCGCAATTTCTGTGGTAAAGCGCTCATCCTGAATGGTTTCCAGGATTTTCATCAGCACTGGCTTGGGCTTCCAGTCTATACCGATGAGCGATATTTCCTGTTCTGCACCGATGCGTTGCACGTCGGTTTCGAACATGCCTTTTTCCAGCATTTTTTCAAATGCCTTCAGGTCCCGCAATAAGTGTTCGGTCGCTTTGAAGCGGAGATCCTTGTCCCTGATAATTGTAACTTTTTCTGCGCCCATAGAAGTGGAGGGTTAGGTCGGGTGCGGCAAGGTGGAGGGCTATTGTTGCGACCTCAAAACTTACCGTGTTTCAGCATAGAAATCAATAGTCTTAATCCCATAAAGCCAGCCAGTAAAAAACCAAAAAAACCCAGTGCGGGGATTCCCTTGTAGTAAGGCGGGATATCAGCCATGACCAAGAGGGAAGAACCCAATATCATAGAACCAACGATGATGGAAAAGGCAATCCGCTTCGACAACACGCCCAGCATGTCGTTCAGCCCTTCCAGTCCTTTGTGCTCGAACTCAATATGCAGTTTGCCCTTTTTTATTTTTTTGATGACATCCTGGGCATCTTCGGGCAGGGAAGTGGCCAGTTTTGTGAACTCGCCAAAAGAACGCAAAGCCCATTTTGACATCACTTTTGGAGAATATTTTTTTTCCAAAAGCCGATGCACATAAGGCTGTATGTTTTGGACAATGTCGTACTGCGGATCGAGCATCAGCCCCACGCCCTCAATGATGACTAAGGCTTTCAACAATAAAAGCAGGTTGCTCGGCACTTTTATTTTATAGTCAAAAAAGAGTGAGTTGAGTGCGGCCATGACCTCGTTGGTGTCAATCTCTTCCAGGCCAATGTGTTGGTAGTTTTGAAAAAATTCAATGATGTCGTATTCCAGGTTCTTTTCATTGATATTGTCGTCATCCCAGGAGAAGCGGAGCAAGGCTTGCTTCAAACCGTGTACATCTTGGTCGTGAACTGCCAACAGCAGGTCGGCCAACAGGCGCTTGTCGCTTTCCACGACGGTGCCCATCATGCCGTAATCAATGAAGCAAATCCTTTTGTCCCTTTTGACAAAAATGTTTCCTGGGTGGGGGTCGGCGTGAAAAAAACCATACTCAAAAACCTGCTCAAAATAAAGGTTGATGCCCGTCAGTGCCAGTTCCTTCCCACTGAGGCCGATGGTTTCCAATTCTGTCAGATTGGTGCATTTGATGCCGTCAATGAACTCCATGCAAAGCACCTTATCTGTAGAAAATTCAGGATAAACCGTTGGAACATAAATGAGGTCATTGCCCTTGAAATGCAGCCCAAAACGCTTCATGTTGCCCGCCTCGACGGTGAAGTCCATTTCTTTTAAGATGCTTTTTTCAAACATCTTTACCAACTCGGTGGGCTGGTAGGAAGCGTATTGCGGGAACTTGTTTTCGATCAATTTCGCCAGACGCATCAGGATGTTAATGTCCAACTCGACCGTATCCTGGATGCCGGGCCTTTGTATTTTCAGCACCACCTCCTCGCCGCCAAGCAGCCTGGCCCGGTGTACCTGTGCGATGGATGCCGACGCAATAGGGTTATAATCAATGTGTTCAAACAACTTTTCATACCCTTCTCCCAATTCATTTTCCAAAACGGGGCGGATGTTGTCCTCTGGAATCGGGATGGCGTGATCCTGGAATTTTTCAAGCTCCTTGATCAGGTCATCAGGCAAAAGATCTGGACGGTTGCTGGCGATTTGGGCAAACTTGATAAAGGTGGTGCCCAGATCTTCGCATACCATCCTTATCCTTTCGAATTTGGAGTATTGGGTGACAGGATTGCCATCGTGCTTCGGGATAAACTTGCCCAAACCCGACAAAAAACGGCTGAAAGGAGGATGTGCCACCACATCGGCGAACCCATATTTTATCAAAACCATTATGACTTTTTCATAACGGCCCCATAGGGTAGTTTTCGATGTGGTGGCTGCCTTTGTCATGGGCTATGAAAACAATTCGCCGAAAGCCTTTTTCATGTGGTCAAAAGACTGGTTCATCTCTTCGGCGAAAATGTCAATCTTTTCACTGGCTTTTTCCTCCTTGCCCAGCTTCAGCTCCATCTCCTCTAAGCGGCTGTTCAGGCCATCCATCAGGACTTCCAGGTCCTTGAATTTTTCAAAATCGCCCAGGGCCAGTTCGATACGGAATGCATCGAGCTTGGGTTTGAAAGCATCCAGTTTTGTCTGCATGTAAAATCCAATGCTGGAATAGCCTTCTTTTATAGCGAGTTCCAGTTCGTAAACTGCTTTCAATGTTGCCTTTTTCCATTGGTCGTAAGACCGAATGGAGGCCGGTTCGTCTTTAGCGATCTGTACTTTGAAGGCAGCTATTTTTTCCTTAAGAACCAGGCGGGAATCCTTGCCGTTGTTTTCTGTTTTTTTGGCCTGGGTTTTTAAATCCCTTACGTACTCGGACACGTTTTTGCGTTCACGGTCAAAAGTTTCCTTGGCTTCTGCCTTGCCCAAAGCCATTTGCACCTGTAGGTCTTCCAGGAATACCTTCATCTGTGTTAGCCTTTCTTTCCCGATTTCCATCATTTCAGTTTGAAGAGACATGGCAGTAAATTTAATGGTGAGCTGTGCCGGGCCGATGGCCAAAAGCCTTCCGCCTTGTTTTCACGAATGCCGAATGGATTCCGGCTGCACGTACCCAGCACATTTGGATATTACCAAATTTAACAACCTGTGCGAGGGGGCTGGGTGAGCTTCGTCATGGGGGGCGGTGAATTTTATCAACGGGCTTGGAATGACATTAAATAGCCACTGGGGTGACAAATCTCACGGAACCATCAAGTTGGAAAGGGCATCTTTGCACTATGAATTGAATGGTTTTCTAAGAATTCATATTTCGGGTGATTTTAAGTTTTTACTAAGGGCATCCCCTTGCGGGTGCCCTTTTTTTGGGAGCGCATTTATTCATACACCTGGCTTTTTCACTGAACATCCCTTTGAAAAGGGCGTTTCGAGGAAATAGCCAAATACTTAAATACAGCCTTATGTCAACCAAAGTCAGTTTTAAAGACCTCATTGAAAGTGAAAAACCAGTATTGGTGGACTTTACCGCTACCTGGTGCGGCCCCTGCCGCATGATGGCCCCAGTGCTGGAAGACGTTAAAAAGAAAATCGGCGAAAAAGCCACCATCGTCAAAATAGACATAGACCAAAACCAGCAGTTTGCTTCAAATATGGGCATCAGCGGTGTACCGACCTTTGTCTTGTTCAAACAAGGAAAGGAAGAATGGCGCAACGTGGGCATGATTTCTGGGCAACAGTTGCTGGGCGTTTTGGAAAAATATTCCAATTAATTTTCAATATAACAATGGGAAATGATGCCCTTGCTTTTTTTTAAGCAAGGGCATTTTCTATTTTTGGCCGGACTTGTAAAAATGACATGCCCAAAAATGAAGAAAACGATCCTGTTAATAGAAGACAATACCGAAATCCTGGATAATACGACCGAGATTTTGACCTTGGAAGGTTTTAACGTCTTAGGGGCGAATTGTGGTGAGCAGGGTCTCAAAATGGTCATGCAGCACCAACCAGACCTGGTCATTTCCGATATTCAAATGCCAGGGATAAATGGCTATGATGTTTTAGAAAACATCCGCTCCACTGAGGCTACCAAAAATATCCCCTTTATTTTCCTGACTGCCAGCGCCCAAAAAGAAGATATTGAAAAGGGCAGGTTATCGGGTGCCCATGCCTATCTTACCAAGCCTTTTTCCATAGATGCCCTCCTTTCTGCTATTCAAAAAGTGTTGGCTTAATTCCGGACAAAAAAAAAGAAGCCACCAACTGCGATGGCTTCCGTGATACACCTCTCACATTGAAGAATGAGTTCTTCATCCCTAATTTGGATCCGGGCCGCACGTGGGCGGTATTGGGATAAATTTTGGGCGGCCCGGATGGGGCATAGGGCTAAACGATTTTGATCATTTTGGCTGGCTCTTTTTTCTCCACCTTCACTTTCGGGAGGGTGATTGTCAAGATGCCATCCTTGTAAGCAGCTTTTATGTTGTCGGATTTAACATTTTCCGGCAGCCAGAAGGAACGTTCGAAGGTCGAGTAACTAAATTCCTTGCGGGTGTAGTTGTCATCCTTCTCTTCTTTTTCCATTTTCGTTGCTGCACTGATGTAAAGCATGCCTTCCTTGACTTCCAGTTTGAAGTCTTCTTTCTTCATGCCTGGGGCGGCTACTTCCAAATCGAAGGCAGTGTCCGTTTCCATGACATTGACAGCCGGAACGGTCAATTCACGGGTCCACCTGTTTGCGAAGAAGTCGTCATCCCTGAAGAAATTGTCAACCCAGTTTGGAAAGGCTGGCATGAGGTCATTGCGGTTTCTCCATTTGATGAGCGACATGGCAATAACTATTTGTACAGGAAGAAAGCGGTGGCAGAGGGCTGGAAAACAAAAATTGGAAAACAAAGATCGGGCACACTTGGCCAGAAAGGAGGGGGCAAGCTGATGGCAAACACTGCCTTGGGGAAACCAAATCAATCAACTTTGCCCTTCATTATTGGGGAGTTCTCATTTTCCAATCACACTGCCATCCCTTTGAATCCTGGGTTATGTCAAATCCTGTGAAAGAACTTTTTCTCTAGTGGCAAAAATATCTCAAGCGCAAACTCCAATGGATGACATTCGTCAATTGGCCTTGTTGACTTTTATCAAAAATTTAATCTACGGTTTTAAATAGTTGATAATCAAAGGATTGATTCAAAATATCCCCTTTGGAATATTAAGGCCTGAGCTATTATTTGGCTATTAGCCCACGTTCCTGCTACCTTTTTTGCTGGTATTGGGCTTTGGAGCCGGGGCCGTTTTTTTGGTGGATGGCTTTGGTGCAGTCGTTTTGGGTTTGGCCGGTGCTGTTTCCTTGCGCTCTACCTTCGGTGCGGATTTCTCCCAAGTGTTGCGGTGATATTCGCTCCCTTTGTCCACTTTGGGAATCGCCTTCGGTTCTGTTTTCTGCCGGGGTTCGGTCTTTGGTTTTTGAATATCCGTTTTTGGTTTTTCAGATGGTTCTATTTTGCGGGTAGGTTCTTTCTTTTCGGGCGGCCTTACCGAAGGCTCAGTTTCCCTTTTTACAGTAGGCTCCATTCGGCTGCGCTCTGCCTGAACGGCAGGTTTTTCGCTTAAAACATTCCTGGTCAGGGTTTTATACTTTTTCTGGTTTTTGTCCAAATATTCACCTTGCGTCAAAGGTTTATCGGCATGGCTGCGGTTGTATTTTTGCCTGGCCTCTTCAAATTGGCCAAATTCCCTGAACCTATCCGGCTGGCTCCTGGCACTTTCCAACCAATCGGTTGTCACTACTTCCCTATTGCGGCCCTGCCAATTTTCCACGCCAACCGTCACGCTGTTGCTGGAAGTCCTGTGTCCATAATAGTGGTTGACCAAATGGGAGGACAGATGCGGATAATGATGATGATGGTTAGGATAATAAAAATACCAGTTGGTAAAATAGAACGACGGCAGATCGATCACAATAATGGCATGGCTCGGTCCCCAGTAAAATCCCCAGTCGTACCAATAAGGATAAGGCCGCCAGCGGGGGTACATGTACCAGCTTGGGTAGCCAAACCAATAGGGATAATGGTGGTAATAATGGTGTTCCACTACCTCCACTCGGTCTTCCGAATAATAGCCGTAGGTGTCGTCGTCGTAGGCGTAGTAGTCGTCGTCATATCCATATTCAGAAGCAAATGCAGTGGCGGATGCGGTGAATTCATTCCTAGCTTGTGGATCGTTTTCCAGGCTTTGCTTCCAATCGGCAGTTTCTTTCGCCTTTTCACGGGCGATGGCCAGGTTGAGCGAGTCCATTTGTTGTAGCAACCAGATGGGGTGGTTCCGGTAGAGGTCGCCCACCAAAATCGTCATGCGGATATTTTCTGTCAGGATAGTCAGCACCTCTGGTAAATCAACCAGTTCACGAAAGGCGTCCTTCATTACCAAAGGGTAGTTGTCAATCAGTTTATTAAATGTATGGTCCCATTCACGGTTCAGGTAGTCTATTTCGGACAGCAGGCTTGGGTATTTGTAGTAGGCATCCACTGCCCGCTGGTGGATGACGGCGGGAAAATCATCCAACAGGTTTTGGGGGTCTTGGCCAGGATTATTGGCCAGTATTGCCACCAAACCTGGATAACGGGTAAGATCCCAGATCATTTTTTGCGTTTCCTTCGGATAGCTGTCCATCAGGTTGCGAAAGGATTCGCTGGTTTTCGATTGTACGCTTTCCAATTTAATCAAAGCTTCCGGGTATTTTGATGCTTCCAAAATAGCGGTACGTGTGTCAACAGGATAGAGTGCAAGGGCCTCGATGCTGCCTTGCGCTTCATCCAGCAATTGGGCCAGTAGTTCTTTTTCGCTTTGCGCCTTTAACGTAAGGGCAATCAGTAAAATGCCCAGCGAAACAATGGGAAAAATGAGCTTTTTCATGGCGATTGTTTTTGAATGATAATTGGCTATTCGATTTTACGAAAATTGCATACATCTATATTTCACATCAAATGATGGCTGTCATTTGTCCCGCTTGATTTTGGTCAATATGGGTCAATATTTTCCTCGATGAATCTTGTTATACCTCACGTCGCCAAGTTTTCCCGATGTACGGGACAAGTCAGGGGGGGTGGGGGCGGCTTGCACCGCCCCAAACCCCATGAACGACTTGTCCCGAACATCGGGAAAACTTGGCAGAGCGAGCTATATGAACGTGAGATTAGCAGCTTTGTCTTGGCTTTATTACATTGGAGCCTCGTTTCACAAAAAAATGAAAAGCCACTATGCCACTCGTTGTTATCTCCATAGGTATTGCCATCCTTCTATTTCTTATTTTGGCCATGCGGGTCAATGCATTTATTGCGCTCATATTGGTTTCATTGGGCGTGGGGATGGGTGTTGGCATGGCACCGATGGCGGCCTTGGATGCCGTGCAGAAAGGGGTAAGGGGGACGCTGGGAAGTTTGGCGCTCATACTCGGTTTGGGTGCTATGTTGGGCGGTTTGATTGCGGAAAGTGGTGCCGCCCATGTTATTTCTCAAAAATTGATCGGTTCTTTTGGCTTGCGTCAGTTGCCCTGGGCAATGGTACTGACGGGTTTCATCGTAGGTGTGCCGATGTTTTATTCTGTGGCTTTTTTGGTCGTCATCCCCATCATTTTTGCAGTGGCCAATGAGACAAAACTCCCCATCCTTTACGTGGCGATTCCTATTATTTCAGCATTGTCGGTGACGCATGGATTCCTGCCACCGCACCCTGCTCCCACTACAATAGTTGAGTTTTATGGGGCGGATATGCAATTGACCTTATTATATGGTCTTGCCCTGGCCATTCCTACCGTCATTTTAGCGGGGGTTGTTTTTGGTAAAACATTTAAAAACTTCCATACACCTTGGCCCGATAAGTTGTTTAAAAGGGAATCGCTGGAAGGTCGCCGCCTCCCTTCCTTTGGCGTATCGGTATTGACGGCGCTCATCCCAGTCCTATTGATGGGAATAGCAGCGGTTGCCAAGCTGACCATTTCCGCTGAAAATGGCTTCAACCAATTTCTTCAATTCATTGGCGATCCCATCATTTCCTTATTGATTGCAGTTTTGGTCGCAGTTTGGACCTTGGGCATGAGATCGGGAAGGTCGCTCGGCATGGTCATGAACGATTTGTCAGAATCTGTAAAACCCATTGCCATTATCATGTTGATCATCGCAGGAGGCGGGGCTTTCAAAGAAGTGCTCGTGGCCAGTGGCACAAGTGACTACATCGTGGATTTGATGAAAAATGTGAGCCTGTCGCCACTTGTTTTAGCCTGGTGCACTGCGGCGGCCTTGCGCATTGCCATAGGTTCTGCCACAGTAGCGGCACTGACTGCGGCGGGCATTATCCAGCCGCTGGTAGCTGCAGGCCATGTCAACCCCGAACTGCTCGTGCTGGCAACGGGGGCTGGCAGCCTGACCTGCTCCCAAGTCAACGACACGGGATTTTGGCTGTTCAAAGAATATTTCAACCTCAGCATCATCCAAACGCTGAAATCCTGGACGGTGATGGAAACGATTGTATCTGTGGTAGGGCTGATTGGATGTTTGCTACTGGATAAGATAGTATAGCAACTCAGACCTTCAATACCCCTCGGAACCCCCTCGCCGCATAATAGGATTCTGCGCCATTGTGGTAGGTAAAAACGTGATCGTAGCGGCGGTCGCAAAAGATGGCACCGCCAAGCTTTCTGATATTGTCGGGTGTTTTTACCCAACTTGAAGTTTTCAGATCAAATTTTCCCAATAGCTGCAAGCGCCTGTATTCTGCTTCCGTCAACATTTCGATGCCCATTGATGCTGCCACATCCATCGCATTGTCGGATGGTTTGAATTCCTTTCTTGCTTCCCAAGCGGCACGGTCGTAGCAGAGGCTGCGGCGGCCCTTTGGGCTTTCTGCTGAACAATCATAGAAAATATATTCGCCAGTTTTATCGTCAAAACCCACTACATCTGGCTCGCCACCTGTTTCTTCCATGATGGAAAGTGACCAGAGTTTTTCCGGATTTTCCTTCAATTTTGCCTCAATATCAGCCCAATCCAGCCCTTCATGGCGGTTTTTATTCTTTTCAAAACGGGTTTTCAAAACCTTGAATAATTCGTCCCTTTGAGTGGTTGATAATTCCTTATTGTTGTCCATATTGTAGTTGTTTTATAGATTAATTGAAATGATTTTTCTGGTTTCTGGCCTGAAATACCACGATACTATCGTCAAGATTAGCAACAGCGTTGGGCCAAACAATTCTTTGGCACTATCCCCAACTATTATATGAGATAATATAGCGCCCGATATGGTGAAGAAAAAGCCCGCATAGGCCCATTCCTTGATTAATGGTATTTTCGGAACAAGTACTGTAATTGTTCCCAATATTTTCCAAACACCTATTATCGTCAAAAAATAGATAGGATAGCCCAATCGCTGCATCATGTCCACCTCTTCTTCCAGCCTGATTAGTTGCACTATTCCAGTGGATACCATGCCCAATGCCAGCCAAACGGTAGCAACCCAATAGATGATTTTATTTCTTTTTGCCATTAATTGTTATTTTATTTTATTTGCAATTTCCTCCAAGCGGTTATGTGCCATATTAATTCCTTGGGCAAAGGGCAATTGCAGCATTTGATCCCGATATTTTACTGATTTATACACGATTTGCATAGTGAGTTTGCTGGTATTTTCTGAAATACTTTCAAATTCCAGGAACTCCAATTGCACGGGAAAAGGCGTATTCTCCATTTCAAATGTGCGGGTAATTTTATGGTCTAACACAAAGTCGTGGATGGTGCCATTGAACCTATGTTTATTGCCTTTTGGGTCGGTGGTTTCAAACTGGTAGCCGCCGTGTTTTTTGTTTTCCAATTTGAGCACTTTTGTTCCCATCCATTGCGCCACGAGGTCAGGCTCAGTGTAGGCTTTAAAGAGCAGTTCCAAAGGCAAATCAAACTCCCTGGTAATCAGCAATTCCTGTTTGCCCGCTTCGGCTTGGATCTTTGTTTTTTGATTCATGTTGTCTTACTGCTTTGATTGGTAGTTTTTCATAACGGCTTCCAAGGAATTGAAACGCTCATCCCACATGCTGCGGAAAGGCTCAATAAAGTCGGCTATTTCCTTCATTTTCAGCGCATTAAGGTGATAATAAACCTCCCTGCCTTGTTGCTCTTGTTGCAGCAACTCGCACTCGGTCAATATTTGTAGGTGCTTGGAAACGGTCGGCCTGGCCGTGTCAAAGTTGGAGGCAATGGCCCCCGCCGTCATAGACTGCGTAGCCACCAACACGAGGATAGCTCTTCTGGTCGGGTCAGCGATGGCTTGAAAAACATCACGTCTTAAATTCATTGCGTAGTTATTTGGCTACAAATGTAAATGTAGTTATTTGGCTACGCAAATTTTTTTGGAATTTTTTTTCTGAAGAGGACTAAAATCTATGGATAGAATGGGTTTCTATTGCTCCCTGCAAGCACATTCATGGTGTTCGTTGAGGTAGGAAATGGTTGCTTTACAGATCTTTTCAAGGGCTGGGATGTTGATATCGGAGAGCCGTTTAATGTAAATACAGGCTTTCCCCATTTTGAATTTGCCCAAGTTGTCCAATAAAAGTTTGTTTTCTTCGGTTGGGGAAAATACATAAAGCGAAAATTCAGCTTTTCGTGGCGAAAAACCAATGAGCGGTGCATCGCCTTCATGACCACTGGCATATTTGTAATGGTAGCTGCCAAACCCGATGATGGTGGGTCCCCACATTTTGGGTTCAAACCCCGACCATTCCCGCATCAGTTCAATTAATCGAAAACTATCAGCCTTCTTTTGGTCATTGTCCACATAAGCGTTGATAAAATCAATCACATTGATTTCAGTTTCGGTTGTTTTATTCTTTTTTGACATAATTGGCAAATTTATAGTGCTGGCTTATCTTGTGTTGTATTTATTGGAAAAGGTCTTCCGAAATTTGACTATGACTTATTCAATTCTAATTATAAGTTTTTAAGCACAAATTGCTTATACATTTCAATGGGCATCATCCCAAATTCCTTTCTACGGTTGTCCAGGTTTTCAATATCTTCTGTTTCGGCCAATTCAACAATTTTATTGATTGGATCAACCTTTGCAAATTGGGTTCCATATAGTTGTTTCTCTCCGCCATTTATTTTAATTCTGTCATATAAATAAGCGTAACTCTGTCCATCCAAATCACCATTTTTAACTGCTGCCTCAATATTTTTGAGCTGAGATTTTTGCCATTCTTGATCACTGTCGGCATGTTGGATCATGATAAATATTCCGAACATTGCATCCTTGCCTACTAACTTTCTGTTGGGAAAACCATACTCTTCAACTATCTCTTTCAATCTGTTTCTATTATGCTCACCAACACCAATAGATCCATTTTTTGTTATCTGCGATGTGTCTAAATTGTATTTCAAAATAAGATCTTCCTTCATATTCCCCCGAGCAGCCTGATCGTCAACGTACATTTTGATCAATTCTATTTGAAGTTTTTTTTGCTCAATCTTTTCATCCGGTAGGCCCATGCATGGTTTCATATTTGCTAAAAATTGTTTCGTGCATATTTCACTGAGTGTTGCTTCATCCTGGGTATTTAGTATTTCAAGAATTGTTTCATTTTCATTCAATTTTGATTTCACTTCCAGCCCTTTCACAAGGAATATTTTCTCCATCTCGCCAGTTTGGTTAAGCAGGGAATCAAATTGCAATGACGCCATCTCATAATTTTCTTCCATCGAATTTGCTATCATCCGCCATCCAAGTTTCCAAACTTCAACATCGGATGTTTGTGAGTTGGCTTTTTGAATGCAAAATGTAATTAAGCTTAGTGCGAAAATGGAAATTGCCAATAAGTGGTTTTTCATTATTTTATCCTTTTTAAAAAGTATGAGTCTTTTGTAAAAAATATCCATATTTTAAGCAGCAATAAAGGCTACATTTTGTGTTAACCAGGCATGTACGCTTTATTCACTGTCAAAAATAAAGAAAATCTTTTACTGGTTTCAGAAATTCTGGAGCTGCTTTTTACTGGCTCACTACGTTTTTACTCAATGATTTCGAAGCTTATTCGATAACCCTTGTCTTGGCCGATCGGTTGTTTCGGATAGCCACCCGGCATTGCTACTGTGCAGCTTTTTCTATTTTTGCCGCTCTTTGAAAAATTATTAGCTTGATAAAAGGAAGATAAACCCAATAAACCATTATCAACCTATAAACTTAAACCACCTGTTTTCTGATGGCCAAAAAAATTCTTGTTGTTTCCGTTTTCGCACTCTTCGTTTTAAACATCCATGCCCAGGCTGACCGCTGGCAGCAGCGGGTAGAATATGTGATGGACATTGATTTTGATGTAAAAACCCACCAGTTCAAGGGCAAGCAGCAGCTTCGATATTTCAACAACTCGCCCGATACCCTCCACCGAATTTTTTACCACCTGTATTTTAATGCCTTTCAACCGGGCAGCAACATGGACCTGCGCAACCAGGTATTGCCAGACCCTGACCCACGGGTGAAAGGCCGCATCCCAAAACTAAGCGCCGAGGAAATGGGTTGGCACAAGGTCAATTCCCTGTCGCTGAACGGTAAGCCTTGCCAGTACGAGGTGAACGAGACCATTTTGGAGGTACAATTGCCGCAGCCGATTTTGCCGAAATCCGAGGTTACATTGCTGATGGATTTTACTTCACAGGTGCCTATCCAAATCCGTCGCTCTGGTCGTGACAACAAGGATGGCATCGCCTATTCGATGGCGCAATGGTACCCCAAGCTATGTGAATACGACTACCAGGGCTGGCACGCCAATCCCTACGTGGGGCGTGAATTTTACGGCGTATGGGGCGATTTTGTGGTGAATATTTCCATTGATAAAAAATACCTGCTCGGTGCCAGTGGCGTCCTGCAAAACGGCGGCGAAATTGGCTATGGCTACGAACCCGCCGGAACAGCAGTCCGCTGGGGGGCTGGCGAAAAACTGACCTGGAAATGGGAGGCAAAAAACGTCCATGATTTTATGTGGACTGCCGATCCTGATTACAAGCATGTAGTGAAGCAGCGCAAGGACGGCCTGGTCATGCACTTTTTATATGAAGACAAGGAGGAATTGCGCAAAACTTGGGAGCGGGCACCCGATGTCATGGATGCGGTGTTTGATTACATGAATGCTCATTTTGGCCAATACCCTTATGCATCTTACGCCTTCATCGAGGGCGGTGACGGCGGCATGGAATACCCGATGGCCACTCTGCTGGCGGGCAGGGCAGGGCTTGGCACCTTCATCCATGAGATGGTCCATGCCTGGTACTATGGCATTTTGGGAACCAACGAAAGCCTGTACGGCTGGATGGACGAGGGCTTCACGGAATACGCCACGTCGGAGGTGGAGAATTTTTTGAAACAAAAAAAACTGCTGGGCGGCGAGCCGGAGAAAAATCCTCATGCCAGCGCCAACGAGAGCTTGATTGGCTTCAACCAATCGGGCAGGGAAGAACCGCTCAGCACCCATGCCGACCATTTTACCACTAATGCGGCTTATGGGGTTGGAGCCTACGTGAAAGGCCATGTTTTTTTGACCCAATTACAATATATCATGGGCAAACCTAGCTTTGACCGGGCGATGCTGCGTTATTTCGATACCTGGAAATATAAGCACCCCAATCCCAACGATTTCATCCGCATCATGGAAAAGGAATCGGGGCTTGAGCTGGACTGGTTCAAGGAATATTTTGTCTATACCACCAAAACGGTGGACTACGCAGTGGAGTCGGTTGAAAAATTGAACAGGAAGGAAACCAAAGTTTCTCTGACCTGCAACGGCTTGATGCCCATGCCGCTTGATGTGACGGTTTTATATAAAAATGGCGACCGGGAAATTTTCAATATTCCCTTGGACATTATGCGGGGTGCGAAGCCGAGCGAATTTGGCAATGCAAAATACACCCTGCTGCCCGATTGGCGCTGGGCACACCCAATCTACCAATTGGTGGTTCCCGAAAGTATCCGGCAGATAGATAAAATCGAAATTGATGCTTCCATGCGTTTGGTGGACAGCAACCGGGAGAACAATAGCTGGTTAAAAGAAGGAAACTCGGAAAAGGAAGAAAATGAAGGAAAAAATGATTGAAACGGCTCAGTTTTCCTCGCTCCGCCAATCCGTAACGGTCAAATAAACGATGACAATCCCGCCAATGATCATCAGCAGGCGGATAATGAAACCAGGCAGGCCGCCCCAGCTATCAATCCAGGTGAGATAGGAAAGCTGCACTCCAACCACACTGAGCACCAGTGCCACGAAGCCGATGATGAAGAGCAAAAATCCGATGGAAGTCCAAACCGCTTTTTTCATAGTTGTTAATTGATGCGGTAAAATTACTGACCTTGTAGGCATAATGAAAAATTGTTGGTCAATACTGTTTTTGTTCAAAAAGCACAAAACCAACCAAAGCACTTGTACGTACCTTTGCCATGCCTAACCAAACCTGACCGAAGCATGATTAAACTCATCGAGTGCCCCCGTGATGCTATGCAAGGGCTGAAAGATTTCATCCCAACGGAAACCAAAGCCGCCTACATCAACCAATTGCTGAAAGCTGGCTTCGACACCATTGATTTTGGAAGTTTTGTTTCGCCCAAGGCCATTCCACAAATGCGGGACACAGCCGAGGTGCTGGCTCAGTTGGACTTACCAACAAACAGCCCGAAACTGCTGGCTATCGTAGCCAACCAACGTGGCGCAGAAGATGCCAGCCAATTTGGGGAAATACGCTACCTGGGCTATCCATTTTCCATTTCCGAGACCTTTCAAATAAGGAACACCAACGCCACTATTGAAGAATCGCTCGAACGGGTGCAGGCCATCCAGGATATTTGCCAAAATAACGCAAAGGAAATGGTGGTGTATATCAGTATGGGTTTCGGCAATCCCTACGGCGATGCCTGGAATGCCGAGATCGTGGTGAAATGGGTGGATCGTCTGACCGAGATGGGCATTCGTATTTTGCAGTTATCGGATACTATCGGCGTATCAAATCCAGATAGCATCAGCTATTTGTTCTCCAACCTCATCCCTTATTATCAGCCGAAAGGCATTGAAATTGGTGCCCATCTGCACACCGAGCCGCACAATTGGAAGGAAAAAATCCAGGCCGCCTGGGAAAACGGCTGCACCCGCTTCGATGGGGCCATCAAGGGTTTTGGCGGATGCCCGATGGCCAAAGACGACCTCACCGGCAACATGCCCACCGAAAACATGGTTCATTTTTTTAAAAACAGGCAAGTGGAAACAGGCATCGTTTGGGAAGAATTTCAAAAAGGGATGGAAATGGCCCTACAGGTTTTCCCACACTAAGAGCCCAAACAAGCTCTAAAAAAATTGCCCCAAGCGTTCATCTTTCATCTTTCATAGTTCATCATTTTTTAATAAAACTCATTTTTGGCTTCTTATTTGTATAATTTCTATGTGTATATCATCCTTTTACAGGGATTTTTACATAATTGATTTCCAAATGAGTTACTAATTATGAGGCCGAAACTACTACCCCTCGCCATCCTGCTGATGGCATTTTCCCTTCAAGCTCAATATTACGAGGCTGGCATTTACACCGGAGTTGCCAATTATACCGGAGAGTTGAGCGAGTTTAAATTTTCCTCCAAAGGTTATGGTTTGATGATCGGGATTTTTGGCAGGTACAACGCCACAAAATACCTTTCCGTCAAAGGTTCGCTGACCAAGGGCAGCATCAAGGGCAGCGACGAATTCTCCAAATCGGAAACCATTCGTATGCGCAACCTGAGTTTCCGTTCGGACGTGCTGGAACTGGGGCTGACCGGCGAGGTCAATTTTTCGCCCTACAACATCCGGGCAAACCAAACAGGTGTGCCTTACTTTTTTGCTGGCTTTGCTTTGGCGCATTTCAATCCGCAAGCTGAAATGCGGGGGGCCTGGTACGACCTTCAGCCACAAAAAACGGAAGGGAAAAAATACAGCCGTTACTCGATGGCCGTGCCTTTTGGCCTCGGCATGAAGTTTAACCTTTCTTATAAAATCAATTTCGGCCTGGAAATCGGGGCCAGAAAAACCTTTAGCGATTACTTCGACGACGTAAGTTCGGAATATGCAGATGTGCTGCATATGCGTCAATCTTCCCCCACTGCTGCCTCCCTGGCTTACCGGACCCCAGAGGTGACGGGCCAATTTGGCGAAAACCCCGTCGGCACACAAAGGGGCGACCCCACCAATAAAGACTGGTATTTTTTCGGAGGCCTGACCGTTTCCGTGAACCTGACCGACAAGTACGGGCTTGATTTTGATAAAAAGTTCGAGACCTTTAAAGAGCATTTGAAAAAGCCTAAAATGGAAAGGAAAGAAAAAAGGCTTGAGAGGAAGCAAAATAAACTCAACAAATCAAAAGACAAATCCAAATTCAGGCTTTTCAAGAAAAAGAACATGTTGGAACCACAGGCGAAAAAGCGGACACATTAGGGGTGTATTGTTTCATGGTTTCCTTGTTTCCAACGTCGGGGAGGTTCAAAACCTCCCCGACGTTTATCAATGCAACAATTGCATCATGGTTTCATTGTTTCCAACGTCGGGGAGGTTCAAAACCTCCACGGCGTTTATCAATGCAACAATTGGAATTAATGCTTCATCGTCCCATCGCCGAACACTTCCACCAGCCGTTTTTCCCTAAATTCAAATATCTCCCGCACAGCCTTTCCCACCATCCATTTTTCCATTAAAATCCCGATAGGCCCAAATGGCAATCGGTAATCCACAATATCCGTCATTTCCACGCCGCCAGGAATGGCCTTGAAATGGTGCTGATGGTGCCAGATCTGATAAGGCCCCAGCCGCTGCTCGTCCACAAAATATTCCATGTCTTTGATATGGGTTATTTCCGTGACCCATTTCATGGGGATGCCCAGGAGCGGGCGCACGGTATATTCGATGAAAACCCCGGGGTACATTTTGTCCGGCAAATCGCAGGTCGGCACCAGGTTCAACGCTTCCGGGGTGATGAGGGCGAGATTTTTTGGAGAGGAGAAAAAATCCCAGGCTTCTTTGAGGGAGACGGGCAGTTTTTGAACAGTTCTTAACTGGTGCATGGATTAATTTTTGGGGGTGAAACAGCCATGCCCTTATTTGGTTTTTAATGGCCTGTTTTCAAAAATTTTCAAATAAAAAAAGGTGGCCATTTTCCTCGCCTGGTTTTTGGCGATTTGCGCTGTTTCTCCCTCAAAATGCTCGTCAATAGTGGCGATCCAAAGGTTGATCCATTTGCCAAAATGCTCCATCGTTAATCTGTTTCCCATCCATTCGTCCACCCGCTGGTGCGCTGTTTTTGGGTCGCCCGTGAATTTTGTTTTGACAAAAAACAACAGGTTCCCTTCCCAGAAATCCGTCAGTTTTTCCAGGTGTGGCTCCCAATCGCTGATCATGCCGTTGAAGATTGGCCCCAACGTTTCGTCCTTTCGCACGGCGTCATAAAATGTCCGCACCAAAAAGCCAATATCTTCTCTTGTTTTGATTTCCTTTTTGAACATGTACTTCTTGAATTTTTTCTATCAACAAACAGCCGCAAAAGTGTCGGCCAGGCTTTCGCACGGGCCTGATTTTTATCCTAAAACCAATTGACAAAGCTCATTTAAAATGAAGGCCAAATGGGGTAAAATACGTGCAATGGTTTTTGGGAAAAAAATCAAATAACCCTTGGTTTTCAACAATTTACAACACCATGAAAAACATTCTTGTTGCCATAGATTTTTCCAACCTGACCGAAAAAATGATTTCCCAGGCCATACAACTGGCCGAAAAGTTCGGGGCAAAAATATGGTTGGTACACATTGCAGCGCCGGAACCGGATTTTGTTGGCTACGAAGTGGGTCCACAATATATCCGTGATTCCAGGGCCGATACCTTGCGCACGGAACACCGTGATTTGCAGGCACTTGCATCAAAATACCAGGCAGATGGAATTGAAATTGAACCGTTGATGATTCAAGGCCCAACGGCTGCGACCATCCTGGAAGAAGCCGCCAAACTGGAAGCCGACCTGATCGTGTTGGGCGCAGAAAACCACGGAAAGATTTTTGAAAAGTTGTTCGGCAGCGTTTGGGAAGATGTTTTGCACAAATCCCAAATACCTGTTTTGGTAGTGCCAGGCTGAAGCGTTTGCCGCTAAAATTCCAGCAATTCCCTATAAACAGCGTCCATCGGAAGGCCCATAATGTTGGAGTAGGTACCCTCTATTTTTGAGATTTTGCAGAGGCCGATCCACTCTTGTATGGCGTAGCTTCCCGCCTTGTCGTAGGGTTTGTATTTCTCCAAATAAAAGCTGATTTCTTCCTCGCTCAGTCTGTCAAAATGGACATTTGAGGTGGCGGTAAACACCTTCTTTTTACTATTGGACAAAAGGCAAACGCCTGTCATCACTGTATGCGCCCGGCCAGAAAGATCCCTCAAAACCCGCTTGGCGTCTTCCAGATCGGTAGGTTTGCCGTAGATTTTGCCATCCAAAATGACCACACAATCCGAGGCCAGCAAAATTTCATCTGCTGTATGTAAAAACTCCCTGCACGCCTCCGCTTTCAACTCGGCCAGATAGGGCGCCACCTCCTCGGCTGGCATGTCATCCGGGTAAATTTCGTCCACTTCCTTCGTCTGGATGTCAAATTGAAAACCCGCCTCTTTGAGCAATTGGCTGCGCCGTGGCGACTTGGAGGCGAGGATTATTTTTTTGTTGAAAATTTCCATGTTTCTGTCCGTTCATTTTTCAGAAGCTGTTTGAATTTGAGGGAATAGCATCGCTATTGCTGAAAAATTTGCTTGTCGCAGGGCGGAAAAGACACCTTTTTAGCCCATTGAGGTAAATTCAAACTGCTTGTCAGTTAAGTGACGTGTGAATAATAACTTATCACTTTGGGCGGCGTCTTTTTCCCGCTTGCTGCGTTGGTGAAACAGTTACGTAGCGATGCTCCCGAAGAATCGGGACAAGTTATGCGCCTGTTTCACCTCCCGGTTTCTATCGGGATGCCATCGGAAAAAATACACTCGCTGAAAGCAACAGCTTATTATTCACACGTCACTAAATACTAATCAATATCAACAGCACCAGCCCCGATGCCATGACGAGTTTTGACAACAAACTCAATCGGGAAAAGTCCTTTTTTTGTTCAGCTTTTTGCAGCGAAAAAACAATATACAACAGCGGCAAAATAACAGCGCCACAGGCAAACACCAATGCCAACCATTCTTTTTCATCGAACAGCCAAATTGAAAACAGCACCAGCATCAAAGCGAGCAACAAGGCAAAAAACGCCGTAGCCCATTTGGAAAATTTAAAGCCAAAGGCAATTGGCATCGTGCGCAGTCCTTGTGTGCGGTCGCCATCTACATCTTCCATGTCCTTGATGATTTCCCGCAATAAGGTGGAATAAAATGCAAAAACTACATACCCGCCAAACAGTAGGGAAATGCGGAGGGCCATTGCTGGCTCTTGTGCAAAGAGTTGTTGAAAAGCTTTCCTTTCCGCAAAAAGCACGATACCTGCCACGCCTGCACAAAACAGGGCCACAACGATGTTGCCCACGAGGGGCATTTTTTTGAAGGAATGTGAATAAAGCCAGAGCAACAAAACAGCAGTGGGATATATCAAAACCAGGTTTGGATGTTTGACAAAAAGGGCCAAATACCATGCGATGGCAAAACCTGCCCACACAATTGTGCTATAAAGTAAAATTGCTTTTCGCCGGGTAAAAGATGCGTTGATAAACACCTTTTGTGGTTTGTTTACCAAGTCCATTTTGTAATCCAAAATGTCGTTGATGATGTAACCGCCAGCGGTGATGAGCAGGGTAGTGAAGACGAATAGGAAAAAATGCCAATGGTCGAGGCTGGCGTGGAGGCCAACCAGGTGCAGGTTTGGCAGCAGTACCAAATATTGCAGCAAATATTGGGTAAGGGCGACAATCAATAAATTGGGCAATCGTAGTATTCCAATAGGCATGGAAGCTCTGTCTGCATTGAAATTGGATGACAAGGAATCGTTCTTTGACAAATCTTGTGGAGAGGTGTTTTTGTGCTTATGTGCTTATGTGTTTGCAATACCTCGTAAACACACAAACACACAAACACTCAAACACCTTCAACCTACGCCCTCCACACCCCGTGCAGTTTCATCACTTTTTCAATCACGTCACGGGCACAGCCCTCGCCGCCTTTGAAGGGTGAAATATATTTGACGATTTCCAAAATTTCGGAAGCGGCATCTTGGGGGCAACAAGGGAGGCCAACCCGTTTCAGTACATGAAAATCGGGCAGATCATCGCCCATATAAAGAATTCCATCTTCGTCCAGTTCATAGGCGTCCAGGAATTCCTCGTAGGCTTTCAGTTTGTTGTCAATGCCCCAAACAATGTCGCTAATTCCCAAAGAACGCAGCCGATCAATCACGCCGGTTGACTTGCCAAAAGTGAGGATCATTATTCTGTATCCTTCTTGTGCGGCCAATTTGAGCGCCAGCCCATCCCGCATGGACATGGAACGCAACAATTCCCCTTTTTCTGTAATAAGGACATTGCCATTGGTCAGCACCCCGTCCACATCGAAAATGAAGGTGTGGACGCCCCTAAAATGTTCGAGGACATTGGCGGCAGGAAGGAAATTTTCCTCATTGTCAGGCGGATACGAACGGTCAATAATGTCCATTGAAATAATGTGTAGATAGTTGGTTAAAAATGGCTCTGATTTTACTTGCAAGGCAGAGTAAAAAAGTCAAATTTAATTAAAAACCCATCAACCCATAGTCCCACATTTCCATCCAATTTGACTGGGGACTGAAGACTGAAGACTGATGACTGTGGGCTGCAAACTGCGGACTGAAAACTACCTATTATTATCCCTCCACTCATACACCCACTTGGCCTGAATTTGTTCCAGGTGGCCTTCAGTGCTGTTTTCCTTTTTGCCTTGAAAATTGGGGATTTCCAATATCCAATTCAACAAATCGGTAAAGCGGATGCGGTATATTTTCCCCTCGTCGAAATCGTCGCCAAAGCGCTCATACAGTCTCATGGCGATGTCTTCGTGGTCGCTCCATTCGATGGGATGATTGTCAAAATCTTCAAAAGCCATAAGAGATTGTTTCATTGACTTATTGTTTCATGGTTTTGAACATAGCGCTTCTAACCATGAAACAATGAAGCAATTCAATTAGTGTTCGTGTCCAATGATGCGGGATTGATCGGGGATTTGCACCTCGATGACGGCCTCGTCTTCCAGGATGACGCACTGGCAGCCGAGGCGAGATTCCAGCCTTGGGTTGATGGCCCGGTCCACGAAATCCATTTCCTTGTCGGAGATTTCCTCCAGGTATTCTTCGCCACTTTCTATGTAAACGTGGCAAGTGCTGCAGGCACAAACCCCGCCGCAGTTGTGGTTTAGGTGGATGTGGTGTTCTTCGGTAACTTCCAAAATGGAGGTATCGGTCGACACATTTTCGATTGTCACCGGGGCAATGTTTTTATCTTCAAAGGTGAATTTTACGGTAGCCATAATTTTTAAGTTCATCAACCGGGGCTAAAATGTTCGTCAGCCACTCAACTTATATTGAAAGACGGATGGTATTGTCAGTTGCAAATTGCTTTTAGCTCCAGCCAATAGCAAACTGCGAACAGCAAACAATATAACAGCGGTTCTCTGGCCGCAAATGTAGATTCCGTCTAAATAACATGGCAATCTATTGATGGTTTTTTCAAAAAAGAAAATTGCACCATTATAGCATCACGCTTCATGCTGGCGGCCCACCATACCTCCATACAGCAAAAGCTTGAACTCGTCCGGCGTTATATTGCCGGCATTGGAATAGTCAGTGCGCAAGTCGGTGAGGGTTTCCACACCGTCGTAGGCACGTACCACTTTTAGTTTTCTTTTGCTGGCTGGATGTTCTTTTTCGAGCGTAATCCTGATGGGTACAGGGTTTCCATGCGCTACATAGAATAAATGGATGCCTTCCTCCCCTGCAAACAAAACGGACAGGCTGTGTGCTTCTGCGGTGATACTCTGCTGATGCTCGGCGATAGTATGTTGAATATCAAGCGATTGGAGCAAAGCGCCATACAGGTTGACCAACATCTCAATTTCCTCGCTGCCCGCATTGGTCACTGCCGATTCAAAATGGAAAGTGATGCGATCCGTTTTTTCCTGTAAAAAACCGTGCAGCATCGTTTGCAAAAAAGCCAAATCGAAAAAGCTGACCAGATAATCCGATTGGAAGCTGTCGAACTCAGGGGACATGTGCCGGTATTCCTCCCGCAGTTCTTGCAGGGCTTCTTTTTGAAAAAGCCGATCCCGCATCACGCCTTTCTCCAGGCTGCCCGAAAAATTGCGCCGCACGTTCAGTTTTACCCTTTTCATACGGAAGGGCAGGGCAGGGGCAGCGGGCAGGCGGCGCTCCTTGTAGCGCAGTTGTTTGAATTGGATTTGTTCTTTCAGGTCGGCGACCCGGTCTTTGAAGCCATAATACTTCCAGTCCAAATCTTCTTTTTCCACGTTGACCAAATGGCTTTTCTTTTGTTTGCGGTGTTCGTAGCTCCTGATCTGCTCTTCTATGTGTTCGATTCCTTTTAGCAATTGATAAAAATATCGGCCCACGGAATTTTCATCGGGCATTGGCGGCAGCCAGTTGTCGCTCAATGGCTGCACGAAATCCACGGGGGTTATTTGTGGCAAAAGCCTGTCATTTTCAAAAAATATATCCAGGATGACGGGCGTATCCGTCGTGGTACGGATAAGCTGTTCGGCAGAAAGCAAGGTCAGGTCACGTTCTATTTGCCGCCTGAGTGCCCTTCCGCCCATTTTGGCATCGTAGCCACGTTGGGCCACCCATTCCAGCGCTTTTGGGGTCACGTTGACGATGGTGGTGCGCCTTACGAAGCCGTCCCTTTGCAGCAGTTCCCTGATTTGCAGTTGGGCTATTTTCTGTATTTGTTCAAAAGTTAGCGGGTTAAAAATGGTGATCCGTTCGATGCGGTTGACCAATTCCGGGCGGAAAAAATTCTCCACCGCCTTGCGGTAAACGGCGCCGCTGTCCCTTTCCCCAGCGCCATAGCCCAATTGGCTGCCTACTTCCCTCGCCCCCAGGTTGGAGGTCATAATAATAATGGTATTGGAAAAATCAACCGTGCGGCCAATGCTATCGGTAAGGCGTGCATCGTCGAGGACTTGCAAAAGCAGGTCGTGGATTTTTGGGTGCGCCTTTTCTATTTCATCCAGCAAAATGACGCTGAACGGCCGATAACGCACCTTGCCCGTCAATTGCCCTTCGGGATTGTAAGCGTCCCCAATAAGGCGGTGCAGGCCCCCGGCGTCAATGTATTCGTTCATGTCGAAGCGAAGCAAATGGTCCTCGCTGCCGAGTATGCTTTTGCAGAGCAATTTGGCGGCGTGTGTTTTTCCGACCCCGGTCGGCCCGATGAAGAGAAAAGATGCCATTGGGCGGGAGCGGTCGTTCAGTTTTGCCTTTATGACATGGACGGCATCGGACAAGACCTGTACGGCGTCGGGTTGCCCGACCAGTTCGTGCTGTAGCACCTCCCTGAACTCCTCCCGTTCCAGTTTTAGGTTTTCATCAAAAATAGTCTCTTCCAGGCCGCTGAACGACTTAAACTCTTCTCGAACTTCTGGTGCATCTATAGTTTGGCGGGAAAATTTGGTGGCCAATTGTTGCAAAAGGCGCATGACACTGCCAGGCAATGCCTTGTTTTTCAGATAGTTGCGCTGAATGGTAAATAATTGTCCAATCGCAGGTACTGTGATGGTACACTCGTGTTGAAGTTCCAACAAGCGCCTGTTTTGCAAAACCATTTTAATGGCAGTTTGCAAATTTGGCTCATCCAGGCGGATGACTTGGAACAGATCGCTGAAACCACGGTCGCTTTCCTGAATGATTTTCCATTCTTCCGATGTGGCCAACAACACCAGTTGCAGCAGCCTTTTTTCCAGATAGGGTTTTAAAACACTGCTCAGGGAGAGGTCGCTCTGCGCTGATTTGCCAATTCGCAACAGGGCTACTGGATTGTCTATCAATATTTTATCTGGGAATTCTTTGCGGCCAAATGGCTTTATTACATATTTTAAAATGGCTTCAAAACGCTTCTCCCAGTGGCCCACGATGCTCATGCCTGCAATGACCCGGTTGGGGTTGATGTGCCAAATATGATGGCGTTTCCAGTCATCCTTCGGTTCGTTTTCAAAATGGGAGAGGTAGCGCCAGACCACCTCTTCTACGGTGGTGTGCCGACCACTGCCTTCGGGCCCGATGAGCACCAGCGGTGTATTTTCCAAGTGAAAAACAAGATCGTAAACCTGCTGCACCACCTCATCCCGGTACCAGGCACGGCGCAGGCCGTCAGGGAAAAGGTTGCCCAATTCATAGCCCACCTTTTCGATTTCTTCACCGCCGTCGTAGTTGCTTTCTGTCCGAAATGCCGCAAATATGTCAATGGGAGCATCCATTTCAAAAGAAAAACGGGAGTCCTTGATGGTCACTTCTTGCTGCACGGTGGTAAGGAATTCCTTTTTTGGCGAGAAATAGTTGTTGGCGTCAAACTCGTTTCCCTCGGTTTTACTAAAACTCTTCAACAATTGGCGGGCGACTTTTTCGGTTTGTGCTTTCAGGTCGGGTTTGCCCTTTTCATCGTTTGGCACAATGAACATGAAATTGCCCAAATTGGGTAAAATAGCATAAGTGTTTTGCTGCCATTCAAAATGCGCCACGGCAAAATTGCCCTTTACGTAGTGGTTGCCAATATTGAAATCCAAGGTAAAATGGGACAACTTGGCATCGGGGTCAAATTTTGACCAAAAAAGCTGATCGGCATTTTTCCTGAACAGTTCAAAACCCGCAAAACGCCTTTTAATTTCTCCTTTGAATTTGGTAACAGCATCCGCATACCGCCTGTGTGTGGCAATCGGACTGTCGAAAAACAGCGGCCTGATGTGGTATTCATTGCGACCGTCCACTTCCAGTGGCCGGACCAGGCAAGGTATGGTTAGGGTGGTCGTTGGCATTAATTGCGAATTATCAAAGTGGCCATTTGGTAAAACCGGGAGGCACTTCTTCCACGGGGAGGGCAAATTTAGTAGAAATGGTCAATTGGAAGTTTGTTCGTCGGGCTTGTATGAAGCTGCCCATTTTGAAGCCACCATTTCACGCTCTTCCTTCCATGCACCTATCCTTGATTTCAAACCTTTTACTCTATCTTTGCCCGCATGACAGAGAAAATCCTCATCCTTGATTTTGGGTCGCAATACACCCAGTTGATTGCCCGGCGGGTGCGTGAACTAAATACCTACTGTGAAATTGTGCCCTACAATAAATTGCCCGAACTTGATGAGACCGTGAAGGGCATTATCCTCTCCGGCAGCCCTTTTTCCGTAAAAGAAGAAAATGCCCTCAAACTCGATCTCGATGCGGTCGTCGGCAAGCGGCCCGTGTTGGGTATTTGCTATGGGGCCCAGTTGATTGCAGAGTATTACGGCGGAGATGTGCAGCGCTCTGAAAAGCGGGAATATGGCAAGGCCAGCCTGAGCAAAATCCAACAAAATGGGGCCTTTCTGAACGATGTTAGCCCTGGCGCTCAGGTGTGGATGTCCCATGCCGACACCATCGTAAGGATTCCGGATCAGTTTGAATTGTTGGCCAGTACCGACAGCATCGAAGTGGCTGCATACAAGGCCAAAACTGGCGCATTTGCACAGCCAGTTTATTGCATCCAATTCCACCCGGAAGTAACGCACACGCTGGAAGGGAAGAAGATTTTGAAAAATTTTGTCAAAAATATTGCTGGTTGCCATGCCGAATGGACGCCCGCACATTTTATAGAAGAGACCATCGCCAACCTACAGGAAAAAATTGGCGACGAAAAAGTGCTGATGGGCCTTTCTGGTGGCGTGGACTCCACGGTGGCGGCTGAATTGCTGCACCGGGCCATAGGCGATCGCCTGATCTGCTTTTTTGTGGACAATGGCTTGCTCCGCAAAAACGAATTTGAGGAAGTACTGGATTCCTACCAGCACATGGGCCTCAACGTGGTCGGCATTGATGCCAAGGATCGTTTTTACAAAGAACTGGCTGGAGAAGGCGACCCTGAAAAAAAGCGCAAAATTATCGGCAGGGCCTTCATTGAAGTATTTGAAGAAGAAGCCCATAAAATACAAGGCATTTCCTGGCTGGGCCAGGGTACTATATATCCAGATGTGATAGAATCAGTGTCTGTACATGGCCCAAGTGTCACCATCAAATCGCATCATAATGTGGGCGGTTTGCCGGATATTTTGAAATTGAAAATTGTAGAACCCCTGCGGATGTTGTTCAAGGACGAAGTGCGCAACGTTGGCCGTGAACTGGGCATCACCCAGGAAATTCTGGGAAGGCACCCTTTCCCCGGCCCTGGCCTTGGCGTTCGGATTTTGGGCGACATCACCCCGGAAAAAGTGCGCATCCTACAGGAAGCGGACGCCATTTTTATCAATGGTTTGAAAAAACATCAGCTTTACCACGAAGTCTGGCAGGCAGCCACCATTTTGCTGCCGATCCAGTCGGTCGGGGTAATGGGTGACGAGCGCACCTACGAACAGCCCGTTGTGCTACGGGCCGTCAATTCCACGGACGGCATGACGGCGGAATGGAGCAAATTGCCCCACGATTTCTTGGCAACAGTGTCCAGTGAAATCGTCAACAGTGTAAAGGGGGTCAACAGGGTCGTGTACGACATCAGCACCAAGCCGCCAGCCACCATTGAGTGGGAGTGATGTAGTCATTTGTCATTAGTCATTGGGGGTCATAGGGCATTGAAAATCAAACACTTGTACGAAAAATTTTATTAATTTTCAATGCGGCCATCAATAAAAGATATGGGTAAGACTTTTCTTCAGACGAAACAAATAGCCATGAAAAAGATAAACTGCACGTTGAAATGGTCAAAGGCAAGCTTCCTGTTTTTGGCCCTCGCATTTTTCCAAAGCTCCTGCGATATGTTCAAACCTGCCCAGGACAGCGAAAAGGAAAAGGTCTATAAAGACGATGAAATTGGGGAGATTCAAGGCACCAAAGTGTTTGACCCCGAAACGGGTACCTGGCGCACTGTGCGGGAAGTAAGCGGCCCGGTAGATACGGTAGCCTGGAAAGAACTTTCCTCCGATAAATTTCCGCCCATCAAGTCGGACGGCTCCTGGACAGGCGGCGGCAGCAGCGGCAGCGGAACTGGTACCGGCAACGATACGGGAACCAGCGGTACAGGTGCAAAGCGAAATGTGGCTGTCGTTTTACCGTTTTTGGCCAACAAAGGCGGTACACAAATAGATGAAAACTCCATGTGGGCCGTAGGTTTCTATTCCGGGGCAAAACTTGCCTTCGAGAACCTGGCCAGCAGCGGCATCCATTTGGATGTTTCTGTGATGGACACCGAAAATTCAAATGCCAAGGTGGACAACCTCCTGAAGGGCGTAGATTTACAAAAAGCCGACTTGATCATTGGCGCCTATAAGCGTGACAATGTGGAAGTGTTGGCAGACTTCGCAAAACGGAACAATAAACCTTTGGTGGTGCCATACACCGCCCAAATGGGCATGGCTGTTGATAATCCGAATTATATCCAGGTAAATCCCAGCCTGAAAAGCCATATCAACGCTATTACACGCCATGCCAGGAAATCGTACAGGACCGATCAGGTTATATTGGTGGTGCAGGATAAAGCAGAGGAAAAAGAAAGGCTCAAATATTTTCAACAAGCCAACGCAGCCATTGAAGGCAGTTCGGCGGCGAAATTCAAGGAACTCATCGTACCTACTGCCAACCGGACTATCAATGTAAAGGATTATATAAAGCCGGGCCAGACATCAGTATTTATTGTGCCAGTTTGGTCGGATGAAACCTTTGTTTATTCGCTATTGCGCCAATTGATGATGCTGCATACAGAAGGCGAGGAAATCATCGTCTATGGAATGCCGCAATGGAAAGATTATGACCAAATTGATTTTGAATTTTATGAAAAACTGAACGTGCATATCAGCAGTGCCTTTTATGTGGACAATGCGGAGGAAAGGGTGAAGCAATTCCGTCAAAAATATTTCGACACTTATGGCACAGTGCCTTCCGAAGAGGCTTTTATTGGGTACGATGTCATGCTATATTTTGGCAGAATGGTGGACAAATATGGCAAAGACCTCGCCCAGCGCATTGACCGTGACGATTATGATGTATTACATGGCCGTTTTGATTTTGAAAGGGTCGTGCTAAACCCCGAACAGCACCGGGAACAATCCAGTTATTTTGATCAATTGGAAAATGGATATGTCCATATTTTGCAATTCCAAGATTTTCAGTTCAGACCTGCCGACTGATATTTCTTACCTGACAATCAAAATGGGCAGCAAGGCTTCGGCAGTAACCAGCTTTTCTGTTACGCTACCAAGAAACAAATCGTCCAAGCCGGAGTGGCCTTTTGCGCCGACAATTATTAAATCGGCTTTCGTCTGACGGGCATATTCACTAATTTGAACGGATATATTGAAATCCTGATTTTTAATTGCCTCGAATTTAAGCAAATCGGAATTAATTCCATGTAGTTTGACAAATTGACTAAACATGTCAAATACCTTTTCCTTCCAGTCTGTCGCCAGCAAGCCATATTGTCCAGTAAGGTAAAGCTCTTTTGGCGGAAAATCAATAACGTGAATAGCCGTGATTTGAGTTGCTGGATTTGTCCTCTGGAATTCGAATGCCATTTGGAGAGCTTTTAAAGAATATAATGAAAAATCAATGGGCACCAATAAATGCTTGAATTCCAAATTGGTATTTTCGTTGACGAACAATACACTGCTATTAGTTTTTCGGGCAACATTTTTTGCAGCAATCCCGCTGTGGCTGCTGGTTATTTTTTTTCCAACAATCAATAAATCTGTGCCGGAATCATTGGCCGACAGCTCAACCATTTTGGAGGTTTTGCCCACTTTAACCGTGGTGGTTCTTTTGACAGGATTGGTTTCGCTAAAATATTGATTGATCTCTTTTATCATTTCATTTTCCACGGCAAGATCTATACGATAAGACTCCGACAGGAAGTTTTCCACGGAAGTTTGTACATCTGCAGGGATGACAAAAGATGGGATGACATGCAGGAATTTCACGGATTCTGTCTGAAATTGCCGTGAAAACATATCAGCCGCTTTTATTAGCTTGACATCCATTGCGCTCAAATCCAATGCAACCAATATATTTTTCATTTTTCTGGTAGGTTGATGTTGTTAATGTTTGGGAAAAATAACTCCTGCTTAGCGTCGGGGAGGTTCTGAACATATCCACAAGGTCGAAATATGGGGTGCCTTTTCATCTCACCACCATAATCGGTATTTCTTTGCAACGGTCGAGCAAGGATTCCGTCACGCTTCCGAAAAGAAGGCTGTTTAAGCCAGAATGGCCTTTTGCCCCCATGATGATAAGCCCGATCTCGTTTTCGATGGCAAACTCCCGTATATGTTTTGAAAAACTGTTCATTTCATTTTCCACAAATTCAGGATTAATCTTCCTGCCTTCCAAGTGGAATTCTTGAAGGAAACGCTTATAAGACCCTACTGCTGCATCTTTTAATAAATGACTGAATTCGATGGTTTCAAAAGTGGGATCGTAATAAATAGCCGACGGCTGATCAACTACGTGCAAGGCCGTTACAGTTGAATTTTCCATTTCTTTGGAAATGGCCAATGCCTGTTGCATGGCACGGGCTGAAAGCTCTGAATAATCAATAGGGACGAGAATATTGGTGATGGGATGTTTGATTTTTTCAGGCACAAATAATATGTTCACATTGGCTTTTCGGGCAGTTCGCTTGCCGGTAATTCCGCTGCCAAGGCTGTTTTTTTTATGGCCCAAAACCAAAAGATCAATTTGCTTGACTTCAAGCCAATGCAGCAACTTTTCATAGGGTTTTCCTTCCACTACATCTACTTCCATTTCCAAGTAAGGAATATTGCCCAAAGCGTCTTCAACATCCAAAAATAGTTTGTTTTTTATTTTTTCGTCCACAGGATAATTGGGGCTGAACAATTTGTGGAATTCGACATCGCTGTGTTTTGGTGCGGTAAAATCAGGCATTACGTGCAAAACATACAAATTTCCAATGCCCAAAGGTTCTGTCAATACCTTGGTCATTTTCAATACGGGACGGTCGGTGGCCGTCAAATCAAGTGCAACAAGCGTTCTTAGCAATTTATCCATGATGATTATTGTTCAGTGTAACCAAGTTGGTTCAATGGGAGTAGGGGATAATTATAAATGTTGAAATTGATTCAATATATTCTCACAACAAAAATCTGTATTTCCAGCATCATGTAATTAAACTTTGATGCTCAATACGGGCAAATCAGAATACCTGACCAGGTTTTCGGGGATACTTTCAATAAAAAGGCTGGAAATATCGGTGCGCCCATGATTGGCTATACCGACTAAATCAACTTGATTTTCATTGACGAATTCCAAAATGCCAGCCTCAATGCTGAAATGGTTGATATTGTGCAGTTTCAGTTGGGGATAATGATGCTGGGCCACATAGTTTTTCATATCTTCCCGCACCTTGCTGCTCGGCTGGAAATTATTGGGCGTAGTTACCTCCACCAGGTGTACGTTTTCCGCATTCATGGCCTTTGCAAATTGAATCAATAGTTCAAAAGCTACGTGCGTATCGGGCTCCAAACCACTTGCAAATACGATATTTTTAAAGACCAAAGGCTTCTGCATTTCCTTCTGTATTATCAACACAGGTTTTTTGGATACCCTCAATATTTTACTGGTCGTGGAACCGAGCGTATATTTCCTAAAACCATCAATTCCATGTGAGCCGAGTATCATAAAGTCATGTGCCTGGGCTTCCATCCGCTTCACCAAGCTCCGGCCATCCTGGATATACGATATGATTTTATTTGCCTTTACGCCTTGTGTTTCCGCCTTATTGACCAAGTCCGACAAGGAATTTTCAGCCGCTATGATGTGGGCATAAATATCGGGGAACATTTTTTCCTTGCCGCTGGTCAGGTTTTCCCAGTCCACCCAAGTCTCAAAACCATGCATAAAAACCACCTCCGCATGGCTGGCTTTACCTATTTCTATGGCAGCATCTGCCGCATAATTAGCGGTATCGGAAAAATCGGTAGGAACGAGTATTCTTTTCATTTTTGTTGCATTGTTTGTTTCTCATAAAGGCAACTAATCATTTAATTGTAAATGCTTTAGTCAATGACAAATTGACTAATGACCAATGACACTTTAAATTAGTGGCTATAACTATTTCCCAATTGGAGTTCCCGCATGGCATTTTCCACTAAAAACATGGAACCTGCATCGAAAACTTCCTTTCCCCATATTTTCAATTTTTCCGTTGCAATTTTGCTCCTTCTGCCATAAGAACTGAATACGACGATAGGTTTATCCAATTGCATTATTATATCCTTTAGGATATCCATTTCATCATACGGTATATTGATTGCGCCTTTAACATGGTATCCGGCATGTTCGCAATGGGTGCGTACATCCAGGAGAATGGCACCATCTCTAATCAATTGACGGACAATATGTTGCCGAGTCAGGTTGATGGAAGAATTCTGCAACATTGCAATTGTATTTTACTAATTAACTTTAATTTCCTGGTAGGTTTGTTCAGCCGCTTTTGGCACGTCGGTAAATGACAATCGCAAGATTCCGTCTTCGTATTTTGCTGCTATTTTTTCGTGGCCAATGCCTTCGCCAAGTCTAAACCTGCGTTCAAAGGAATGCCTGTCAAATTCTTCCAGAATATATTTTTCATCCGAAAGTCCATTTTTCTGGACTTTCTCGCCTTTAATGGTCAGTATATCATCGTCCACAAATACCTCCAGTTCATTTTTCTTAAATCCTGGCACTGCCAATTCTATTTCAAAAATATCGCCTTTTTTCAGGACGTTGGCCAATGGGGCAGTCCGTTTTTTATTGCCGATGGAACTGCGCCCAAGGAAGTGCTCCTTGTCAATCAGTGGGGCAAAGCCTTCGCCCATCCAATCAAATGTTCGGTTATGAATGCCTGGTCGCCACATGGTTTGAAGTTTTAATGGTGAAAGGTTGAAATTGATCTTTGTTCAAGACCGATCATCAACTTTTGATTCTAACTGCTTGAAACTGTTGTCAATATGATTCAATCAATTGTTTGTAAAAATGCCTTTAGTCATTGGGGCTGGTGACATTCGTCAGAGAGGGGGCTTGTATGAAAATTTGGGACTTTGGGTTGAAATACAGCCGTTTTTATGCTAATGGCTACTGTCTGTTGACCACTGCAAATAGCTAACAGCCAATGGGCAAAAGCCAAAAATCATCCAATCATATCTTTCAACTTTTACAAACCTATGCCCCGTTCATTCCCGGCAAAAGTGACTTAAATCAAACTTTGGGGGTGATTTTTGTCACCCGCCACCAGTGACCGTTGAATCTACTTTGCACATCAATAACAGTATTTTCTATAGTTATTTTTTTAGTTGATATTCAGTTGTTTATGACCATTTCACCTTCAATAAGCATTGTAGAAGCAGACGTTAAAAACGGGGCACTTTGTTACCATTGTGGCTTGCCCGCCAACGATGGAGCGAGCGGCCAGGCAGTGCTGCACGACGAAAAAGTTTTTTGCTGCGAAGGCTGTAAAACTGTTTATGAAATCCTGAATGCCAACGACTTATGTGGCTTTTATGATTTGGATGAAAAAGCAGGAATCAGCCTTCGTGGCCGCAAATTGGAACAATACACTTGGCTCGATGAGCCGGACATTCAGGACAGGCTGATAAATTTCACCGACGGCACCAATTCCAAGGTGACTTTTTACCTTCCCCAGATCCATTGCGCTTCCTGCCTTTGGTTGCTGGAAAATTTGTACAAATTATCGCCCGGCATCAAATCCTCCAAAGTCAATTTCCTCAAAAAAGAAGCCTATATCACCTTTGCCAATAGCGCCACGAACCTCCGCCAAGTGGTGGAATTGCTGGCTTCCATCGGATACCCGCCAGACATTAACCTCGGTTCGCTCGACAATGCCTCGAAAAAGCCCGTTAGCCGTACGCTGATTTACCAATTGGGCTTGGCCGGGTTTGCCTTTGGCAACATTATGCTCCTCAGTTTTCCTGAGTATTTGGGCTTGGACGAATCGGAGTCTTGGTTCCGCAATTTGTTCGGATACCTCAATATTTTGCTTGCCACGCCTGTGGTCATTTACAGCGGCCGTGACTACCTGAAAGGCGGCTGGCACTCCTTGCGCACCCTTAGCCCAGGCATTGATATCCCGCTGGCTTTGGGCATTATTGTGCTTTACCTACGGAGTGCTTATGAAATCATCGCCGGAACTGGCGGCGGTTACATGGACAGCCTGGCTGGCTTGGTTTTTTTCCTTTTGATTGGGAAATGGTTCCAGCAAATGACCTACCACCGCATCTCGTTCGACCGGGACTACCGCTCCTATTTCCCCGTTTCGGCTACCCGGCTTGTGGCGGGCAGTAAAGAAGAAGCTGTCTCCCTGGACAACCTCGATGCAGGCGATTCCATCCTGGTAAGGCATGGCGAACTGATACCTGCCGATGGTATTTTAAAAAGAGGAAATGCCCGAGTTGACTATAGTTTCGTGACTGGGGAAGCAGACCCCGTGGAGCGGAAAATGAACGACAAATTGTACGCAGGCGGTAGGCAAATGGCCGATGCCATAGAGGTCATTCTAACCAAAAAAGTGTCGCAAAGCTACCTTACCCAGCTTTGGAACGACGATACTTTCAAACAAGAAAAACTGGCTGGTACCAGCCGTTTGGCCAATCAGGTGAGCCGTTGGTTCACGCTGATTATTTTAACCATTGCTTTTGCCACCCTGGCCTATTGGTGGCCAAAAGACGCAAGCATTGCCATCAATGCATTTACTGCCGTGCTGATTGTGGCCTGCCCTTGTGCCGCTGCGCTCAACATCCCTTTCACTTTGGGCAATGCCGTCCGCATTTTGGCACGTTTTGGTTTTTACATCAAAAACACCAATGTGGTGGAGGCGCTGTATAACATCAACACGGTCGTTTTTGACAAAACCGGCACTTTGACAAGCACCATTGGGAACAACATTCAATATGAAGGGGAGCCTCTCAGCCAAAACGAACAGCGTAATATAGTGGCATTGTCGAGGCAGTCCACGCACCCTTTGAGCAGGCAATTGGCCACTTGGGGCAATACCAACGGGGCTCAGTTTCACTTGGAAGATTTTGAAGAAATTACAGGAAAAGGCATTCAGGGCAAAGTCAACGGATCGAACATCAGGTTGGGTTCGTCTTCCTTCATCCAGCAGGCGGCAGATGCCAAAACCATAGAAACTGGGGGCGTTTATGTGGAGGTGGACGGACGGGCCAAAGGCCGTTTTGTTTTCCAAAACAACTATCGCCACTCCGTTTGGAACGTATTGGATTGGTTCAAACAACATTTCCAAGTCTATCTGCTTTCTGGAGACAATGAGCGGGAGCGTGAATTTTTAGCGCCAAAATTTGGTGAAAATGCCGCTTCAAGCAACCATTTATTTTTCAATCAAAGCCCGCACGACAAACTGGCTTTTGTCAAAAACCTGCAAGCGGAAAAATTAAAAGTATTGATGCTCGGCGACGGCCTGAACGATGCAGGTGCGCTGCGTCAAAGCGACACAGGCATCGTGGTGACTGAAAACGCCAACAACTTCACGCCAAGTTGCGATGCAATTCTGGATGCAAAAGAATTTCCAAGGTTGCCCGAATACCTGGCTTTTGCCAAAAAAAGCATCCACATCGTGTATGCTGGATGGGGGTTGGCCGCTATTTACAATGTGGTCGGTTTGAGCTACGCCATGCAAGGGGCTTTGTCGCCGGTGGTGGCAGCTATCCTGATGCCGCTTAGTTCATTGACCATCGTGTTATTTGGCACTGGCTTGACCGCCTTGCTTTCTCCCAAAAAACACTTTGAACCTGATAAAACCATCAACTAAAAAAAGCTAATCATGTACCCTTGGGTTGCATTCACAATTGGTCTTTTCGGTAGCCTGCACTGCGTCGGCATGTGCGGGCCGATAGCCCTTGCAGTGGGCGGCCAGGGCCAAGGTTTCAACCCAAAACCCTTGCTACTCTACAACCTGGGGCGCACCCTGACCTATAGTTTGCTGGGACTGCTCATCGGCTTGGTGGGCAAGGGTTTGTTTATCGCAGGATTACAGCAGGGCTTGTCAATTTTTGCAGGTGTGGCCCTGCTGGCCGTGGCAGTTTTTTCCATCAATGTAGAACAGAAAATTGTCAACATCCCCGCTGTTTCACGGCTCCTGTTTTCCTTGAAATCAGGAATGGGCAGGTGGTTGAAACGGCGAGGCAGCACCAGCAGTTTCGTGGTTGGCACCTTCAACGGTTTGTTGCCCTGCGGCCTCGTTTACATGGCAATGGTGGGGGCGCTGAGTACGGGCAATTGGCTGGGCGGAATGGCCTATATGGCATTTTTTGGCCTGGGTACTATTCCGTTGATGCTATTGACGGGCATAGTTGGCAACAAGATCAGTTTACGGGTAAGAACTTATTTGCAAAAAGCATATCCCATTTTCCTGGTGCTCTTTGCCATGCTATTTATTTTCCGGGGGATGAATTTTCACGTACCCGGCGATTTCTTTTTCATGGAAAAAATGGGCGAAATACCTATGTGTCATTAAAAAAACGGGAAAAGGAATTTAATAATAATCGGCCTGTTGCGACAACATTATTTTATTCATTTTCCTGCAATCAAAATCACATTGGAGAAGACAAAAACATATACAGGTCTTGAAAATGCCGCTGCATTTTTAACCGCTGTTTTTGAAACGGCCACTGATGCCATTATCACTATTACGGAACAGGGCATCGTCGAGTCAATGAACCCGGCTGTAGAAAAACTATTCGGTTATACAGAAGAGGAATTGGTGGGTGAAAAAATCAACACGATTATGCCTACCCATCATGCCGAACAGCACGACCAATACATATCAAGATTTGTTGAAACCCGCCATGCAAAAATCATCGGCATCGGCAGGGAAGTGGTGGGCCAACACAAAAATGGAAGCTTGATCCCCGTCCTCCTGGCAGTGAGCGAAACGGTAGTGGGCGGCAAGCGGTTTTTTACGGGCATTTTGCACGATTTGACAGAAATCAAGGCTGCTCAAGAAGAAATCAAAAAATTGAACTTTGCCCTGGAACAAAAGGTAGAAGAACGCACCTTGGAACTGGAAAAGGTCGTCAACCAATTGCTAGCTACCAACCATAAGCTTTCACTGGAAATAAAAGAACGGAAACTGGCCGAAACAGCCCTGCAAAAAAGCGAGCTGGAACTGAGGGAATCGTTGGAAAAAGAAAAAGAGTTGTCACAGTTGAAATCCAGGTTTGTCACGATGGCCTCCCACGAGTTCCGTACCCCATTGAGCACCATCCTTTCGTCGGCAGATTTGATTGAAGCTTATACTAAAAACACCCCGGAAGATAAACGCATGAAGCACGTCCACCGCATTCAGACCGCTGTGGGCAGCCTGACGAATATCCTCGATGACTTCCTGTCTTTGGCCAAACTGGAAGAGGACAGGGTGCAGTTGCAGCCGGGTTATTTTTCGCTCAGGGACTTTTGCGAGGAAATTGACGAGGAGTTGAAAAGCCTGCTCAAAAAAGGCCAGGAGCTGCGCCACCCGGACGGCATCGAAGACACCATAATTTATTTAGATAAAACGATTTTAAAAAACATACTTTACAATCTCGTTGGCAATGCCATCAAGTATTCCGAGGTAGGCAAACCAATAGATTGTTTATTTAGGATTGATGAATATTCCTTGACCATCAAAGTGAAAGACTACGGCATTGGTATCCCTGCAGCGGATCAACAACACCTGTTTACCCGATTTTTCAGGGCAAACAATGCTATGAACATACAAGGAACCGGCCTGGGCCTCAACATTGTCCGCCGGTATCTCAAGTTAATGAAAGGGGAAATTAGTTTTAAAAGCCAGGAAGGAGTTGGCTCCACATTTACCGTGAAAATTCCATTGGTAGATGTGTAGATTTACAGCCCCCTTGTGGCTATTTATAAAAATTTTGTTATGAAAAAGGTACTTGTCATAGAAGATATGCCCGATGTACGGGACAACATCCAAGAATTGCTCGAAATCTCAGGTTACGAAGTCACCGGTGCTTCTGATGGCGCAGAAGGTGTGGACAGGGCGCTGGAAGAAAGGCCCGACCTCATTCTTTGCGACGTGATGATGCCCCGCCTCGACGGCTTCGCCGTGCTGAACATCCTGAGCAAAAGGCCCGAAACTGCCGATATTCCTTTTGTTTTCCTTACCGCCAAAACGGAAAAAGAGGACTTCAGAAAAGGCATGGACTTGGGCGCCGACGATTACCTGACCAAACCATTTTCCGTTGAAGACCTCTTGAACGTCATCGAAACCCGCCTGAAAAAAAGCGAGCGACTGAAAAAATTCAACAAGACAGAAGAAGGCCTCAGCGCTTTCATCAATGAGGCAAAGGGCTACGAGGAACTGAAAAAACTGTCCAACGACCGCCGCAAAAAAAACTACAAAAAGCGGGATCTGATTTTTGAAGAGGGCGACGTGCCACGCTATTTGTACTTAATCAACAAAGGCCAGGTCAAGATTTTCAAGACAAATGACATCGGCAAGGAATACATCATCAATATCAGGAGCGAGGGCGAGTTTTTTGGCTACACGGCCCTGTTGAAAGACGAAGCTTACAGTTTTTCAGCAGCAGCGCTCGAAGGCATTGAACTGAGTTTGGTTCCAAAAGAAGATTTCCTCCGCCTCGTCCACGCCAATCGGGATGTTTCTTCCCGCCTCATCAAAATGTTGGCCGACAATGTGGCCGAAAAAGAAGCACAGTTGCTCAGCCTTGCCTACAATTCTGTGCGGAAAAGGGTGGCCCAAGCCATTTTACTTTTGCAAGACCGCTATCACAAAGAAGGAAAAGACGACATCCAAATTTTGCGGGAAGATTTGGCACACATCGTTGGCACGGCCAAGGAGAGCGTCATCCGCATGTTGACAGAATTCAAAGACGATGGCTATATTGAAATCAACGACGGCATCATCCGTATCCTCGACCGCAAAAAGTTGGAAAATCTGCCAACATAAATAAGACAGCCAGTCTTTGTACACAGTAAACTAAATTTCTTTATTTTCCGACATGCGGACGGATGGGGGTTTGGGGGTGAAAATTGCGCTTGCAATTTTCACCCCCAAGA
>JBGSKQ010000085.1:0-233758 GCA_041741095.1 Saprospiraceae bacterium
CGGCGATAATGTTTGTAGAATGCAATAAAACAATACATTTCAGCCCGCCTAAGGCGGGCGATGATTGGTTGCCGCCCCGGTATTTGTGCCATATGGCATTATCGCTGGGGCTGAACACAAATTGGTGCATTTTGCTACAAACATTGCCGCCGCTCTGCGGCTATATCATTGATTTACAAAGGGTTAATCTCCGAACTCACGTTAAATTAAGCCACCTGATAGCGGGGTTTGGGGCGCAGCCCCAAAAAGCCCCTCCCCCGACGAGCTCCCGATAGCTATCGGGACAGGCGGCGAGGAGGGGCATAAAACATGTTCCCTTGTTTACACGATGCAAATGCCCCAATGACCAATAAGATTTTTTTTGCTTTCACAAAAAATTAGTGGCAGCTATAACCACTTATTGGCAAAACAGCCTATTTTCATCCTGCCAACTCAAAAAACAATACTATGAAAGAAGACTTGCTTCATTTCTTGTGGCGTTTCCGCCGCTTCGACCATGCCGATCTCGCCACCTCCGAAGGTGAAGCCATCGAAATACTCAGCCCCGGTACCCACAATACACACGCAGGGGCCGATTTTTCCAATGCCAAACTGAAAATTGGCGGCACCACCTGGGCCGGCAGTGTGGAGATGCACCTGAAAGCCTCCGATTGGCTGCAGCACAAGCACCAGCACGACAAAGCCTACGAAAATGTAATCCTGCACGTGGTATTGGATGAAGACCAGCCTATCCTGCGGGCCGATGGCAGCCGGCTTCCATGCCTGGAAATGAAGCGCCGCATCCCTGCCAATATTGTCGGTATTTATCAGAAACTGTTGTACAATGAACATTGGATTCCCTGCCAGCACCAGTTCCATGCCGTGCCAGCCATGACCAAAAGCCTATGGCTCGACCGCCTCTTGGTTGAACGTTTGGAACAAAAAACGGGGATTATCCTGGCTTCGCTAAAGGACAATAAAGGCAATTGGGAGGAAACCTTTTACCAGCACCTGGCCCGCAACTTTGGCCTGAAGGTGAACGCCGAACCCTTTGAAATGCTGGCCCGCTCGCTGCCGCAGTCCATTTTGGCCAAACACCGTGATAGCCTGTTTCAACTGGAAGCGCTGCTCTTTGGGCAGGCCGGTTTGTTGGAGCAGGATTTTGAAGAAGAATATCCCAATAGCTTGAAGCGGGAGTTTTCTTTTTTGCAAAAAAAGTATTCGCTTACCCCGCTGAACCCCGCTTCCTGGAAATTCCTGCGCCTGCACCCGGCCAATTTTCCCACCATCCGGCTGGCGCAGTTTGCGGTTTTGGTAAAACAGTCGGCGCACCTGTTCAGCAAGATATTGGAAGTGAAAAACCAAACGGATATTGAGGCCCTCTTCGAGGTAAAACTGGACGGATACTGGCTCACGCACTACACCTTCGGAAATATTTCGCCCAAAAAAAACAAATCGCTCGGCAAGGATGCCACCCGCTTGCTCACCATCAACAGCATCGTGCCCTTTCTCTTCGTGTATGGCAGCCAGCAGGGCCAGGCAGAGCACAAAGACCTCGCCCTGCAACTGCTGGAATCCCTGCCGCCCGAAAAAAATGCCATCATCACAGGTTGGCAAAGCCTGGGCATGGAAGCTAAGTCGGCCTACCAGACGCAGGCGCTGCTACAGTTGAAAAATGTGTATTGCGATGGGAAGCGCTGCTTGAGCTGTGCGGTGGGCGGGGCGATTTTGAAATAACAGAACTGTTGTTGCCTGTACTGGAAAAAAAAAATCCCGAAGCCAATACCGGGGTAGATTTGCTTCGGGACGTGGTGTAGGTGAATGTTTGCCAGTTCTCTCGGCGTATGTTTGACATTCACCACTTGAAGGGGCGGTGTTTGGAAAATTCAGGAGGCTTAGATGTACACTTTAACAATTGGTTTTTGCGATACAACAATTAGAAAACGACAAATAACATGCCAATAAATCCTAATGCTTCTTTTAACCAAAAAGGGATAGGGAGGGATGGTGTGTTTAAGTGTTTATGTTTTGCGTGTTTTTGTTAAATAGCTATCATCAATGGCCATTTCACTAAAAAGATAAGCCCTTGGTACGAACGGCACCAAGGGCTTATCTTTTTGAAAGGCCGCAGCCTGAAAACCTATTCGGCAGCACGCTGCTGCTCTTCGATTTTCTTGCGCTCGGCGTCTTTCATGCCTTCCTTTATTTCGTCTTCAATGGAGTTTTTTGCGCTGTTGAACTCCCGGATTCCCTTGCCAAGGCCCCGCATGAGCTCAGGTATTTTTTTGCCACCGAACAGCAGCAGCACGACAAACAGGATGATGATCAATTCCCCGCCACCGGGAAGGCTGAACAATAAGATGGTATTCATGGCCAATGTATTTTTTTGAATTGTGGTTTCGGACGCCCTGCCCGAAGGTCGGGAAACTGCTTCCCCGGAATATCGAACACGCAATTCAGGTGATGAAATTCTACACAAAGTTAAATGAAAACAACGGCACGGGGTATCGGCCCCTTTCATAAGATTTCTATCTGTTCACAAAGTTTAACAAATCAAGGTGAAAAAGCGGCTATCCAGTCCACGGTTCACAGTCAGCAGTCCACAGTCAGCAGTCCACAGTCCACAGTCAGCAGTAGTATCGGCATGACTATTCAATTTGTCAAAATTAACCTGACTACTCGCTACTTCTTCAGCCCAATTTCCCGCAGGCGTTCGTTCAGGTATTCGCCAGCAGTGATGGGTTCGTAGGCCAGGGGGTGCGCTTCGTCCACCAAGTCCGGCAGACAGGTCAAATCCATGTCGCTGCGGGGGTGCAGGAAGAATGGGATGGACAACCTGGGATTATGCCATTCCTCCCTCGGCGGGTTCACCACCCGATGCGTGGTGGATTTCAGGTAGTTGTTCGTCAAGCGCTGGAGCATGTCGCCCACATTGATGACGATTTCGTCTTCTTCCGGTACTATATCCATCCATGCGCCCTCTTTGTTCAACAACTGCAAACCGCCAGCGGATGCGCCTACCAGCAGGGTGATGAGGTTGATGTCCTCGTGCTGTTCGGCCCGGATGGCAGAGGCTGGCTCCTGCGTGATGGGCGGGTAATGGATGGCCCGCAAGATGCTGTTGCCATTGTGGATGTTGCTTTTAAAATAATCCTCTCCCAGGTTCAAGTGTATGGCGATGGCTTTGAGCAATTGGCCCCCCGCTTTTTCAAAGGCTTCGTAGAGTTGCCGACCCAATTTCAGGAATTCCGGCTCTTCTTCCACGGCCACGTTGGGCGGGTAGTGTTCGGGCGGCATTTCGCCGTTTTTCACCTCCTGGCCTATCTGGTAAAACTCTTTCAGGTCGGCCACTTTCGACTGCTTGGCGTGTTCCTTCCCAAAAGAAGTATAGCCCCTTTGCCCGGCCAATCCAGGCACTTCGTATTTCTTTTTCACTTCCACCGGCAAGGCGAAAAAGCGCTTGGAGGCGGTGTAAAAATCATCAATCAACTGCTTGGAAATGCCGTGGTTTTCCACGCCGACGAAGCCAATTTCGTGGAAGGCATTGCCCAATTTATCCACAAATGCTTTTTTTTCCTGTTCCGTGCCGTTGATGAATTGCGACAAGTCAACGAGCGGTATGGCCCTTTTTTTCATGTTGCTATTTTTTGTAAAATTTTAAAGGCCAAAATGCGGATAAACTCGCCTTGGCCTTGTTGGTTTTGGACAAAAATAATTGTTTAGGGGAAATATAAATGGAAAACCTCCAAGCAGGTAGCTCAGGAGGTTTTCAACATGGCAAAATTAAGAGACTATCCGAAAACCACGTTTGAGTCAGAAACAGATGAATTTTGAGGTTCTGACGAAGGATTTTTTGAGCGGCATAGCAGCGCTACGTTGCGAAAAAAATACAAAGTCAGGTTCTCAAAAGGCGCTTTTTATGGCCAAAGGCGGTTTTCGGACAGTCTCTTAATTGCTCTGTAGGCTACTTGCCTTATTTAATCCAAGGGGATTGGCTCTTTGTGTACGCCGTTCTTTTTCCAGGCAGGGGTTTCGTTGAGCACTTCGAGGATGCGCTCCCGCAGGCTGGTCATGCTTTCGCCATGCTGGCTGATGTCGAGGCCGACACTTTCCTGGGCTTCCGTTACCCGCATCGGTATGATAAAATTGGTAAGTTTCAACAGCAGAAAGGAGCCGCCAAAAGTGAAAAGGCCCACAATGGCGAGTGCCAGCAGATGATAGAGAAAAGTCTCCGTTTTGCCATAAATCAAGCCTACTTCCGAGGCAAAAATCCCCGTACACAACATGCCGACGATGCCACCCACGCCGTGGCATGGGAATACGTCGAGCGTGTCGTCAATGGATTTTTTGCCAAAAAAGGAAACGGCCAGGTTGGAAGCAATGGCCGCAATAAAACCAATGAAAAAACTTTGGCCGACCGTCACAAAACCAGCCGCAGGGGTGATGGCTACCAGCCCAACGACCGCCCCGATGCAGGCACCCATTGCCGTGATTTTTTTACCCCGCACGGCATCGAAAAACACCCAGGTCATCATGGCTGAGGCGGAGGCCATGTTAGTGGTGGCAAATGCAAGTGTGGCTGCCCCGTTTGCCCCCAGTGCCGAACCAGCGTTGAAGCCAAACCAGCCAAACCAAAGCAGGCCCGTGCCGAGTATGACGTAGGGGATATTGGCAGGGGAGGAAGAGTGGCCGTTCTGCTTTCGGCTGCCAAGCATGGTCACCGCAGCGATGGCCGCAAATCCTGCAGACATGTGTACCACCGAACCGCCCGCAAAATCAAGCACACCCCATTGGCGGAGGAAACCCTGCGGGTGCCAGGTCCAGTGGGCCAGCGGTGTGTAGATGAGCAGTGAAAACAGTACGATGAACAGCAGGTAGCCCGTAAAGCGCACCCGCTCGGCAAAACTGCCCGTAATGAGCGCTGGGGTGATGATGGCAAATTTTAGCTGAAACAAAGCAAAGAGCAGCAAAGGGATGGTCGGTGCAAGGTCAGGGTGTGTGGAAAGGCCCACATTCCTGAACATGAAAAATGTTGCTGGATTGCCGATGATGCCGCCGATACTGTCGCCAAATGCCAAGCTGAAACCTACCAGCACCCAAAGGAAACTCACCACGCCCAGCGAGATGAAGCTTTGCAGCATGGTGGACACCACGCTTTTGAAGTTGACCATGCCGCCGTAGAAAAACGAAAGGCCAGGCGTCATCAGCAGCACGAGTCCGGCGGCCATCAGCATCCAGGCGGTGTCGGCCTGGTTGATGGGGGTTGCGCCTTCGGGAGCCACGTTTTCTGTCGGGATAAACCCTCCGGCGAGGGCGATGATGGTAAGGATGGAAAAAATGAGCAACCAACGGGTCTTCATGTTCCAAATTTTTTTTGTGGGCAAATCGCAGGGGAAGGCGGTTGCCATGTTTGTAATTTTTTGACAAAAAGAATTTGGATAAGGAACGAAGCATCAATAAAGGGTACAAGATTGGGTGAGCTATTTTTTCTTCTAAAGGGCTTAAAAAATCAGTGCATAGCAGCGCTACGGACTTATTTTTTAAGCCCTTTAGAGGATAAAAGAGACAGCCAAGATGTACACTTTATTGGTGCCTCGTTCCTTATATTGGTTGGGCAAAAGGAATTGCAAAGGTAACTACCTTGAAAACAGCAGTGGCCACCTAAATTTTACAGCCAAACCGACGCTAATGTCACCCACATCTGAATTGGTATTTTTTTAAAATGGCAAAAGGATTATTGGAAAAAACCACCTTTCCCTTTTAGTAAGTTGCGGATTGTTGACTCTCAAATTTAAACCACCATACTTGGCAGGCAAGGTGAACCTGCACCCAAGGCTTTCGTTTATACTATATTCCCTGACCACAAACAAATCTTAGGCTATGGCAATGGAATAAGTTTACTCCTTTTTTACCGCTATTTTTTCATAAAAAACCGTTGTCATGAAAACCAAAAATCTTCTTGCAGCCTCATTGCTTATTTTTTCCATTCTCCCTTTTTCAACTGCAAACGCACAAAATGAAACCCGCTGGATCGGTGGTCATCCAGGACAGGAAAATGCCTGGAATTGCCAACAAAATTGGAGCGACTATAAGGTGCCGGACGAGTTTTCGAATGTAGTGATCGAAGACGTTTCCACGACATCCTTGTACCATCCTGTCATCCATTCGGGAGATGTGGCCGTCCATTCGCTTTTCATTGAATCCAATGCCGAGCTGACAATTGAGGCGGGCAGTTCGCTGACTGTTTATACTTACCTCACCCGGCCCTCTGCCAGGAGCCTGCACGTAAAGGGTTGGATGCAGGTGCTGAACGAGCATTTGGTACCCTCTGCTTTGGCCATTGCCGAGAAATAATCAATTAGAATTTTGGCAAAAAACGCCCCACCCGTTTTTGGTAGGCGGCGTAGGCCGGGTACTTTCCCGCCGATATTTTTTCACTAAAATCGGAACTGCCCTGAAACAGCAGCAAAAGCAGCACGGCTCCTACCAAAGAGCCGTTGAGCCAGCGCCCCGTGGCCGCCACGCTGAACAGGTAAAAAGCCAGCCAAATGCCTTGCTCGGCTGCATAGTTTGGATGGCGGATTTTTGACCAAAGCCCAGTACTGCAAAAGCCTTTTTGCTGCGCTTCGCTCAGGGCCTCCCCGGCGGCCTTGCGGCGGTATTTTTCTGTTTGAAAATGGTACTGCTGCTGGTCGGCAAGGGTCTCCATGATCACAAGCCCAAGAAAAAGGGCGGCAGCGACATAATCCAGCCAAGCGAGCGGCTGCCCTTGCCCATGCCAGGCCATGACGGCAGGCAGCGTGAAGATCAGGATGAGCCCTTGTTGGTAAAACGAAATGAAAAAGAAGTTGAAAAAGCCCCAGCGCAAACGGCCTTTCAGTAATGGCATTTCACGCAAAACACTCCAGCGATAGTCTTCTTCTCCTTGCCAAATCGGCCATTGGTAGCCGCCCCGCCGCCAAAAATTGTAAGAAAGGCGCAGGCCCCAGATGCTTACCAAAACGGCCATCAGCACCAGCCGGGTATCCCATTGTCCGGCCCAGGCAAAATACCAGGTATAAACAATCGGCATAATGCTCCAGAGCTTGTCCACCTGGCTATAGTTGTGGGTCAATTCACTGACAATGAAGCAAGTAAGCGCCACGCCGCACATGATGAAAAGGGCGGTGCGCAGCATGTCTTTTTGTTCGGGGGCCAAGGGGGCGTCGTAGCTGTAAACGACAAAAGGCAGTACGACGAAACCAAGCAGTAGGAGAAGTATTGTTTTTAGCATAAAAATCAAGGATGTGTCCGGGCCAAAGATAGTGTTCGGGTTTTTATAAAAAAAAATGAGGGCGCAGCATTGGCCGCACCCTCATTTTTCTATGTGTTCTATTTTGAAAAACCTTAGTTACGGCTGGCGCCCATGTAGCGCAGCACCAGGTACAACAGCATCGCCAAAGCAGAAAGTGCTGCCGAAACGTAGGTCATAGCTGCCCACCAGAGGGCATCCTTGGCTCCATCGTATTCGCCGCCACGGGCTACGCCACTTTCATCGAGCCAGACCAAAGCACGGCGGCTGGCATCAAATTCCACTGGCAGGGTGATAAAGGCAAAGGCCGTCGTGATGGCAAAAGCAATGATAGTAATGAGCATCAGCCCAGGGAAGGAATTGAGCAGCATGAACGCAGCCAGGAGCAACCATTGTTGGGCCATCGCCGCCACATTTACAAAAGGCACAATGGCTGAACGGAATTTCAGCCAGGTATAGGCATTTGCATGTTGCACGGCGTGGCCACATTCGTGGGCGGCCACTGCGGCGGCGGCTACGCTGCGGCCTTGATAGACTTCCGGGCTAAGGTTGACGATCTTCGTCATCGGGTTGTAATGGTCAGACAGGAAGCCTTGGCCCTGCGTCACTTTCACATCGTGGATACCATAGTGGCGCAGCATGGCTTCGGCCACTTCCCTGCCGCTCATGCCAGAGCGCAAGCCCACTTGGCTGTATTTTTTAAACTTGCTTTTCAAACGGCCGCTCACAATGAAGCCGATAATTGAAAAGCCAATGATAATAACCCAATAAAGGATATCCATAGTCTTAGTATTTTTTGGTGAATGAACTGTTTGAAAACTGGCGAAAGATAAACACTCCTTCAAAAACAGCGCAAATTTTCTTCGGTTCAAACGGCAATAAGACGCTGGATGCCTTGCTTTGGGTCGTTTTGGTATTGGCTTTTTCGACAAAAACCATTCAATTGAGTTGGGAAAGTAGGGAAAATGGCCACTAAAATTGATAACGGTCAGCCACAAAAAAATCTATCTAAAGATTTAAGAACCGTCTTCCTGCAGCCTTTTGTCATTTGCATTGTTGATGTTCAATGCTTTATTCAATGACTAATGACCAATGGCCAATGACTCAAGACGAAAAATCAGACGAATTTAAAACTTTTCACTTCCCAAGTGCCACGGGCTCTTAGCCGCAGCATCTGAAGCAGCAGGGAACGCTTTTCAAAATCAACCCGGTACTCATTCAGGTGCAGGTCGCTGCCAAAATCTTGCTTTCGGCTGAGATGGCTTCCCATAAAACTTCCCACCAGGTCGCTACGTTTGGCCAGGGTATTTTTGATGAGGGTCAACAATTCGGTTGGCGTGATAGGCTGGCCGGTAGTTTCAACGGCGATGGAAGAAAGTTCGATGGACAATGCAAGGGTTTTCATTGGTCAAATGGTTTTAAAAAAAGTGGTTTTGGGGCCAGCAACAAGTTTGTTTTAAACGAGTTACGATGATTAGTGCCAATTGGATTAAATTCGTTACCGTTTCAATCCCCTTTTTTTGTGGAACTTTGCGCCCCTTTGATAAAAGTGCTTATGGCTAAAAAGAAAATACCGATCATTCTGGACAATGTGGAAATCACCGGCGCAGCCGACAAGGGCAAGGGCGTAGGCAGACATGCCGATGGCATCGTAGTGTTTGTTGAAAACGTGGCGCCGGGCGACGTGGTGGACGTACATGTGGTGAAAAAGAAAAAAGACTACATGGAGGGCTATGCCATCCAATATCATAAACTGTCGCCCCACCGGGTGGAGCCTTTTTGCGAACATTTCAACGTATGCGGCGGCTGTCGTTGGCAGCATGTGTCTTATGAGGCGCAAATTCAGTACAAAGAGCGGGTGGTGCGGGATGCGCTGTTCCGCATTGGCAAGGTGCGGGCCAAGCGATTTTACCCTATCGAAGCCTGCGATGAAACGATCTATTACCGCAACAAACTGGAATATGCCTTTTCCAACAAGCGCTGGCTGACGAAGGAAGAAATGGAACTCGGCGTTTCAAATGTGGAAGATGTGCTGGGCTACCACCGTCCTGCCGCCTTCGACAAAATCGTTGACATCAACCACTGCTGGCTACAGGGCGACCCCTCCAACGAACTGCGCAAAGTGGTGAAGGATGTAGCTATCAATCAAGGGCTGAGCTTTTACGACCTGCGGGTCAACCAGGGTTTCATGCGCCATATCATGATCCGCATGACTACTTTGGGCGAACTGATGCTCATCGTTAGCTTTTTTGAAAATGACCAGAAAAAAATCATCCCCTTCCTCGACGAAGTCATAGAACGGGTACCCGAACTCACCAGCGTATTTTATTGCATCAATGCCAAAACCAACGATTACGTGGGCGATCTGGACATGATCCTGTACCACGGCAACGGCTTCATCATTGAGGAGTTGGGCCATGTTCGTTTTAAGATTGGCCCGAAATCGTTTTTCCAAACCAACTCCCGCCAGGCAAAAGTGCTGTACGACAAGGTGGTGAAATTCGCTGGCCTCACTGGCGAAGAAAACGTTTATGACCTTTACACCGGCGTGGGCAGCATCGGCATTTTCGTGGCCAAATATTGCAAACAGGTGGTGGGCATCGAAGAGGTGCCGGAAGCCATCATTGACGCTAAGGAAAATGCCCGCATGAACGGCATTGACAATTGCACTTTTTATGCAGGAGACGTAAAAAACATCCTTTCACAGGAATTTGCAGCAGTTCACGGAAAACCCGATCTCGTCATTACCGATCCGCCCCGTGCGGGCATGCATGCAGATGTGCTGAAAATGCTGCTCGAACTTGAAGCGCCCAAAATCGTGTATGTAAGCTGCAACCCCGCTTCGCAGTCCCGTGACCTCATCGTTTTATGTGAAAAATATGAGCTGCGCAAAATCCAGCCAGTTGATATGTTCCCGCATACGCACCACGTGGAGACGGTGGCATTGTTGAAACTAAGAACAGCTCCCGCTGACAGCGAACCCGTGGATTCGGAATAAATCGGTGTTTTTTCCAAAAAATATTGTTGCTCGTGTGGAATCCTCCCTGGGCTGGCCTCCTGTTACCACCTGTCGGTTGAAAAGCCAGCTCATTTTCCCTTTAAAATCTAATCCCCTCGAAAACTGACCCCATTTTACAAAAAACCCCTAAAACCGCCCCATCAACAAATCCATCCCGGCCCCTCCCAGGCCGGGATTTTTTATTTTTTGGCAGCCAGCTCCCAATTGGCATACACCACATCCGCCGCTTTTTGCCAAGTAAATTTTTCCCGTTGAATTTGCCCTTCCAACACCAAAGACTTCCGTAGATTTTCGTCCTTCCAAATATTTTCAAGCGCCGCAGAAATTTCATCTGTTGAATATGGGTTGACGAGCAAAGCCGCATTTCCCGCCACTTCGGGCAAGGAGGAAACATCGGAAGTGATGACCGGAACGTCGCAGTTCATCGCCTCCAACACAGGTACGCCAAAGCCTTCGAATAGGGAAAGGTAAGTGCAGGCGAAGGCCGCCCCCATCAGTTTAGCAAGCTCATTATCAGGCACATAGCCTAAAAAGTGAATGTCATTTTCAAAAAGCGATTTTTCAAAAGCCTCCTTCACCTCGCCTGCTTTCCAGGCAAATCGCCCTGCAATGAGCAGTTTCTCTGCGGCTCCGGTTTTTTGTTTAAAATGGTCAAAGGCAGTAATCAAACGGTGGACGTTTTTGCGGGGATGTACGGCACCTACATAAAAAAAATAAGGCTTGCCTTCGGCAAATTGAAGTTGTACGGCTGTTTTTTCGCCTTCACTCAATGGCCGGAAAATCTCCCGGCAGCCGTTGCAGGCTACGGCTATTTTTTTGGGTGAAATGCCATATTGTTTTACTATATCCTCTTTGGTAAAATGGCTCACCGCCACGATGCGGTCGGCCCTGCGGTTGAATTTTGGGGCGAAAAACTGGTAGTATTTCCTGTGGAAAAATGAAACCTGCTCCGGGAAATGCACATGTGCAAGGTCGTGGGTGACGAGCACGGTTTTTATGGACGTGCGCAGGGAAAGGAAGTTGTCGGGTGAATAGAAAACATCTGGCTTGTACTTTTTCAAGGCTTGCGCCACCGCCCACTCAAACCACCAAACGAACAGGAAAGGATGCCGGGCGGGCGGAAAAAGCACGACTGGCTTTACATTTTCACCATAAACAAAGGAAGGATCGAAAGGGCGGTCGAAGAAGAAAATAAACTCGTCACCAGGGTGCTGGGCCACCAGCCGCCGGAGGGTTTCATGGGTAAAAAGCCCGATGCCTTCCAACTTTCCTTTCAGTAAAAAACGGGTATTGACAGCTATTTTCATCCAATCTTCCCGCCCCTTATCTTTTGAAAAGGCTCGCAATGAAGAGCAGCACGCCCGCCCCAATCACCGAGGTCAGGATGGTGGAAATAGTGCCGCTACCGAGCGAAACGCCCAATTTGCCCAGCAGCCAAAATCCAATAAAGCCGCCCACAATGCCAATGATGATGTTGCCAATGAGGCCAAAGCCGCCGCCTTTGAAAATCAAGCCTGCCAACCAGCCGGCCACTGCGCCGATAATTATTACGTAGAGCCAATCCATAATTGATGTTTTTAAAGTTGGTGAAAAATTTTTGCTAAAACTATGGAATATCTTTCGCTTTTTTGGCCGGAAAAATTGTCACAATGGAAATCATATTAAAATACTTCCCCGATCTGACCGAAGCTCAGCAAAGCCAATTTGCCATGCTCAAAAACCTCTATGAAGATTGGAATGCCAAAATCAACCTCATTTCCAGAAAGGACATAGAGCATTTGTACGAGCACCATGTGCTGCATTCTTTGGCCATCGCCAAATTTTTGAATTTTAGGGACGGAAGCGAAATCCTGGACATTGGTACAGGTGGAGGGTTCCCGGGCATCCCTTTGGCCATCTTGTTCCCCAACGTCAAATTTCATTTGATTGACAGCACCCTGAAAAAGATAAAAGTGGTGCAAGAAGTAATCAATGCACTTGTCCTGAAAAACGCCAGCGCCCAGCAAATACGGGTGGAGGAGATGAAAAACGCCAAATATGATTTCATCGTCACACGGGCCGTGGCGGATATGGCGCAACTCAGATCCTGGACTTACAACCGCTTCAAAACAAAACAGCAAAACCCGATGCCCAACGGTCTCATTTCATTGAAAGGTGGAAGGGTGGGGCAGGAAATCAAAGCCTTGCCAAAAGGGGAATATGCCGAAAGCTACCCCATTACCGACTTTTTTAAGGAAGAATATTTTGAGGAAAAATATGTCGTCTATATGCAGGCATAGCGGGTCAATGATGGGCAATGCGTGAAAAAGAATGGCCGGACTGTTTTTCAACTGCCCGGCCAAGTTTTACTTGAGGATCCAATAACGATTTGTAACTATTTAATCTTCGTCGAAGTCGCCCTGGCCATTGTCGCTGACAGCGATGGGCACTTTGGTTTGGTTGCTCGCTATCTTTTCTTTGATTTTCTTTTCGATTTCAACCGCCACTTCCGGGTTGTCGAGCATGAACTGTTTGGCAGCGTCACGGCCTTGGGCAACCTTCGCATTGTCGTAGCTGTACCAGGCGCCGCTTTTTTTGATGATGTCAAAATCAACACCCATGTCCACTACTTCGCCAGCTTTGGAAATGCCCTCGCCGAACATGATGTCGAACTCGGCAGTGCGGAAAGGTGGTGCGACTTTATTCTTCACCACTTTCACTTTCACGTGGTTGCCCACGGTGTTGCCTTCTTTGTCCTTGATAGCCTGGCCGTTGCGGCGAATGTCGAGGCGGATGGAGGCGTAAAATTTCAGGGCGTTGCCACCGGTGGTAGTTTCGGGGTTGCCGAACATGACACCAATTTTTTCCCGCAACTGATTGATGAAAACACAGGTGCTGCCCGTGCGGCCAATGGCTGCCGTCAGCTTCCGCATGGCCTGCGACATGAGGCGTGCTTGGAGGCCCATTTTTGAGTCGCCCATTTCGCCTTCGAGTTCGCTGCGTGGCACAAGCGCTGCCACCGAGTCAATCACGATGATGTCAATGGCACCAGAACGGATGAGGTTTTCAGTGATTTCGAGGGCCTGTTCGCCGTTGTCGGGCTGCGAGATGAGGAGGCCTTCCGTGTCCACGCCGAGCGATTCTGCATAGGAGCGGTCAAAGGCGTGTTCAGCATCAATAAAAGCTGCGATACCGCCCTGCTTTTGGCATTCAGCGATGGCATGGATGGCCAAGGTCGTTTTACCGGAAGATTCCGGGCCGTAGATTTCGATGATCCTTCCCCTTGGGAAACCGCCCACGCCGAGGGCAATGTCCAGTCCTAAAGAGCCTGTGGAAATGGATTCTACGTCGAGTACTTGTTTATCTCCGAGCCGCATGACCGTACCCTTGCCATAGGTTTTGTCAATCCGGTCAATGGCGAGATTCAACGCTTTCAGTTTTGATTCTTTGTCCTGAAACATGTATTCTGGATTTAGAAACTGTTTTAAAACCTCTCAACGGCCATAAAACGCCATCTTTCGGCGGCATACTTCGGAAATTTTTGCAGCGATAGCGCTGCTATCCCTGCAAAAATTTCCTGCGTCTGCCACTCAAAATCTGACATTTTCTGTCTCGTCAGAGGTTTTAAAGCAGTTTCTTAGATTGATAAAGACTATTTTAAAAACAGCACAAAATTAAAACATTTGTTTATAATGTCAAATTTTACCAACAAAAAGTTGAAAAATATTTTGAACGGGCAGGTTGGTACGGATGGGAAGGCAAGAAAACTGTTTAATAACCAACAAGTTAGCGCCTGAAACAGGCTGGAAAGTTAGCGCTTCTGGGAATATCACCAAAATAAAAACAGCTTATTTTTAGGTGGGCATTTTTAAAAAACTTCCAACCGATTGCGGCGCAAGGCTACTGCTATAGCGCAAAAAGAAAAGCCCTTCACAACAATTGCCGTGAAGGGCTTTCTGGTTTTGCCACAGTTGGTTTAGTGCATTGGATTCAGTGCAGTTTGCTCACTGTAGCGCAGGATGTTTTGAAGACTTGATTGCCTGGGGGAAAATTTTGCTTTCGGGGCTAAACGGAAGCCCACGAACAGTTCTTCGTATTCCTCCCTGAACAAGGGATCCTGGACGATGGCCTCGCCGATGGCGATGTTCTCGCTGGCCGATGTTTCTTTGAAGAGGAATCTTACTAAGTCAAGTTGTGTAAGGTGTTGTTTCATGCAAAAAATTTAGGTTAGTCAATGTTGTTTAAAAAGGACGCCTATAAAACTACCCCCCACTTTCGATTATTGTTTTTGAGGAAAAAAAATCATGGCAAAACGAAAAATTTTTGCAATAGAAAAATTTTCAACCTGCTTCCGCTATCTATTGCACAAATTTCCCTATCTAAACTTTTCAGCGACAACGAATTAACAATTGTGGAAAACGAGTGTGGATTTTTTGTGGATAAAAACCGCCTGCTTAACCTTGACTTAACAAACGAATCAAAGCAAATTTGTTGGACGAATCTGAAAACGATGGTTCGGCAAAATATTGAAAAGTCAATATTTCATTTTGAAATAATAAAGAAACACTTGCATTTTAATAAAATGAAAAAGTGCCGTGCGGCCGGTCTATTTTCCCATTTTGGGGAGGCAAACCGGTTTGAAAGCTGCTGTTGAAAAACAAGGCCCCCGGCATGTGCGGATTCTTTCCGCCAAATCATTTTTTAGCTACAGGTGCAGCAACACTTCTGTTCAGATGAAGACGCCATTAGGAGGTTTTTTTAAATCTCCAATTACCTAAAGCAAGCCCGGCGTTTCCTGTAAATCCATTTTCGGGGCAGGCGTTAAAGCGAAATCCTTTCGCATTTGGAAACTCCCGCTGCAAAGCGGCGCAGCGCCGATTGAGCGCCCGAAAGGGTGCAACCGGCGTGGCGAACCTTCCTCACCGCCATTCGCCACAAAGGCTTTAACCTGGTTCGATTGTGCCCTTATCTGAACACGGGTTGCTAATTCGCCAATCTTGTATGGCCATGTTGAAAACTTTTGGGTTTTCGGCAGCGCCAAGCTTGGGCGGCAAGGCGCTATTTCAAAATTGTCAATTGAAAATTGTGCTTGCGGCGGATGCCCCGTGCTTCTGTACGGAACATCAAACTGCCTTGATCCTGTCAAAACTGTACCCGCACAGTCCGGGGAAATGATGGAAACGGTTCGATTGCCATGTCCAGCCCTTTTGGGGTGTGGTGCAAAAACTGCCTTTGGGCGGAAAATGTGCCACAGGAGAAAAGCAAAAGATAAACATCACAGTTTGTACGGCCAAGGCATTGGCCAAAGGATCATCGTCCCCTGTCCTCCCCGCCCTGTGCGGGGTGAGCAGGAAGCGAACAAACGTCCTCTGGAAAAACCAAAAGCCAATTTGGGCGGCATGGCCTCCGGGCGGGCCGCCTGCGTAAGGCACTCACAAGCCAGCATAAAGCCTCGTTACCAGTTATGGTGGCTAAAACAGGCCAAAGGCCAAGCTAAAAGTGCCAAATAGCCAACTGCGCAGCAGCGGGCTATGCGTGAGAAACCAGGCCGAAAGGCATTGGCAAACACTTACGGTCAAAACGACGATGAGAAAGAGGCCAAAACCTGTTGGAAGCTGATATCCAGCCATTTATCTTTCATCCGTGAATATTAAATGACGGAAAAGGCCAAAGACAGGAGGGTTTTTCGACACAAGGGAGGGCAGTAAACATTGCCTTCTTGCAAGGGTAAAACCTTGCCTTCCGGTTCTTCATCTTCTTTGTTCCAACGCCCTTTTTGACGCTTCGGCGGCCATGAAGGCCGGGGCAAAGTCGTCAGGCCGGATGAAAAGTGCTAAAGCCCAGCCAAGTCCTTGCGGGAGGTCTTTTCCATTTCCGCCCTGCGGAAAAGGGAAGCCCCCTCACAAGGCAAATCGGACATTGCCCAAACAACGAAGGTTGTGCAGCAAGTCCAAAAAGAAAAAGGGATTGTGGGCTTCGGCCAGCAATCCCTTTTCTTGTTTTAGCGCCTTGGTGATTGATGAACTTACCAAAAACTGTAAATCAAAGTTTTGAAAGTTCATCATCCATCGTTCATAGTTTATCATTTATCCGCCCTGCCCGGTTTTTTCAAAAAAATGAAAAGCATCTTGCATTTCCAGCAAAACCAAATCCAATGCAAATGTTTCTTTAGAAAATGCCGACGTTAATCCTTCGGCATTTCCCGATCACCAAAAGAATTGCCACATAGCTTGAACCACTACAACTGGACATACGTAGCCGGTGGCGGCAGGAACTATCCGGTCGGCCTGTTGCACAGCAGCAAGTCGGGCCACCTGATCATATATGTCGGTTCCAAAATAATGGCGATTGATTTTAAGGTGCTCGATACCAAGGAATACACCTTTTTTATAGAAGACGAGCTTTGCCACATCCAACTGGAGCGGCGGGGCGAGGAGATGTATTATTTTTTCAATATAGACCGCAAGGCCGACACGCCCAGGAACCGGGCAAGGAACGCCATGGAAAAAAAATTCGCCAAGCAGATGGCGCTCGCCTTGGGTGTTTTGGTAGTGCTCGTCACGGCTTTTGTGCTTTGGAGCAATTCCGTCAAAAAAAGCCCTTACATCAAAGCGGAAGAGTTGTTGGTAAAACAGGGCCGTGAGACGGTGGGCAAGGTTTTTATAAAAAATGGCGAAGCCGAACCTGCCATTTCCTATCAATTTGTGGCCAATAGCCAAGGCTACACCGCACCCTCCAATTTGTTGACCAGGCCGTTGATTTTGTTGAAAAACGGGATGCCGCTCGAACAGGGCGACGAATTCGTGGTGCGCTATGTGCCATCCCGGCCAGAAATCAACAAGATGCTCTTCGACCGCCCGACCGAGCGGCAGATTGCCATTTACCAACAAAGGGCCTCCAAAAAACATGCAGCGCTGCACCCCGACGATGCTCCCACTTTCATTGATTGTATGGTAAATGCGGCCTACCAAATCGGCGGCATCGGCGGCCTGGCAGATTTTTATTTTCAAGACCTGCTGCCTGCCGAGAACCCCGAGCACAACCAAACCACCTACCTGCGCCTGACGAGGGATTTGCCATTCAAGAAAAAAGTAGAAAGAGACTGTTGGTGAGGCCGCTCAATAGAAATCCCTACCTTTGCCGGTACATTCCATTATTCACTCATTCCATCATTCACTCATTGTATTGTGGAAAAACTCGCCCAACATATCGAAGGCTTGGTCTTTGCGACCGATGCGCCCATTTCGCAGGAAGAAATAAAAACCTGCCTGGAAGAGACCTTTGAAACGGAGTTCGCCGAGGCCGACATCGAGGCGGCCATTGGCCAAATCAAGGAGCGCTACGGTGCCGACGAGTTCGCCATTGAATTGGTGGAAATAGCTGGCGGCCTGCAGTTTATGACCAAAGGTGCCTATCATTCTACCATTGCCACTTGGTTGAAACAGACCACCAAAAAGCGCCTGTCGCAAGCTGCCATCGAAACCCTGTCCATCATTGCCTACAAGCAGCCCGTGAGCAAAACCGATCTCGAAGCTATCCGGGGCGTGAGCTGCGATTATTCCCTCCAAAAACTTCTGGAGAAAGAGCTTGTTTCCATAGTCGGCAGGAGCGATGGGCCAGGAAGGCCGCTGCTATACGGCACGAGCATCAAGTTCATGGACTATTTTGGCCTGAAAAGCCTCAACGACCTGCCCAAGCCCAAAGACTTCAAGGAGCCCGACAGCGAAATTGGCGAGCGGGCACCCATCGAAGAAGCCGTGGAAACGGAAGGGCCGGACAGCTATCCCGAATCGAATTGATGGTCATTGGGGTCAATGGTCATTAGTCATTGGGATCATAGGATAAAGAACAAAGAAAGCTATATGCAGCAAGTAGATCAACCATTGATAAACAGGGTGGCCAACAGCGGGCTGATCACCCTACGCCCGGAAGAGTTTTTCCCGCAGGAAGAACTGGCGCTTTTCGACCTGAAGGCTTTCCTTTTTATGGAGTTGATTTTAAAAGAAAAAGACTTTCGGGAAGCGCTGGCGGCACACGATTGGGTGCAGTATGATGGGAAAAACCTGGCCGTTTTTTGCTCGGCTGACGCCATTATCCCCATTTGGGCTTACATGCTGGTGACGGTGTATGCCGCCCCTTTTGTCAAAGATATTTTTCAGGGCACAGCAGATGAATTTTACAAACACGCCTTCCAAAAAGCACTGGACCATCTGGATGCCGAAGCGTACGCCGATCAGCGCATCGTGATAAAAGGTTGCAGCGATAAACCCGTCCCACCATCCGCTTATGTCGAATTGACACGGAAATTGCAACCCTACGCCAAGAGCATCATGTTCGGCGAGCCTTGCTCCACCGTGCCCATTTACAAAAAGCCCAAGTAGAATAACTCAAACCCCACCATTTGTAGGCAATTTAAAAATTCATGCTGGGGTTTCCATGCATCACAGATGCCCAACAATGACTCAATGACCAATGACTTTTAATGACGTCTATTTATAAACCACCCTATATGTTTCAATCGCTTAAATTTTACCTCGCCGCCCTTGCCGCATTTGCCACCGTTGCAGTTTTCACATCTTCCAAGGAAATGCTGTTGAGCAGCAACGGCGATACCCTTTATTTCCAGGTGCCGGAAGTGGATCCCGACGGCGATTATTGGTTTGCGGGCGAGCGCATGCCCGTTGAAAACTTCGATGTGAGGGAACGCCTCGAGCGGGAACTGATTGTCAATTCCTACCGCCATTCCAGTACCATTTTGAACTTGAAAAACAGCGCCCGTTATTTTCCTGTCATTGAGAAAATTTTGAAGGAAAACGGCATTCCGGACGACTTCAAATATGTGGCCGTTGCGGAAAGCGATTTTAGGAATTATGCCAGTTCCACCGCCGGCGCCAAGGGCATCTGGCAGTTCATGGAAGGCACTGCCGGCGACTATGGCCTGGAAGTGCGCAGCGAGGTGGACGAGCGCCTACACCTTGAAAAAGCCACCCGTGCCGCTTGCCAATATTTAAAAAGGTACAGGGAACAGTTCGGCTCCTGGACACTCACCGCCGCCGCCTACAACATGGGTGCTGCTGGCCTGCGCAACGAAATGGCCAACCAAAAATTCCAAAGCTTTTATGACCTCAACCTCAATGAGGAAACCAACCGGTACATCTTTCGTGTGATGGCGCTGAAAGAAGTGATGGAAAAACCTGAAAAATATGGCTTTACCATAGACAGCGACGAACTGTACAATCCGCTGGACAACTTCGCCGTCGTGACTGTTGATAGTTCCATCGTCAACCTGGGCGATTTTGCAAAACAGTTCGGTATCAGCTACCGGATGCTGAAACTCTACAATCCCTGGCTGAAAGATTGGAACCTGCCAAACCCAAAGGGGAAGGTTTACGAAATTAAAATACCGAAAGAATAGAATAGGTATAACAACGGATACGCCCGCACCTTGTCTGCGGCCCCGAAGCGAGTTCGGGGTTCTCGCTACGCTCGAAACTGAAGACTACAAACTACGCACTCAACAACGCCGCCCCAAACACCCCGGCGCTGTCGCCCAGTTTGGGTTTTAGGAAAACCGTTTCCAGGCGGTTGTTGAAAAGGTGTTTTTTTACTTCCTCCACCCCACGGCTGTAAAGCAGATCAATGTTGCCCAGGCCCCCGCCCAGCACCACTGCCTCCGGGTCAATGATGTTGATCACATTGCCGACGGCCTTTCCAAAAAAGTGGATCAGCCGCTCTACGGTCGCGGCGGCAGCATCGTCATTGCCTTCTTCAAAGTGTTCGAGGATTTGAGGCAGTTTCAGTTTTTTGCCCGTCAGGCTGTTGTAAAAATTGGCGAGGCCAGTGCCGGATAATATTTTTTCCACACAGCCTACTTTTCCGCAATAGCATTGGCCGCCGCTTTCATCGAGGAAAATATGCCCCCACTCGCCGCCGATGCCGTGTTTGCCGTTCAGCACCCTACCGTTCACCACAATACCGCTGCCGACCCCCGTGCCCATGATGATGCCCCAAACCACTTCGGCATTGGGAAATTTTTCATGGGCGGCACCGAATTTGGCTTCTGCCAATGCAAAACAATTGGCGTCGTTGGCCATCACGAGCGGAATGTGGAGCAGCTTTTCCAGGTCTTTTTTCAGTGGCATCCCATTGAGGCAGACGGTGTTGGAATTTTTCAGGGTTTGTAGCAGCGGATCGAGCGTACCGGGCGTGCCGATGCCGATTTTTGCAGGCTTCATGCCCACTTCGGCTATCATGGTTTCCACCAGTTTATATAGCTGTTTTAAAATGTGCGTATAGCCTTTGTCCTGCTCAGTTGGTAGGCGCATACGTTTCAGCACGTTCATGCTTTCTGCATTCTCGATGACCACGCACTCGATTTTTGTACCGCCCAAATCAATGCCCCAGATTGGTGTCATAATAGTCTGTGTTTCATGTTTTAAAAAAATAATTATTCCCTGCTTCAAAGGTAAAAGTAGGCCCTTTCGGGCAATTATTTCCTGCAAATACTCCCTTTAACCCTATCTTTCCAGCCTGATTTATTTCACCAAACAAACACATACCGCTATGCCTATCAGAATGGAAAAAGACCCCGAACAGCAGCCCCGCCGTGACGAAAACCCTAAGCGCAACACGGGCGGCGGCGGCTTCGGCGGCTTGGGCCAGTTGCTGCCCTTTTTGCTCATGTTTGTTTTTAAAAAACCCAAAATACTCATCCCCTTGCTGCTGATGGGCGCAGCCTGGTATTTCTTTTTTGGGGGAAAACAAATGTTCTCTGGTGCTGCCCAGGATGATGTTGAAAACTATGGCCCATCGGATTTTTCCTTTGGCGCTACCCTGAGCGAGGCAGAATATGACAAAGCCGAGGTGTTTGAACCCCTGTCTGCTTCGTATGGCAGCACCGAAAACCAATTGCCCGCTTCCGTTTCTTTGTTGAAATATGCGCCCAAGCGGATGCACCAGGGCGAGCAGGGTTCCTGTGTGGGCTGGGCCAGTTCTTATGCCGCCCGCACCATTTTGCAGGCCAGGGCCACGGGTGCCGACCCAAATAATTTAGCCTTTAGCCCCTCTTATTTGTACAACCAAATCGCACTTGACGGGTGCCAGGGGGCCTACATGAACAATGCAATGGAAACCCTGCTGCGGAGCGGCGATCTGCCTTTTTCAAAATTTGGCTACGACGACCGCAATTGTTCCCGCCAGCCGAACCAATCGCAGGCCGGCGAGGCGGCGCAGTTCCGCATCAAGGGCTACAACCGCCTCTCGCAAGGTGCCAGCGACTACGGCCTGGACATGCAGGGCGTCAAGCAACATTTGGCGCAGGGCGCACCCGTTGTCATCGGCATGATGGTGGGCGGCACTTTTATGCACCAAATGGTGGGGCGCAGCGCCTGGCAGCCCACGCAGCGTGACTACAGCGGCTATGGTTTCAGCGGCCACGCCATGTGCGTCATCGGCTACGACGACAACCGCAAAGCCGTGCAGATCATGAACTCCTGGGGCCCGGAATGGGGCGACAACGGCGTGGCCTGGGTGCCTTACGACGCCTTCCAGCATTTCACCAAAGAAGCCTACGGCCTCTATCCTATGGGCGATGCCGCCAAATACGACCCCAACAAACTGGCCGTGAAGTTTGGTTTGGTTGAAAACGAAACGCAGACACTCGTGCCCTTGCAGGCTGCGGGCGAGCGGGTTTTCCGTACCCGTGCGCCGATGAAACTGGGCACAAAATTCACAGTGGCCATCACCAATTCCATCGAGTGCTATGTGTATGTTTTTGGCCAAGAGGTGGACGGGTCGAGCTATGTGCTGTTCCCCTATACCGAAAAGCATTCGCCCTACTGCGGCATCACCGGCACCCGCCTGTTCCCAAAAGACCACTCCATGACGCCCGACGACAAGGGCAAGCGGGACTATATCGCCATCGTAGTTTCAAAAAAGCCCTTGGACTGGAACGTGCTGAACAGCCGCATCAATACCAGCCGACAGGCCACTTATATCCAAAAAGTTAGGGAAGCCATCGGCCAGGACGAAGTGCCAAACGTGAAGTTCAGCGCCCCCGCCGCCGTGGAATTTAGCTGCGAATTGGGCGGGAAAAATGTGGTGGCGACGGTGGTGGAGATTGAGAAGTAGGTATTTATTACAAGATAGTTTTTGTAAAAATAACCGTCGGAAGTGAATAACTGCGCTGCTTTTTTGGGGATGGTGTTGCAGCGCATATTTGTCCTTTTTGACTGTATTTTCCCTTTTTTGTTTGTTTTAAACCTCAATACGTAATCCTCACCAATTTCAATTTATTCCGCCGCTCGCTGGGCACTACGATCTGGTTGGCGGCTGTCTGCACGGCATCCCGGAAGCGGAGGGCAAGTTCCTTTCTTTCGGTGTTCATCACGGCGTTGCGGTCGTATTCGCCGCTGGCATTGATGACGTATTCGCTCACCGTGTTTTCGGTTTTTATTTCGTCATTGAATATTACCCGCAGGGCGGCGGGTGTTTTGGCCAAAAAATAGGACGAATAGGAAGCTTCGTCGTCTTGGGAATATTGTTTTTTGTGCAAAATTACCTTCCAATGCACATCCCCATTTGGGTGTATTGAAATCAAAAATATATCGTCATAATAATAGTCAATAATAGGCCGTAAGCCGGTGCGGGAGTAGGCACCGCCTGCTGCCATTCCCCGCTGAAATGCCTTATTTAGCTCGCCGATAAGAATGATACCGCCATCCTGGCGCAATACCAGCTCCTGCACGGATACTTCAGGCAGACCCTTGTTTTTTGCCTTTTCTTTTTCCAAAACAACCGATACAAATTCGTCGTCGAATGGGTGGAAAGCGTACATGATATTGTTGTGGTTGTCAGTGGGTATGCGCAGGTAATAATAGCCTTCGGCCTTTGATAAATTATCAGTGGAATAAAATCCGCCTGCAATTAAATTATTGTTCAAATAATCAATGGAAAAATAGGTGTCGTATATCAATTTGCCCTGCATGGGGCAGGATATTTTCTGTATTTCTTCGCCAGTATCCGTGCCGCATTTCAATATTTCAAAATATGGATCGGAATTTTTGGAGCGCTTATTTTCTTTTTCCAATATCATGAACATATTGCCCTCATTGTCCACCAACATTTCGGTGAAATCTCGCTGAAATAAGAAATCGTCGAGCACGAAAGTTTTTTCCCACAATAACTTCATGCGGCCCATGTGGAACGACAGGGCCGTCACTTGGTTGCCCTGTTCGATGAACCATATCAAAGCCGCTTTTTTGTCCTCAGAAATGGCGATTTCCATTTTCGGGGCGTAAAATTTCGATCCAAAATTTTTGATGGTCAAAGAGTCCACCAAGTTGGCCCCTGGGTTGTAGCGGTGGATTTTTATCAGCAGATCGAGCTTTTGACGAAACTGGTAAATGACGGCAAAATCGCCGCCTATGGGGGCCACTTTGATGATTTCCGGGCGCTTTTTGTCCAGTTCAATCTCCTTGTCCCAAGCCATCTGCATCAGGTTGTCGAATGCCTGCACTTCAAACTTGTTGCCTTTGTCTCTGAACAGCAGCACGTTGCCCCGCTGGTCGTTGATGATGTCATAGGAAACATCGTCCCGAATGACCAAGCTTTCGGACATGGTAACAGTTTGGGCCTCAAAAATAAAAGGCCAAAAGATCAAGGAAATAAGTGATAATATATTTTTCATAGCTGTCAAAATTCAATTAAAATATGCGCAATAAATTTCACCAATTGACAATAATAGGTTTTTGGCAGTTTGTGTCCAATTAAAACTACCTTGTCAATACAATATAATCCCTAATCAGGGTTTTTAAAAAATCAATTTTATTGGTATTTGGTATTTCAATTTGCAATTGCGCACATATACGCTCCACTGCTTCGTGGACGGCCTCTATATGTGCGGTGTTTTTCCATTCCAATGATCTGCCGATTAGGTTTTTTATCAACAACATATCGCTCTCGCCCAATTGCCGCACGGCAGGATATTTTGGTTCATAATTTTCCAGGGTGTTTATTTTTAAAATATCCTGCAAATGGAAATGCAGTTTATTTTTTACCCGGATGACCGCCGTGTTGGCCGCCAGATCGCCCAAGCGCTGGCCCTTAAAAGTGGAGCCTATCAGTACGCCGCCCAAAATGCCGAGGGACAGGAAAAAGTCCACCATCAAAAATGCACTGCGGATGAGGTAGTCGCCCAGGCTTGGCTCCCGCCCATCCAGCCGAACCACCTTTATGTTCAGCGCTTTTTTGCCAAAGGATTGCCCATTGGCCAATACTTCCGACAGGAAATGGTAGGCCAGCAGGCCCACCAGGTTGAGCAGGCCCAAGAAGCGCATCCCCCAATCCGTCAAAATGCTCCCAAAAGACAAAAGCACCACAAACCACAGCAGGGCATAGAGCAGGTAGTAGATGACCAAATCAATAAAAAAAGCAAAAAAACGGTCCCGCAGCGTGGCGAGATCGTAGTCAATGACGACGTTTTGCGTGGTATGTATGTCTATAGAAGCCATGTATAGTTGGCAGTGGCAGCAGCAGTTGCTGTTTTCGACAGTTTGCAGATGCCGGCTGCTTTGGTTTTAAAAATCCAAACTTCGGTATTTTTGGGTAAAAAGAAGTTGGCTTAAGTCTAACAGAAAAGTTTTGTTGATGTTTTTGTATAGATAAAAGGGCAATTTTGACATTCCATCAGAATGCCCGAACTTCGCAAAAAATGATGAGCATGGAAAATTCGACTGCTGGTATAAAACAATACTTATTATCAAACCTTCTGAACTTGAGTTTGTGCTAAACTTATTAAGCGCACTGAAGCTGAAAGGTTTTGTAGATTTTGATTTTGAAAAAGACAATGGTATTGAACCGCCATTCCGCCAACTGTTCGCCAAAGAGTTGAACGCTATAATTGAAAAGGCCGAAAACAGCAACGATATTTCCCTCGAAGCTTTCAAGGCAAAACACAAACTCTGATACCAATTTATTCAGCGAATTCAACCTCCATGTTTAACAATTCTACTTTGAAATTAACTTTTGCGTTTAAAGCATTAAATACCTTAAGAATAGTCTCGATAGAAACATTATTGGTGCTATTTTCAAGTTTTGAAATTTGAGATTTTTGCACACCGATTAATTTCCCAAGTTCTTCTTGTGTAAGGTTTCTCTCTTGCCTTGCAGCTTTAATGACCTCGCCCAATAGTTCAAGTTTCAGCTCGAACTCATATTGGTCCCTGCGGGGAGTTCCTCTTTTACCTATTAGCTTATCTTTGACTTGGTTGAAGCTATAAGTTTGCATTTTTTCTTTTTTCATCATTTCATTATTTTTTTTCCTCGAAATACAATTGCCTTATCTTCTCCGCTTTTTCAATTTCTTTTTGAGGAACTTTATCTGTTTTTTTTATTAATCCGTGTGTTGCAATGACCAAGGTATCGTTGTTGTCTTCCTTATCCCAAAATGCGAACAATCTGTATTGTAAATTTTGATACTTTGTCCGGAATTCCCAAATTTCGCCGTGTAGTTTTTTAAACAATTCCGGGTCATTAATTTTCTTTGCTTTATCAATGTTAAATAGAATCTTTTCTTGAATTTTTTCTTCAAGCCCTTCCAAGAACTTGAATGCCCCCTTTAAAAAGAAGACTTCAAATCTATCTTGCATTAAATGAAGTTTTACCTTGTATTATGACTGATTTAACTATTCCTAATTTTTTTTGAGCTCCGACAAAATTGCAGCGCAAAGTTAATATAAGTTTCCAAATATGGAAACTTTCAGAAGTTTTTTCCAAAAAAGATTTTATCGCTGAATAGCTGTTAAAAAGTGGTATTTTACAGTCAAGCCCAAATCTTCAGCCCCCCTTTCAAAATTCCCACTTTCACGGGCCCCTCCCCCAAAAACTCCCCATCCGCTTCCACCAGCACAGGCTGCGCTTCCATAGGCTCTATTCTCACCGCTTCCGTTTGGAAAAGCGACACCGCTGGGTGCAGGCCGATTTTGCCCAAATAAAACAAAGGCGTGACGAGCAGTACCACCAGCTTGTTCACCTTTTTCACTAAGGTCAAAGCGAGCTTGCCGTCGTTGGGCAGGGCATGTGGCACCAATTGCATCCCGCCGCCGGAGTAGCGGCAGATGCCAATGTTGATGGTGTAAAAGCGATCCTCAACATTTTTACCGTCGAACAAAATTCTGGCCTTGGGTATCGTGAATTGGAACAAACAGCGGAAAATGAGCAGCAGGTACACGAGCCTGTTTGGGATGCCGGAGGGGTATTTTTGTGACTCCTTTACCACATAAGCATCATAAGACAGCCCGGCGACATTGATGAAATATCGCCGCCGTTGCTGGCCATTCAATTGATAATCCAGCCAACCAAGGTCTTGAAATGCTGTTTTGCCGTTGATAAAATAGTGGAGCCAGTGCTGGAAATTTTTCGGAATGCCTTGCGTTTTTATCCAATCGTTGCCAGTGCCGACGGGCAGCAGCGTAAAGGTGATTTCCTCCGGCGGGCAGGTGCTCTGTTGAAATATTCCGTTGACAACTTCATGTGCCGTGCCGTCGCCGCCCACAGCTACGATTTGGCGGCAGCCATCCGCAACTGCGTCGGCCACCAGCGAAATGGCGTGAAACCTGTGGCGGGTAAATACAGTTGAAAAGGGGACTTTGGCTTGCTCCAAAGCAGTTTGGATTGCGGGCCAGCGTTTTCCTGCCAATCCCGCCCCGGCGGCTGGATTGACGATAAAAAGCCAAGTGGCATTGATATTTCCGTTTCGTTTTGGCCTCATCTGTGTTATGAGGTATTGTTGACAATTTGGCGCAAGCGTTTAAAAAAAATCGCTTGCCGGACTTTTTAAAAGCCCAAGAACATGAAAATCCTGATGGTTTGCCTCGGCAATATATGCCGCTCGCCACTGGCGGAGGGCATTATGCAGCATAAAATAAACAGCCAGGGCCTCAAATGGGAGGTGGACTCTGCTGGCACTGGATCGTGGCATGTGGGCGAGATGCCCGACCGCCGCTCCATCGCCATTGGCCGCAAATATGGCGTGGACATCACCTACCAGCGTGCCCGCCAGTTCAAGCCGAATGACCTCGACAGCTTCGACCTTGTATTGGCAATGGACAGTTCCAACTACCGTGACATCCTGCACCACGCTGTTTCAAAAGAACAGGAAGGCAAAGTGAAGTTGATCATGAACTTTGTGTCGCCTGGCCGTAACCAGGCCGTGCCAGATCCTTATTGGGACGACAATGGTTTTGAACAGGTTTTTAAGATGCTGGACGAGGCCTGCGACAGGATTATTGAGCATTTTGAGGTGCGGGTTTGAAGTAGGGTTGCATTGTTGCATTGCTCCATTGCTTCATTGTTGCCTTGCTCAATTGCTTCATTGCTAAATGGAGATTATACCTTAAGTGCTTAAACAATGAAACAAGGAAGCAATGAAACAATGAAACAATGAAACAATGAAACAATGAAACAATGAAACAATGAAACAATGAAACAATGAAACAATTTCAAAACCCCGGAATATACTCCACGTCGTCTTCCTCCCTCACGGGCGCTGCTTCCCCCACATCTTCCCAGCCTGTTGGTTCACGCAACATATTTAAAGGAGCGCCAAATGCACGGATGAGGGCCGCCCGGATCTGGCTTTTTTGCTTGTCGCTTTTACTGAGGTTGTCCTTCACCTTCTTTTTGTTGGTTTCATAGTCGTATTGGTCGAGCGTGCCGTGGATATTGAAATAGAGGTTGAAAAAGCCGTTTTGCTTGGCGGGGATGATTTCGGGCTTGCTGCGTTTTTTAAATTTATTGGCAATCACCTGGCCTGCGTTCACTTTGATGTTGTAGTCAATTTTATCGTCAAACGTCTGCTCGCCGCTCACGGTCATGTTCATAGCGTTGTTTTGGATAAACATGGCGGGCAGGTAAAAGGTGTTGTTTTTCACTTCGATCCAGTTTTGCATATCCACGAATCGCACATCCCGCAAGTCCTTCACATCCACATAGTTGGAAAATTCATCTAAAAGTTTGAAGCCTTTCAACTGGCCGTTTTGAATGCCGAGGCCCGCCCACACATGCAGTTCGTCTGTGAGGAACTGGCCCGTAGAATCCCAAAAGGCATGGATAAGCATTTTTGTGTTCATGGTGCCCTCGATGTTTTCGTAGGTCAACTGTGCTTGGCCGAAGTTTTCCGATTGGCGGAAAAACTCCTTTACGTCAATATGGCTGCCGTCCAGTTTGGCTTCCAGGCGGGGTTCTTTTTCAAAAAACATGGTTCCGTCCAGTTCGAAAGCGCCCTCCATGCCTTTGGCATTGCCAGCTATTTTCATTTGGCCTTTTTCAAAAACAAGGCTGCCTGCAAAACCCTGTCCTTCGATTTTGTTGTAGGTAAATTCGTCCACCTTGGCTTTAAAAGTCCCGTTCAACAAGTCGGTGAGCCGGGCCTGTTTTTTCGTGTTTTCTACCTGCAAGGAGTCGTACACCTGCCGCTGCACAGTATTGGAGTCAGCGGGCGAGTCGGCCAGTTTTACCAATCGTGCCAAGTCCATTTTGGGTGAAACGAGGTCAACACTAAAGTCGAGCGAGGCATTTTTCGAGTTCAACGAATCGGCGAATAGCACGGGCAGTAAGTTTTGCGCCTGCCCCTGCAAGTCAATCTCGCTGCCTGCGCCGTCTATTTTCAGCCCTTCGAGGCGCATTTGGTTGTTTTGAAAAACGAGCAGGCCCCGGTCCACAATCATTTTTTCACCATTGATGGTCAGAGTGGCGTCGTCGAAATTAATTTCCCCGCCCATGTCCACGGCCATGATGTTACGGGTATCTGTCATGTCGCTGTACAAACCCTTCACTATCAGGTTTTTAATTTCCACTTCCCCGCTGCCATCAGTAATGCCTGGGTTGTTCAGCAGACCGTACATGTAGCCGATTGGTAGCGCACCGTCGGCCTCAAAATCTACGTATGGCTTGTCCATACCCTCTATTTTTAACGAAAGCGTAATCAACTCCCGGTTTAAATAGCCTTTGAAATTGCTGATTTCAAACACGGAATTTTGGCTGTTTCGCTGCTCGCCATTCGTAAAACGGGCCTCGAAAGACACATCTTTAAATGGTTCTTTCAAACGGGGGCTGTCCACCTTGCCGTCCTCCAAACCAAACTGGAACTCAATGGAAGGCTGCTCCGAAGCGCTCCATTTTCCATTGATAAAAGCCTTGAGTTGAAATTGTCCCGCACTGGTAAAGTCGCCAAAAGCACCCAACTGCTCCTCCGGCAGTAGGGCGATGACGGAGGCCAGGTTCGCATCCTCGGCATCGGCGGTGAGGTCGTATTCAGTGTAGTTTTTCAAGGATTTTACCGTGCCCTCCACATTGTACAGGTTGTCCTCCACTTTCAGTTTTACTTTTTTAAAACTGTAAGTGCCTTTTTCCATGTCCACGAAAATGTTGGCATCGTAGCCCCAGTGTTTGCCGGGCAGGTAGCGCACTCCGTTGATGTCTATGAAATTAGACACCAAATCAGCCTGGCTCGTCAGGTCAAACTGTTCGTTGGAAAACTGCCCTGAGAAATCGGCCTTTTCCACCAGCATCAGCATTTCCTGTTTCAGCTTGTCGTTTTGGTAGGCCAATTCGATGTTTTCGAGGCGGGCTTTTTCGAGTGAAATGCTGAAATTGCTCTCCTCCTCGCTTTCGGAAGGTTTGAAAATATCATAGTTCGTTTTCCCATTTTTGTCAATGTGGGCGTGCAAGGCCCCGTCCCTGATAGTAATGGAATGCACTTTCACATTGGAACCAAACAGACTCAGCAGCCGAAAATGAAAATCCATCGTCTTGGCCTCCAACAGTCCTTCGCCGAATTTTCCCACCACGACCACATCCCGCAAACTGGCCGTCGCATTCGGAAACCCCCGCAACAGCGACAGGTCAAAACTACCCACCTTCAGTTCCGTTGTCAGCTGCTTGTTGATTTCTTTGATCAACTTCCGCCCGACCGCCTCCTGGAAAAATCCAGCGATGACCACCAAGCCCAACGCCAAAACGAGTACCGTAGCACCCAGCCCAATCCCAGTTTTTTTCAAAGCCCTTTTCATGTTCGTACAAGCTTATGTTCAACAGTGTTTGTTTCAAAAACGCAGTAAAAGTAAAGCAAGCACCTGCCCCAAGTGTTCGCCGGACGCTTGAAAATATTTTTACAATTTTTTTCCGCCTGGGTTGTGCTGTATGATGGATGCTTCTATATTTGCACCCGCTTTTGAAGAAAGGCGAAAACGAGGGCGATTAGCTCAGCTGGTTCAGAGCATCCCGACGTAAAGTCGGGAGGGTCGCTGTCCCGGCGGGTTCGCCAAGAAAAACGAGGGCGATTAGCTCAGCTGGTTCAGAGCACCTGCCTTACAAGCAGGGGGTCATTGGTTCGAATCCATTATCGCCCACCACCATTCAAAGTCCTTCGGCTGCAGAGCCGCAAGGGCTTTTTTGTTAGGCTTTGGATGGCGCTTAGCCCGGCTGGTCCGGGGCATCCCGACCTCATGTCGGGAGGGTCATTGGTTCGAATCCATTATCGCCCACCACCATTCAAAGTCCTTCGGCTGCAGAGCCGCAAGGGCTTTTTTGTTAGGCTTTGGATGGCGCTTAGCCCGTCCGGTCCGGGGCATCCCGACTTCACGTCGGGAGGGTCATTGGTTCGAATCCATTATCGCCCACCACCATTCAAATCCTTTTCAGCGCCATGCTGGAAAGGATTTTTTATTTTCTTGAAATACCACAATGTTCCAAACCTACATACTCTTTTCGCCATCGCTGGACAAGTACTATATCGGTTCGTGCGGCGATGACTTGCCGGGGCGGTTGCGCCGCCACCTGTCCGACCACAAGGGGTTCACGGCGAGTGCAAAGGATTGGGGAATCGCCCACGTGGAAACATACCCATCAAAAGCGGAAGCCCAGCAACGGGAGCGCCAGATAAAAAACTGGAAGTCAAGGAAATTGGTTGAGCGGTTGATTGCGGGCGATTAGCCCGGCCGGTCCGGGGCATCCCGACCTCACGTCGGGAGGGCCGTTGGTTCGAATCCATCATCGCCCATTTTTACCACCTCATATTTCAAGTCGGAAAGAGATGTAGCCTTTTATCTACCCACACACATAAAACGGCTACTTTTGCGTTCAATTTTTTCATTAAAATCATCCGGCTTTGAAACATACTTTGTTTTTAATCCTCTCCCTCGTGCTGTTCCTTGCCCCTGCCTGCAAAACTTCCCGCCGGGCCGTGGGGGCCAGCCTCAAGCCCAAAAGCGAAAAGGTGCTGATGAAGCATTTATTGGAAAACCAGGTGAAGGCCGATTGGCTGGAAGGCAAGGCCAAGGTTTCCTATTCCGACGAGTATGGCGGCGAGTCGTTCAGCGCCACCATCCGCATCAAGCGGGACAGCGCCATCTGGATGGTGTTTAAAAAATTCAGCCTGGAAGGGGCCAGGGCGCTCATCAGGCCCGATTCCTTTTTTGTCATTGACCGCCTGAACCGGGAATACACCGCCAAGCCTTTTGACTATATCCAAAAAGAATACAACCTGCCCGTCAATTTCCAGGGATTACAGGCCATCCTCTTGGGCAATCCGGTTTTTTTCTCCAACCAAAGCGAAGCGGGCGTTGATTCCAGTCGCTATTTGTTGTCGCAAAAAACGGACAACCTCAGCGCCAAATACTGGCTGGATGGGGCGGAAATGCTCCTTTCTGAGTTTCTGGTGGACGACTTGCGCAACCGCCGCAGCATCTCTGTTGAATCCACAGATTACAGGGCTTTGGGTGAAAAACAGAAATTTTCATATTTTCGTAGCTTTAATTTGAGCGACGGCGGACAAGGAAATACGCACGTTGGCGTGGAATTTTCAAAAGTTGAGATCAATGTCCCACAAAAAATGGACTTCGAAATACCGGAAAGTTATGAAAGGGTGGATTGATGTTGGAAGGATTCATAGTTTCATGGTTTCATGGTTTCATGGCTTGAAACCTGGCCGTAGTTTACATTTTGCAAAAAAAATATTCACCCTGCTGCTCATCCTCGCCGTGTGCGCCTCGGCATTTGGCCAACAATCCCGCAAAAGTTTGGAGGAAAAACGGAAAAAACTGCTGCGGGAAATAGAGCAGACTTCCGGCCTTTTAAAACAAACGAAAGAAAACCGGGAAGCCACTTTCTCCCGCTATTTGACACTCCAAAAACAAATCAGCAAGCGCCGCCAGCTATTGGAAACCATGCAGGCGGAAATACAGCTCATTGTTGAAAATGTGGACCGCACCGTGGAGGTCGTCAATGCCCTCAACGATGACATTGGCAACCTGAAAACCGAATATGCCAAAATGGCCCGCCACGCCTACCGCCAACGCCTCACTCGCACTGATTGGCTTTTCCTTTTTTCTGCCAAAAGTTTCAATGACGCCTTCCGCCGCTGGCAGTACCTGCGCCAGTACGACCGCTACCGTCAAAAACAGGCGCACCTTATTGTGGAAACGCAAAAAACCCTGTTGGACAAAATCGCCATGCTCGAAGAGCGCAAGCAGGAGCGGGAGCATTTGATTGATTCTGAAAAGCGCCAATCCGAAATGCTCGGCCTGGAAATGACCGCCAAAAACCGGATGCTCGAAGACCTGAAAGGCGACGAGGCCCGCCTCGCCCGTGAGCTGGATCAAAAGCGCACCGCCGCAGAAAAACTGAGCGCTGCCATTGAAAAAGTCATTTTGGAAGAAATAGAAAAAGCCAAAAAAGCCGAGCGTCCTGCCGTAGCGGGCAGCGGCCCCAAACCCAGCACTACGCCCGAAACCAACGTATTGTCCAAAGATTTTCAAAACAACAAAGGGAAACTGCCCTGGCCAGTGAAAAATGGCGTCATCACGGGCTACTTTGGCCGCCAGCAGCACCCGACCATCAAATCGGTAGAAATAACCAACAACGGCATTGACATCCGCACCGATCAAGGTTCGCCCGTGCGGGCAGTATTCGAGGGCACGGTGGTGGGCACACAATTTATTCCAGGCTTCGATTATATGGTCATTATCCAACATGGGGAGTATTATACCGTCTATTCCAACCTGGAGGAGGTGTCTGTAAAAAAAGGCGACAAGATAGCCGTCCGGCAAAATTTGGGAAAAGTCAGCACCAACCGCAAAACAAATGCCTCGGAAGTCCATTTTGAAATATGGAGGGAAAAGACGAGGCTGAACCCGGTAGAGTGGGTGGGGAGTCAGTGATGAGAAATGAGAGAAATGAGTTCCGATAGCTATCGGAAGAGAGAATGAGAGAATTGGGGAACTATACTTTTGCCTTTTTCCTTTGTACTTTTCCCTTGTTAAATATACTTTACACTTTTAAAAATAACTATGAGCAAAGAATGGACAGTTGGCACCCAGGCAGCCAAGGGATTGAAGGACGAAACAGAACATACCGTGCTGGTCGGTTTAGTCCATAAGGAGCAGAATGAAGAACTGGTGCAGGAATACCTCAACGAGCTGGAATTCCTGGCCCTGACGGCAGGCGCCGAGACGAAGAAACGCTTCATCCAGAAACTCCCGCACCCCAACTCCCGCACCTTCGTTGGCACGGGCAAGTTGGAGGAAATCAAAAAATACGTTGAAGAACACGAAGAAATCAATATAGTCATCTTCGACGACGACCTTTCCGGCAAACAAGTATCCACCCTCGAAGCAGAGCTCAAGGTGAAAATTGTTGATCGCAGCTCGCTCATCCTCGACATCTTCGCCCGCCGGGCACAGACAGCGCAGGCCAAAACGCAGGTGGAATTGGCCCAGTTGCAATACCTGCTGCCCCGCCTCCGGGGCCTGTGGTCGCACCTCGAAAGGCAGCGGGGCGGCATCGGGATGCGTGGCCCTGGTGAGAAGGAAATCGAAACCGACCGCCGTATCGTGCGGGACAAGATCGCCTTGCTGAAAAAACAACTGGAAAAGATTGACCGCCAGGCATTTACCCAGCGCAAAAACAGGGGCGAACTCATACGGGTATCGCTCGTCGGCTACACCAACGTCGGCAAGTCCACCCTGATGAATACCCTGAGCAAATCGGACGTTTTTGCCGAAAACAAACTCTTCGCCACGCTGGATACCACCGTGCGCAAGGTCGTTTGGGACGACATGCCCTTCCTGCTTTCCGATACCGTCGGCTTTATCCGAAAACTGCCCCACCACCTCATCGAAAGTTTCAAATCAACCCTCGACGAAGTGCGGGAAAGCGACATCCTGCTGCACGTGGTGGACATCGCCCACCCCCGCTACGAGGAACACCTGAAAACCGTCAACGAAACCCTGGAAGAATTGGGGGCCAGGGAAAAACCTACCTTGCTGGTTTTCAATAAAATAGACCTCTACCGGGAGAAATATTTCGACAAGCTCCTCGACCCCGAAACCAAGGTCGAAATCGAAAAGGAATTGAGCATGAACCTCTCCTACGAATACGGCCACGACAACGTTTTCATTTCCGCCCTCGACAAGGATAACCTCGAAATCTTGAAAGAAAAGGTGATAAAAATGGTGAAAAGGGAGTACCAGGTTAGGTTTCCTTATGAGGTGAAGACGTGGTAAAGGGGATAATTTAAGGCGAACCTGTTTTAAAAATCTTCAATAAAAAGATAAGCAATACCGCAGTTCATTGAAAAAAATCCAAGGTTCAAGCTATTTTGGGGTTCAGCGGTATTTGTGGCGGGATTTCCTTGAAATCACTATCCACCAACCACAAAGCCTATCACCCACGACGAATCCCCTATCTACGGCGGGGGCGGCAGGCTGGGCACGGCCTACCTGACCAGCAATGCCATCACAAAGTACCGTTTCGAGGTGAAAGACCACCTGGGCAACGTGCGGGTGGTCTTTGGGAGGAACTGTCTTAGCTGCGGCGGTCAAAACAATATATACGTAGAAAACTATGCCGACTACTACCCCTACGGCTGGGTGCTGCCCTATAGGAACGGTAGTGCAGGCACCCCCTACCGCTACGGCTTCCAGGGCGAGTTTGCGGAGAAGGACGCCGAGACGGGCTGGAACGCCTTCGAACTGCGCATGTACGAGAGCAGGGTGGGGAGGTGGATGACGATAGACCCGGCTGGGCAGTATTTCACTCCGTACATGTCAATGGGAAATAACCCTGTGAATGCTATAGATCCAGATGGAGGATTTGATACTAAGATTGGGGCGTGGTGGTATTCATTGTGGCACAGAGGAGGAGAAATTAAATATGCAAAAGACAGAAAAGAATGGTATGTAGGCTATGAAAAGCCTAACACTTTGGAAGGAGGCATATTGACCGTTAGTTATCAAAGAACCTTCGAAGGGCGATCAATAAACAATGGCGGTTTTACTAAATTTAATTTTTTTCCGGCACCAACATCTTTAGCATGGGAAGGTACTAAAAGTTGGATGAAAGAACACTTTGAAATTTCGGGAGGATATGAATTTTCCGTTGGATTTCAATTAGGTGGAGGTATGAAAAAGGCAATTGCTGGTAAGGTTGATTTATACTCTCATGTTATTTCAGAATTAAACCTTAGCAATAAAAAAGATCGTATAGTTGCAGGAAGATATGAACCTGGTGAAAAGACTAAGAATGGAATCGGTGGGGCATATTATGGCGGTGTAGATGTTAAATACATGACACATAAAGGTCTCAGAGAGAAGGAAGTAAACCTTGGTATAGCTGGACTTGGAGCAACATTGACTTATGACGAGCATGGCAATATGACAGATTGGTTTTATGGATTTGATCCTTCTTTTTATGCAGGCTTTGGCTTTGGGATAGAGGCTAATTTTAGAATTGGATTTTCAAAATAGGATTTTTATGTACCATGATCTATTTTTTTTGACTTTGCTTGCTATAGTGTTTGTTGTAGCGAATTATATAATACACAAGTATATTATATTTTTCGCTTTGAAGAAAGAGATTAAACCATATCTAAAAAGCAAAAATTTGACATTTATCAGGGTTAAGTCTGTTGGGTTATTCAACTCTGGGGATTTTCCAAAAAAGAAATTGCATCCCTTTGTACCTAAATTTGGAAACATAATTAATGAGACTTTAGTCTATGTATATGCAAGAACACCCGAAAAAAATGAAATAAGATTTACTGCAAAAATTATAACGGCTTTTTTTATTGTGAAAAATGTTGAGTACAAAGGGTTGTAGTACCGCTGGCGTCGGGTCTTCCCTTTGAAAAACGACACCGCTTTTGCCGGTTTTCAACCGGCACTACTGCGCAAGTGAGAAATGCTGCAACCCAATTACCAAATATAGAGCAGCTCAGTGCCGTTGGCACAGCCTATGCGTAGGCACTTCTCGTTGATAGCTATATTATCATACGGCCAAGGTGCCGACCTCTGGCCACAAGGGACGTATTTAAAAGCATAAAATAGAACTATTGGGAAGGTACAAGCAGTCAAAAAACGCCCTACCTTTCGCCCACTGTTCAAAGCGTAAACCAACCATATCCCACTGTCCTCTATGAAAAAAATTTCGCTCTTTATCTCCGTCCTTTTCTTCTCTCAAATCCTTGCAGCCCAAAACGAAGTCGGCCTAAAAGACAGCACCGTCATACGGGCCAGGGAGGTCAAATTGAAAGAGCCTTTCCTCGGCAAGGCATGGCTCTCCGTGGACGGGGAGCGCCAAGACCTCCGGGGCGTGGACTACTACCGCAACGAGGAACACCTGAAAACCGTCAACGAAACCCTGGAGGAACTGGGTGCCAGGGAAAAACCTACCTTGCTGGTTTTCAATAAAATAGACCTCTACCGGGAAAAATACTTCGACAAGCTCCTCGACCCCGAAACCAAGGTCGAAATCGAAAAGGAACTGAGCATGAACCTCTCCTACGAATACGGCCACGACAACGTTTTCGTTTCCGCCCTCGACAAGGACAACCTCGAAATCTTAAAGAAAAGGTGATAAAAATGGTGAAAAGGGAGTACCAGGTTAGGTTTCCTTATGAGGTGAAGACATGGTGAAGGGGAAAATTTAGAATTTCAGGAGGGGTTTATGGAAGCGGCACTTATCGGCTCTATCTGCAAAGTAGCAAGACTTGAACAATGGGTGCAAAAAATCTATTTAACTCATACATTTATGGAGAAAAAAGATCCATTAAATGAAAGTTTGTTTTCGTGGATAAAACGCTTCTTTATAGTAATTGGCTCTTTGATACCATTTTTTTTCTTAAGGGGAATATTAGTTCATAAGTGGTCCCTGACAAACTCAATTTTCAAGGCGTTGATAATGGCACCGATTTTTGCCGTCATTTTAGTTGTGTTCTTGACTATCATTACCCTATTAATAAAAGCTTCAATCTGGATTTGGAAGAAAATTAAGAAGACCCATGAAAATTAAACCTACTTACAACGCCGCTGGCACGGTCTTTCGATTAAAAAACGACCCTGCATTTGAATCACTACCCCTCTTTTTCCAAAGGCTTTATTTTGCTAACATTGTGCGCCTCGGCATATTCTTCTAATCGTTCTACTTCTGAAGTATCAACATATTCGAAGAGGTTGGTGCTTTTCAGATTTTGCCAAATCTGGTGCTGGATGGGAAAAGAAGTTTTTAAAGGCTCACGAGTGACGACAAATCTTTTAGATTGTGGAATAGCATCCCGAACGAAATTAAACCTCGTTACATCATTGGTGACATAGTCCTTCCTCCTTTCTAAATCAATCAACTTTATGAAAGTTGGCCTCTCATTTTCACCAACAAAATCAATCCTAACAGGTACAATTAATTCAGGAAAAAGGTTTTGGTTTATTTCAAAATCGTAATTAAAGCGTTCCCGTAAAATGACATTTTCCCTTACCCTACTGAACGAACGTTCCATAGATTTCTTAGGAGGGAAAACGCCTTGTTCATCAACAAACTTCATAAAAAGCTGTTCGAATACAGTTTGTGTTGGAGCAACTGTAATGGTGTTGGGTTCTGAAACGGAGAAGAGGTTGTTTTTATAGTTACTTAAGTAACCAATATAAGATTGGCTTAAAACGGTATCCTTAAGATTTTCAACGACAGTAAGGTGACTGCTAAAAAATGTATGATTAACTTCATTCTCAATAGCCAACTGTTGAAGGTTTTTAACGTTGAACCGAATTGCTCGAAATGCCTCGTTAGGCAACAACTGATTCACCACTTCAAGTTTGTTCTTCGAAAAGCCCAAATACAGTTTTCCGTCACCTATGAGTAACAAACCAATGGAGACTTTTTCCTTTATCTCCGGGCGGATGACCGCTGATATGACAGATAAGTAAGAAGCCATTTTATATTGGATTAGTTTCAATTTGTAAGTATTCGACAAAACTGTTCCAAACTGAACCCAGCCATGAAGCTTGGAAAATTGTAAGGTGTAGATTTTTCACCAATTCAACTTTGTCAATTTTCCAGTCTTCAGGCATTTCTAAGACGATGTCCTCTAAGTTTTGGGCACACTGATGTGCGCAAAAGTAAAACTTATTCTTTACCCCTATATCGTTCACATACTTGGAAACTTCTTTTCTGGTAAAAAGTTTTTCGAACAAAGTCGTTCCAATAAGTGATTCATTTTCAGTAAGTAAGCTAAGTTTTTTACCAGGATTGCCGTTGTTGAAAGTCGCTTGGTGGTCAATCGGTATGAAACGGTGCCCACCTAAAACGTCGTACAGCAAATTGTGGTTATTCTCGTTCCTGTCTTCATTTGAAAGCCACAAATCAAACAAGGCGATTTCTAAAAATTCTTGCTTTTTTGCCATCAGGCTCTTCTGAGATTCTGACAAAGCATTCATCAATTTCGTCACTTCATCAAAATAGCGCTCATACTTTAACCCAAAGCAAGTCCCTTGAAAAAAATGCGGCTGAATTCTTGGGTGGAGGCCCATAGGTATGTGTTCTAATGAGATTTTCACAAAAGCGAATGAAGGAATTGCTAAACCCCATAATTGTAAGAATGCTGCACATAGATATTCTTTGACTAAGTCGTATCTCCTGATTGGATACTTAACCACGTAATAGTCCAAGTTGTCACATAGAACCCTCACAGGCGTACTACCATTGGTATGTATAACATCGTCAGGCTGTAATTTGATGGTACTATTGAGGGTGGGTATTTGCAAGGAAGATTTGGTTCGTTTTGTTGGTTGCCAATTCGTTAAATATGATTGCCAATTATTGACTGACAGCAAAGGTAATATTTAGCAAATATTCTAATTGTGCCTTGATTGCCATTTATAACCACGCTGGCATATTGTCTGTGAATCAAAAGTGAACGGGATCACCCCCTCCTCAGCCTCCCCTTCAACCACGTAAACACCAACTCCGATACGTTCAAATAAGGCTGCTTCGACAGCAACTGCAGGCCCGTCAGCCCTGCCCAGCCAGCCATTGCCGCATACGACAAATCTCCCAGGCGGGTGAAGCCCCGGAAATTGTGCATGTTCAGCCGCAGCAGTTCGTACATCACGAAATCAGTGAAAATGTAGGCGCTGTTGATCCAAAAAAGGATGAGCATCACTCGCAGCATCCGGCGCAGGGCGAAAGCTTCAAACAGTGGCCTACCGCCTTCCTTTTTTTTGCGCAGGGCGCTTATTTTGAAACGGATATAGCGGTAGGCAGCAAATTGGTAGGCGTAAAAAGTGCCGATGTACAGCGCCATTTCAAAACCACCATAAAAAGGCGAGTAAAATTTTCGCCCTAAATCTTCCCGATAGGCAATGCTGGTAAGCAGGAACAGCCCCAAAAAATAAGCAAATTGCCCTAAGGGGAGTATCAAATGCTTGGCGTCGGAGCCGACGAACTGGTAGGTGGGGAAGAGGCGCAGTTTCACCGAAAAAAACAACAACACGCCAAACGACAGCGTGAAATAAACAGGCAGGAACAGCAGGTTGGGGTGTTCGTGATACATGCCTTGCAAGATGAAAACCTGGTGCAGCGACGTGAGCGCAAAGGCCATGAGCAAGGCTGCAAAACAGGCGTCGGCCCGCTTGTTTTCCCCTTTTCGGAACACAAAGGCCGCTGCCACCGCTACATTCAAGAGAATGCAAATGGCCAATATCACGAAGGAAATGGTGCCGAGTGTGCCGAGGAAAATTTTCATCTGTGTGCAAAGATAGGTTTCAGGGACGATGAACACCTGCCTGACGGCAGACAGGATGAACTATAAACGATGAATTCCGAATCATTATCTTGCACCAAAAATCGAGCATGGACAGGCTTTTTACCCTTACATTTTTACTACTCCTTTCCTTATCCACGATGGCACAGAAAAAGCTGTTGCACAAGCTGTTGCACGAAAACGAAAACCTATTCGGCGAGGTGCTGAAGCGCCCCGAACAGTACGATGTGCAGATCATCTACACCCAAATTGACCGGGACGAGAACAACATTCCCGCCTTCCGCTCTTTTTCCTTTGGTTTGGATGAAAAAAAATATTTCTACCCGGCCAGTACGGTCAAAATGCCCATCGCATTTATAGCTTTGGAGAAACTCAACCGCTTGAATATCATCGGGTTGGATAAAAATTGTGCGATGATAAACGGCGCTGGCAGCCCGCCCCAAACCGCCGCCGAGACCGATTCGACTGCTGTCAACGGCCTGCCTTCCCTGGCACATTATATCAAAAAAATCTTTCTGGTGAGCGACAACGACGCCGCCAACCGCCTCTACGAATTCATCGGCCAACAACAGTTAAACGAAGGGCTTTGGGCGAAAGGCTATCAAAACCTAAAAATCACCCACCGCCTCGGCATCGGCGGATTCGACGTGGAGGCCAACCAGCACACGAACCCTGTGAGTTTTTATTTGGGTGAAAACCTGCTGTACCACCAGGGCCAGGTGAACAGTGTGGCCAGACGCAATTTTCAATTGAACAAAGTAAAACGTGGCAAGGGCTATTACAAAGACGAACAATTGGTGAACGAGCCTTTTGATTTTTCCCAAAAAAACTACGTCTCTTTGCAGGATTTCCACGACATGCTGAAAGCAGTTATGTTCCCGGAAGCTGTGCCCGCTGCCCAGCGCTTTGATTTGTTGGAAGAAGATTACCGCTTTCTCTACCAGGTGATGTCGGAAAGGCCCAGGGAAAGCCAGTTCCCCAGCTACCAAGAGCCTGACCATTATTGCAAATTTTTCATCTATGGCGATGGAAAAGACGAAGACAGGATACCGCCCAACGTGCGCATTTTCAACAAAGTAGGCTGGGCTTATGGCTTCCTGACGGACGTGGCCTACATCGTGGATTTCGAAACGGGCGTAGAATTTTTCCTCGCCGCAACGATACATGTGAACGAAGACGGCGTTTTTAACGACGACAATTATGAATACGAAACGGTGGGCATGCCCTTCATGGCCAATTTGGGCAGGGTCGTTTTTGAGCACGAAAAAAAACGGAAAAAGAAACACCTGCCCGATTTGGGCAAGTTTACAATTGAAAAATATGATTGAGTTTATAACACGGAGGCCTCCTCTCGCCTTTAGGAGAGGGGTCGGGGGTGAGGTTCTAAGTGCCTCGGTGCCTCCATGTTAAAAAATTCACACCCAAACACATCCTAAAAATGAAAAAACTCCTCCTCCTACTCCTGGCATTGTTGGCCTTCAACGGCCTGCAGGCCCAAACGAAAAAGCAAAAGCGCAAAAAAGAAAAAGAAGCCGCCACCTCCCAATACGACCTGCACCTCGAAGAGTCGGAGGTTTTTGCCAAGAGCTTTACAGGCTTTGCCCTCTTTGACCCCCTGGAGGGGAAAATGCTTTACGAGTACAACGCCGACAAGTATTTTACCCCGGCTTCCAACACGAAAATCCTGACCTTCTACACCTGCCTGCGCACGCTGGGCGACTCGATCCCAGCGCTACTTTACCAAAAACAAGGCGACCTGTTGGTGTTTTGGGGAACGGGCGATCCGGCCTTCCTCAATCCGCATTTGCAGCAAAACAAGCTTGTATTTGATTTTTTAAAAAACAGAAAGGAGCCGCTCTACTTCTGCCCCGCCAACTTCCAGGACCAACGCTATGGTAGCGGCTGGATGTGGGGAGATTACCCCTACTCCTATCAGGCCGAAAAATCGCCTTTCCCAGTTTACAGCAACGTCGCCCATTTCCGCTTGAACGACACGACGAGGAACATCGAAGTGCAGCCGCCTTTTTTGAAAAACTACCTGCGCCTCGACTCCACGCAACGCTTCGGCGACTACATCGGGCGGGTGGAATTCGACAACCAGTTTACCCTCAACCCTGCCATCCCCAGTGGCCGGGACACCGAATGGCACGTGCCGTACCGCTACACGCCCAGCTTCGTCGCCGAAATATTGTCGGACACCCTGCGCCGCCCTGTCCACGTGCTGGAAGGCAGGCTGCTGCCCCCGCCGGATGCGGGCGTCCTTTACAGCCTACATGCCGATAGCCTTTACCGCCTGATGATGCAGGAGAGCGACAATTTCATCGCTGAACAATTGATGCTCACTTGTTCCAATTGGAAATTCGGCATGATGAATACCGAGAAAATGATTGACTATTCCCTCACCAACTATCTCAACGATTTGCCCGACAGGCCCCAGTGGTTTGACGGGTCTGGCCTTTCCCGGTACAACCTCTTCACGCCCCGCTCCATAGTGGCCATTTTGGATAAAATCTATCAACTGGTACCCAGGGAGCGCCTGTTCAACATCTTTCCAGCCGGAGGCCAATCCGGCACCATTAAAACAAACTACCGCAACGGTGGCGCACCTTACATTTTTGCCAAAACGGGCACCTTGCGCAACAACCACTGCCTGAGCGGCTACCTCGTCACCAAAGAAGGTAAGTTGCTGATTTTCAGCTTTATGCACAATAATTTTACCAATGGTGCCAACGCAATGCGGAAGGAAATGGAGAAGGTGTTGAGGGGGATTTATGAGGAGGGATAAGGCTGCGTTTACTCGTTTGGCACTTCGGGCCGTCGGGTGCCTGCATACAATTCAAACTCCAGCAAGCGGCAGTCCAATTTTCCATTATAAAACTCGATGCGACGCTTTGCCCGTAGTCCGATTTTTTTCGCCAAATCCATGTTGCCAGTGAAAATGTAGCCCATATAGCCGCCGCAGTGTTGTTTCATAAAATCGCCCATGCGGGAATAGGTGCTTTCGAGTTCGGCCACTTCGCCCATGCGTTCGCCGTATTCTGGGTTAAAAAATACGGCTCCGTTGCCACCTTCCGGCACCTCCGTTTCCGCAAAATCGCAGATGGCAAATTCGATGTGCTGACCCACGCCCGCTGCTGCCGCATTGATTTTTGAAATTTTGATGGCGTCGGGCGAGTTGTCGGTAGCGATGATGTGCAGGTTGGGTATTTCTTTTATTTCCCGTTCCAGCAGCACCCGTTCCTTTTCGTACATGCTTTTTTTAAAATCGGGCAAATGCATGAAGGCATAGTTGCTGCGCAATAGGCCAGGGTAACGGTCAGTGGCGATCAAAGCAGCCTCTATGGCCAGCGTGCCAGCGCCGCACATAGGGTTGACGAAAGGCGAGCGCCGGTCCCATTTTGAAGCCAAAATGGTGGAAGCGGCCAAGGATTCGAGCATGGGTGCCATTCCCGGCAGTTTGCGGTAGCCATGCTTCGCCAGCGTTTCACCCGAAGTATCAAAAAAAACTTCCGCCGAACGGTCTTTCCAGTACAGGTAAATCACTGCCCCTTTCAGGTCGGCGCCCGTGCTGGGCCGTTCGCCTGTCTTCTGGCGAAGGCGATCCACGATGGCGTCCTTCACCTTCACATTGGCGAACATGGAATTGTTGATGCTGGGGTGAAAAACGTTGCTGGTAACGGAAAAGTAACCCGACGGCTCCAACAACTCTTCCCAGGGGATAGGCAGCAGCGCCCGGTACAGCTTGTCGGGGTGGTTGCAGCGGAAATCTTTCAGCGAATAAAGTACCTGGCTGGCCGTGCGCAGTCGAAGATTGAGGCGGATGCAGTCCTTTACCGTGCCGTACAACTCGACGCCCGTGGTAAATGGCCGTACTATTTTGTAGCCCAATGCCAACACCTCTTGTTGCAAATAGGGCGAGAGCCTGCTATAGCAGGTGACGATGATACGGCTGGGTGTTTCAAAAACTTGCATGGGGCAAACTTAGGAAAAACCGCCCACCGTGAAACATGCTAATTATTGCTGCACATATTTGTTAAATATTGTTGAAACAATTTGTTAGGTTTGACGCCGATATTCACCCATCTTTTCACCTAATTCGAAGGAGAATTTCCGCAAAACCAATCGCTGGCTGTCTTCTTTCGGATCAACTTAAAATCATCTATTTATGGTACCTAACTGGTTAGCCGTTATCGTGGCGGCCCTTGTGCCGACCGCCGTTGGATTTGTTTATTACAACCCAAAAGTACTTGGAACGGTATGGATGAAAGCCGCAGGCGTTTCACCTGACAGCAAGGAGGGGGCAAACATGGCCGTTATTTTCGGCGTGTCGCTGGTGCTCAGTTTCATGATGTCCATGTTTGTGAACGGCACGTTTATCCACCAATTTGCCATTCAGTCCTTGCTGATGAACGAGCCGGGTTTCGGCGATCCGGCCTCAGAATTGGGCCAATGGTACACTGGCTTTATGGAAAAATATGGCGGCAATTTCCGCACCTTCACCCACGGCATCGTACACGGCATCATTACAGGGCTGTTTTTTGTGTTGCCGATTTTGGGAACCAACGCAATGTTTGAACGCAAAGGTTGGAAATACATCGCCGTCAACGTTGGCTATTGGATAATAACATTGGCCATCATGGGCGGCATCTTGTGCGCCTGGGTTTGAGCTTTTTTTTTATGAAAAAGGGGTTGACGGCACAGTTGCCGTCAACCCCTTTTTTAATGAGCAATGCAGGCAAAATCAATTCTTTTTGATCGCAACTTTTACAACAGGTTCTATTATCACATCGCAAGGGTAGGGCAGCACTTCCACCAAGGTCACTTTGTATTTACCGATGATGACGGAGCTTGGCTCAGCGCCGAGCGTCAGTTCTCTTGAAAAGGTCTCCCCGGCATAATTAAAATTCAATAAGACAGTCACCGAGCCCGCCCAGATACAATCAGCGTTGCAGGGGCAGCGGCTCTCAGATACGATGGAATCGAACTTCGCCTCCAGGATGGAAGTTAGCCATTCCGTTTCCTGAAAACCAATCGAAATGGTATCGGCCAGTGGATCAGGTGTTGGCTGGTCGTCATTGTCATTTTTGTCGCAACTGTTCAGGGAGAAGAAGGAGCAAATGGCAAAAGCCAGCAGGAGCAATGGAAGATTTTTCATGTGATGAGGGTTTTTGTGAAGGATGAACCACCGGGCAAGGCGCCTTTGACCGCTCGTTCATCTTATACCATAGACTGGAGTTTTGCAGTAAGAGGTTGGAGGTTTTTGGGTTAAAGGGCTGTTAAAATGGATTATCTTCTGGCGGCAGGATATTTTCGGCTTTTTTTAACTTCATTTGAAAAGCAAAAAACAACAAATAATAGAGCAGGACGCCGCTCAGCGGTGCCAATAATGCCCATCCAGCAACAGCCATCAAGTTGGCCGTGCCCAATTTTTGCAAAGCATCAAAAAAACCGGCCCGAAAACTTGCTTCGAGGCCCTCCAAAGTTAACACAATAGGCTGCGCACCCATTAGCCACTCGCCCAAGCGCACAAATGGAATGATAAGAAAGATCTGTACTGGATAAATGAGGTAGCTGACAAACAGCATCAGCGGCAAATTCAAACGGAACCGCACAGCTACCAATGCCATCACAAAAGTGGTAACGCCCAGCATGGGAAAAATGCCCAGCAGCAGGCCGATGGTCGTGCTAAGGGCAAGCTTCCGTGGCGATGTCCCTTGTTTCAGGAAGCCGAGGAATTTTGCTTTGATGTTTTTCAGATTAAAACGCATGGAGAAAAGGCATTCGGATAACAAAGGTACATCCTAAACCCGAAGCTGGCAGGAGGAGTTCATCAAGGCGGTTTTTTTAGCAGATTGAAAAAAATGCCTGCCTAAGAAGCTGTTTGAATTTACCTCAATGGGCTAAAAAGAGTGGTTTTTTCTCCATCAGGCAAATTCAAACAGCTTCTAACTATTTTACAGATAGCTTGTTGTTTTTAAAATGCCCCACCGGGTATTTCACCTTGTAAAGCCAAAGGATTGCTATTTGATGGATTTGCAAGTGTTCATTTTTACCACTAAAACGTCTTTAATTTTGATGAAAAAACAAGCCATCTTCCTCTACTTGCTTGCATTGCTCGCATTTACTGCCTGCCAAAACAGCGGCAGCAAGGCCCCCGAAGCCGAAACCTCCGAAGCTTCGTCCGAGACCGCTACTGCGAGTCAGGGTGCCGTCAACTACACCGTCAACACAGAGGCCAGCGTCATTGAATGGGAAGGCTACAAGCCCGGCAAATATGGCCATCAAGGCACTATGCAGCTCCAAAGCGGCAACTTCGCCGTGAACAATGGCAACCTTGAGTCGGGCAGCTTCACCATTGATCTTGCTTCATTGGCAAATAAGGATTTGGAAGGGACTCCCGACAAAAAAGCCAAATTGGAGAGCCACTTGAAGTCCCCCGATTTTTTTGACGTGGAAAAATATCCCTCCAGCACATTTGAGATCACCAAGGTGGAGGCTGCCTCCGGCAACCCCAACGCTACGCACAACATCACTGGAAATCTAACTTTGAAGGGCATTACAAACAGTATTGTCATACCTGCCAAGGTGAGCATCCAAAACGGTTCGCTGATGGCCGAAACGCCAGAATTTACCATTGACCGCACCAAATGGAAGGTGGAATACGGTTCGGGTGTCATCGGCACCATCCAGGACGAATTAATCGCCGACGATGTAAAATTGAAAGTAAAACTTGCGGCTGAAGCGCAGGCGCAGTAATTTTTGGTGGTTATTGGCTGTCGAAAAAGCCGTCAATAACCACTTACTTTTTCATCCTTCCCTTTCCATCCCCTTTATTCTTTCCTTGGTTCCAATGCGCCCGAGCCTTTCCTTTAGCGCCTGTGCATCATAAATTTCCGCCAAAGAAAAATACTGCAATCCGCTGCCCACGGCCCACAGGGCAAAAATGAGCAACAGCACAAAAACGGTGATGAAAGTGACCAGTACCGTGACCAGGATTTGGCCCTTTTCCGGCGTGATGTAAAAATTGAGGTTGATAAAATCGAGGAGGAAATACATCACCCCTGTATCGAGGATCAGGAAAAACAAAGTGCCGAACAGCACCAGCGTGAACATCAACCCGAGCATGGTGCCGTAGGTGGCCCCGTTTATCATGGAAAAAGTTTTCCCCAGGCCCGTGATGAAATTTGTTTCTTCTGAAACCATGACCTGAGAATAGAGGAACAGCACCGGAAACAGCAACATGATCAGCAGCATGGTGTACCAGTCCAAGGTCAGCAAAAGCAGGTTGAAAAGTGCGGCCACCACGAGGGTTTTCAGAAAAGCGATGAGCATCTGATTTTTGGAAAAGTGCCCATTGCTACCTTCTTTTTCCAGGGAAAAATGGACTGTGTATGCGACCAGCGCCATTGCCCCAAGGCTGAAGGGAAACAGCCAGGGGTGTTGCTCGTTGACAAAAAAACTGGGCAGGGCAGGCAGCGTACCAAACATGCCATCTTCAAAAATAAACAGTTGCACTGCGCTCGTTTTGGCCAGCAAAAAAGCGCCCGCACAATAGAAAACGGCCCCTGCCAGGGAAGCCAGGGCTATTTTTTGAAAGTGGTTTTTATAAAAAATAAATGCATCTGTAAAAATGTCGCCCGTAGTCTTAATGGCTTCATAATCAATGCTCCTATCGGCGTCCGGCGACAACCTGAAAGGCTCCTTGCTGAGGTTCGACATGGCCCTCATACGCACCTGGGGATAGACGACAAAATAGAACAGCATGAACGAAAGGCAAAGGAAAATAAAAACGCCCCGAAGGGCATCGGGCGTTTCGGTGTAGCGGGTCAGGTAGCTTTCGATGAAACCCGCCGCTATGAACAGCGGGACGATGCCAATCATAATGCTCATGCCCCGCCGGGCCGACAACTGGAAGGAACGCAGGCGGGAAAGTGTGCCTGGAAAAACAAGGCCCCGGCCCATCGTCAGCCCTGCTGCCCCTGCAACCACGATGGACGACAGCTCGAAAGCCCCGTGCATCCAGACAGTGAGGAACGACTCCTGGAACAGCCCTTTTTCTATAAAAAAATACTGGAAAGCGCCGAACATGATGCCATTGCGGAGCAAAATCCCAAGAGTGCCGATGGCATAAAACAGGCCCAAAATGAAGGTGTAAAAAGCCACCATGATGTTGTTGAGCGTAATGCCGAGGAACATGTTGAACTCGCCCTTTTCTTTATAAACGGCCATCGGGTCGCCGGATCGGATGTTTTCTTCGGTCATTTCCACATAAGCGTCGCCGAGGATAATGCGCAAAAAATCAGGCTCCGCCGCACAGGAAAGCATACCGATGGTGGTAGCCAGGGCAAAGACGGCAAATGACAGCAGCAGTTCTTTTCGGGCTTGATAAAGTAGGTACGGCAGGTCGTCGAGCCAAAAGGCCACGAAGCGGCTTCGCCTCGATTTTTTGTTTTTATAAATATTGAAAAATATCTTCTGTGCAAGGCCGTTCAGGTAAACCCTTACGGAGCGGTTGGGGTAAAAAGTCCGGGCATAGGAGAGGTCGTCCATCACCTGCACGAAAAGTTCGTTGAGCTTTTCCGGGTTATGGCCCTGCCCGTCGAGTATCTGCTCGAACTCCTTCCATTTTTGCTCGTTTTGCGCTATAAATGAGGTTTCTTTCACACTGGAATGGTTTGAAAAAAAACTGATGCAGGCGAAAAGCCAAGCTTGATTTGAATGTTTTTTAAAAAAAGAAGGCCAAGATAAACAGACAATGCCAACCAGAAAGGTTTTTACTGCATGGAGAAATTCTCACTTTTGCACGCTTTTTGAAAATGGCAAATTAAAAAAATTCATTATGAAGAAATTATTGATCCCTTTTATCGCAGTTGTTTTAATGGCCGCCAGTTGTGGCGACAATCCATCCATTTCCCATGACACAAGCAAGGGGAATATTATCAATCCCGAAAATAAATCATCTAGTTCAAAATTTACTACGATTGAACAAATTGATACCTTCTCAGTGGAGGTAGATCTATCTATCGTCTATGAAAAGCTGGAACGCTATCACCCGTATCTCTACAGCAACAAAGATGCAGTGTTCCTTTGGAAACAAGACGGTGAACTTAAACGGCTTACAACAGGGCTTTTTGAAAGGAATGTGGAATCCAGAAGCTTTTTCTACGTGGACGGGGGCGAAATCGTGATGTTCAGAAGAAGGGCTTGGTACCATTCGGATAATCCACCCTATGCATCAGAATTTCTTTGCTACATGAGCAATGGGAAAGTAATCAAGGCCACAGAGAGAAAGGTTCAACTTTCTCCAGGACAAAAACCTGGTTCATTGCTGAGCCAAGAATTTGTGCCAGCCAAAGTGGACAATGATTCATTGATGAATGCCATCATGTCCGACTTTCTAAAATATAAAAATGCCACTGATACATGCCGCGTCAAGGAACTTCCCTAAATAGCGGCTGGCGTTTTCCCCCCAAAATAGCTACCTTTGCGTCTTCTTGACACTTTCACAATTCGCTAATTATGCAGAGCAAAGAATTTCCTGGAAAACTGGTCGCAGCCTTCAACGAAAAAGGGGAAACTATCAGCCCTGTGCTGCCGGACAAGCAGAAAAACTTTCTGATTGACATTGATGGCACCATTTGCGACGACGTGCCCAACGAAGAACCAGACCGGATGGCCATCGTGCCGCCGTACCCGGATGCCCTGAAGATCGTCAACAAATGGTTTGAGGAAGGGCACATCATTACCTTTTTTACTTCCCGGACTGAAGAGCACCGTACTGTTACCGAAGCTTGGCTGGACAAGCACGGCTTCAAATACCACGGCATCCTGTTTGGCAAACCACGGGGTGGCAATTACCATTGGATTGACAACCACATCGTAAAGGCTACCCGCTTTAAGGGAAAATTCACCGACCTCATCATTCGCAACCACGAAATAGAGGTGTTCCATACCTGACACGTCAGGAAATGCTTTGTGCCAAAAACCGTCTGTACCAAGGCTTGCCTCCATACAGACGGTTTTTTTGTTTTAAAAATGTGAACTTGTGCGCCGTTTTATTTTTTCAAAAACAAAGACCAGGAATGCCAGGAGCATGGATGTAATGGGAAAGGCTGGTTAAAAATTTGATAAAACTGTTGATAGCCTGCCTAAAACTGCCCATTTTGCCATCGTTTTATTAGACCATTTCCCAGGCCTGTTTTTGTTCTCAAATTTTTTGAACCGCATGAAACAAACCATACTTTTTACAGTCCTATTCTTTCTTTCGCTGACTGCCCGATCCCAGTCGGGCCTTGATGTTTCCCCCAATCCCTACGAAAGTGTTGTTTCATTCGATCTGAGCGACCTGACGGATTTCCAAACCTGCCACGCTACCATCAAGAACACAAGCGGCAAAACCATGAACCTCCGCTGGGTAGTAGAAGTGGCCGAAGCGCCGGATGCTTGGAAATTTTCTGTCTGTGACCAAAACACCTGCTACTACACATCCAATACGACCAATGTGGACCTAACGGACAAATACCCCAACTGGCCCATTCAGGTAGCCCCCGGCGACACGGCAAGGTTGGATTTGAACATTTTCCCCTTTGGTTTGGCTGGCCATGCCGATGTAAAAGTTCACCTCTTCGACTTGGCAAATCCTTCCTCCTTGTTGAATTCGGCTTGCTACAATGTGTCCATGGAGGGCCTCTCGCCATTGACCGAGCAGGAAAAAAGCCGCCTGCGCATCTACCCAAACCCCGTCACGGATTATATGACGGTCACCCGGAACACTTTCATCCGCCAATTGTGGGTGTCCAATATCCTTGGCAAACGGGTCAAAACCTTCAATACCAACGCCAACGGGAAATACGATGTCTCCGATCTGCCTGATGGTATTTATCTGGTGAGCATGGTGGACAGCGCCAGAAAGGTGGTGAGGACGGTGCGGATGAGCAAGCGCAGCATCCGTCCTTGATGCTTCTGTTTTTTCCATAAAAAAAGGGCAGCAAGTCTCCACCTGCTGCCCTAGTATTCAAGAAATTAGAATCATTTTTCAATCTTCGTCGCCCTGCTCCGACTTGTGCGCCTCGATCAGTTTTTGCTGAATGTCGGACGGCACAGAGGCGTATTCCGCAAACTTCCGGCTGAACTTGGCCCGGCCCTGCGAAATAGAGCGCAAGGTGGAAGAATATTGGTACAGTTCGGCCAGCGGCACTTTCACCATGATTTTCTGGTAATGCCCCTCAGCGCCCATGCCGATGATGATGGCCCGGCGGGTTTGAAGGTCGCCCATCACCTCGCCCATCACCTCGTCAGAGCAAAGGATTTCTACATCATAAATGGGTTCGAGCAACTGAGCCTGGGCTTTTGCAAAATTTTGCTTGAAGGCATTGATACTCGCCAGCATGAAGGCCATATCGTTCGAGTCAACCGGGTGCATTTTGCCGTCGTAGATGCATATCCGGATGTCCTGGCAGTTGGAGCCTGTGAGCGGGCCTTCTTCCATTTTTGCCAATACACCTTTTTTGATGGCGTTGGAAAAACGGGCATCAATGCTGCCGCCGACGATGCACCAGTAGAAGGCCAATTTGCCACCCCAAGGCAACTCCTCAATTTCTTTGTTGCGCACGGTCAGGCCATGCGGTTCGGGCATGCCTTCAAAATAAGGCTCGATGCGCATGTGTACCTCTGCGAACTGGCCCGCACCGCCCGATTGTTTTTTGTGGCGGTACATTTCGTTCGACTCACGGGTGATGGTTTCCCGGTAGGGGATGCGTGGTTTTTCAAACTCCATGCTCACCCCAAATTCCGATTCTACCCTGTGTTTCACCAAATCCAACTGCAATTGGCCTTGTCCATAAAGCAGGGTCTGCTTTAATGCTTTCGATTGCTCCACGACGAGCGTGGGGTCTTCCTCACAAATGCTGTGCAGCGCCTTCATCAGCTTTTCCATGTCGTTTTTGCTCGGCGGATGCACGGCGGTTTCTATCCTTGAGTTGGGAAAATGGATCGGGTCAATTTTCCGGTCCACACCTTTTTTGTTCAAGGTCTGGTTGGTGTGCGAGCTTTTCAGCTTCACGGTACAGCCCAGATCGCCCGCCTTTAGCTCGTCCACTGGCTCCCGGTTTTTGCCATTGGCAATGTACAATTGACCAAATCGCTCCGTGTTGCGGTTGTCGGCGTTCACGAGTTCGTCGCCCGCTTTCAGGGTGCCGGAATAGACCTTGAAATAAGAGATATTGCCCACACGGGGCTCGTTGTGGGTTTTGAAAATGAAAATAGTTGGGGCGTCGTTGGGGTCGCATTTGAGCGTGCCGCCGCCTTCCAGTTTCACTTCCGAGCGCTCGGCGGGCGATGGGCAAACGTCGTTGATGAAACCCATGATCCTGCCGCTGCCCATGTTGTTCAGTGCAGAGCAACAGAACAGCGGGAAAGCCGTGCGATTGGCAATGGCAATGCGCAGACCATAAGCGAGGTCTTCTTCCGAAAGGGTGCCTTTGTCAAAAAAGCGCTCCATGAGTTCCTCGTCGTTTTCGGCGGCAGCCTCCACGATGGCGTTGTGCATTTCCATGGCCCGGTCTTTTTCAGCATCGGGAATGGGCTTTTTTTCTGGCTTGCCGCCATTGGGCGGAAAGACGTACATGGTCATCCGCAGGGCGTCAATGATGCTGTTGAAACCAGCGCCAGGATTTAGCGGGTACTGAATGGGCAAAATATGCCCAAAACGAGCCTGTGCCTGTTCCACGGTGCTGTCATAGTCGGCTTTTTCGTGGTCGAGTTGATTGACGACAAAAACCGAGGGTGTTTCAAATTCTTCCACGTATTCCCACAGCAGTTCGGTGCCCACTTCCACGCCGCTTTTGGCATTGAGCAGCACGAGGGCCGTGGCCGAAACCTTGAGGGAGGAGACCACCTCGCCGATGAAGTCGTCGAAGCCGGGTGTGTCGAGCACGTTGATTTTGTTGCCCCGCCAGTCGTCGTGCATCAGGGTGGAAAAAATAGAATTGCCCCGCTCGTGCTCCAGTTCGGTGTAGTCGGATACGGTATTTTGCTCAAGTACGCTTCCCCGGCGGTTGATGCCGCCGGTTTCGAAGAGCATGGTTTCAGCAAAGGTCGTTTTGCCACAGCCGGGGTGCCCCAGCAGGACAACGTTACGGATGTTACTGGTGTCGAAATTCATAATTTGGTCGTTCGTGTATGTTGTTAATTGTTGAAATTTGTTTGTCGCTGGTCCGCCTTTTATAAAAATGTGAAACCCGCCACACGAAACAAACAACAAAGATGGTTTTGAAAGAATGAGCCGTGAACTTATTAAATTTTGTCTATTCCAAAAATTTTTTTCCTTTCAAATGGAGATGATTCTTGTCCCTTTTTTCATTCGGTTTTTTACAGATTGGCCGTAGCCGCTGTTTCATGGCAGCGTCCTTCTGCCCTTTTCAGCCACATATTTCTATTTTTGCAAATGACACACCTTCATATAAAATGAGAATCATACTTGCCTTCCTGTTTATTTCCTGCACTTTTTTGGCCAACAGCCAGTCCATTCAGGATTTGGAAGAACAACTGCAATCGGCCAGCAGCAGCAAAGAAAAAATGTCGCTCAACTACCAATTGGCAGAAGAGTGGCTAAAAAAAGATGCCCGCAAGGCCATTGACCATGCCAAGGCCGCCCACAACCTGGCCCAAGAGCAAAACAACGACGGCATGGCCGCCGAGTCCGCCTACCTCATTTCCCGTGGCTACGACCGAACCCGTGATGACCGTAACGAGGATGTTTGGCTCAACAGCGCCGTCAAGTTTGCAATGGAAGCCAAGGACGCCGACCTCATCATCAAAACCGTGGACCAGCGCAGCCGCCTGGCCGAAAAGCAGCACAACGAAAGAAAGGCCCTGCAAATCGTGCAGGAAGCATTCGACTATTTCAGCAAAAAAACCAGCGGCCAGAGCCTCAGCCAGATGCAGGCGCAATACGAGGTACAGAAGGCGCAATTGGAGCGAGACAAACAGCAATTGCTTTCTGAAAAACAACGCCTGGAAAAAGACATTTCCGGCCTGGCCAGCGAGCGGGATGGTTTGAAACAGGACAAAACCGTCCTCACCGAGCGCCAGCAAACCCTGGAGCAGGAAAAAATGGCGGTGGAAGAAGAAATTTCAAAAAAAGAAGAAGAAATACAGGAAGTATCGGCCAGCCGGGCCAAGGCGCTCTACATCGCCGAGCACCGCAAGCGCATGATTGACTCGCTGGAAACCAAGCAGGTGATGGACTCGCTGACCATTTCTCAGCAGGAAATGGCCATCCAAAATGCCGAAATGGAAAAGGAGCAGGGGCGCTATTTGGTGTACCTGCTGGGCGTGGTGTCCATCTTTGTGCTGCTCCTGGCCTTTATGATGTACCTGCGTTTTTTGGCGAAAAAGAAATCGGGCCAACTGCTCGAAAAGCAGAACAAAATCATCGAACAGGAACGCCAGCGCTCCGATGAACTGCTCTTCAACATCATGCCCGTGGAGGTAGCCAAAGAACTCAAGGAAAAAGGCTCAGCCACGGCGCAGCAATTCCCCGAAGCCACCGTGCTGTTTACCGATTTTAAAAACTTCACCACCATCGCCGAGCGCCTCACGCCCGAAGCATTGGTAAAGGAATTGAACAACTGCTTCAAAGCCTTCGATCACATCATTTCGCACCACAACGGCATCGAAAAAATAAAGACCATCGGCGACGCCTACCTCTGCGCCAGCGGCCTGGTGAAGCACAAGACCATCCCCACCGAAATCGTAAAAGCCGCCCTGGAAATGCAAGAATTCCTCGACGACCACAAGCAGGAGCGGACACGCCAGGGCCTGCCATACTTCGAGGCCCGCATCGGCATCCACACAGGCCCGGTGGTAGCCGGCGTGGTCGGTTTCAAAAAATTCGCCTACGACATCTGGGGCGACACCGTCAACATTGCTGCCCGCATGGAAGAGCAGTGCGAGCCGGGTCAAGTGAATATTTCCGAAACGACTTATGGCTTGGTGAAATACAATTTCGATTGCCAGTCAAGAGGGCGGATTCCGGTGAAGAACAAGGGGATGATGGAGATGTATTATGTGAGGGGGGCGGGAAGGTGAAGGTTTTGAATTGCTCTTTAGAATCAAATTCATTAAATTCATAAGCGCCTGATTGCCTTTTGCCTGGAAATTATTTTCCACCTAAATCAGCGCCTTTTGGGTATTCGTCATATCTTCGTGTGTGAATTTGCGAGGTTCACATATTATCACGTTATGCGTCATGCGATTAAACACTAAATAATTTTAACCAACTAACAATGACAGATAATATAGACGAAGAACACTTAGAAAATCCGACAAGCCATCAATCGGAAAATGTTCCTGACAAAATTATTCCAAATGTTGATTCAGCAACTACTAATCCAAATCAACATACAGAGAATATGGAAGTGCATCACCATCCACAATTGCAACACAAGCCCAAACGGTGGAAAGAATATTTCTTGGAGTTTTTGATGATTTTTTTGGCTGTAACTCTTGGTTTTTTTGCAGAAAACGTAAGAGCGGATTACATAGAAAATGTACAGGAAAAAGAATATGCACAATCGCTATACGATGACCTCAAAATTGACACAGCTACAATACAAATAACTTATAATGAAAAGGAATGGATTCGATTAAAGTTTGATACTGCAAAAACTATATTAGAGACAAACGATTTGATAAACCACAATGAATTTATTTATTATATTGAACGCTATCTAACTTATAACGACATTTTCTCTGCTCAAGATGTAACCTATCAACAATTGAAAAGTTCTGGTAATTTTCGTTATTTTAAAAATATTTCTTTATATAAAAATATAGCTGATTATTATAACCTTTATTCACGTTACCAATCGATTGATGGTAGTTTTGGGGTTATCAACCAAAACGAAATCTCTCAAATTGAAGCAAAGCTTTTTAATCTTAAAGATTTAACACTCTTAGACAATGAAAATGCGACTACTTTTTACACACTTGCTTTGCCTTCGGAAAAAAAATTAGCCCCAATTGCCAATGATACAATAGCTCAAAAATTGCTTTACATAAAGATTGCTAACGAATATAAAAGAGCTTACTCTGCAAAAATATTTTTAAATTGGCTGAAATTAAAAGCAACAAATCTGATAGAGGAGTTAAAAAAAGAATACGATTTAAAATAGCTCTTTAATTTATTTTAAAATTAGGGTAAGCACGAACGCACAACATGGGCTTGGCGTTATTGGGGCAAGACCTTGTAACATCATCTTCAGCAACATGGCATCTTCTGTCTGGGCTGGACAAACATCTCTGAACTTTTTATCTTAACTTGTACATCAGCAACGCATCGGCAGCGGTTCGGGGCGGACGATTTTCAAATCCCCCAACAACGCCAAGCCCTGTCCGTTACCGGCAAACCGTTACCCCCTCAAAAAATCCTCCACCGCTTCCACCAACCCGGCATTTGTCAAAAAAACATCCCGAATCCGGACATCTAATTGTTCCCTAAACGCCCCTTCCAAATCCAGCCTTTGTTGCCTTTGCACTAAAACCATCCCTTTACTGCCCAGCCTTTCCGCCAAATACCCCTGCTCCGTCTGCCCCGGCGTGGGAACGAGCAGGGCGGACTTTCCCAGTTTCGCCAAATCCATGACGGTGCTGTAGCCGGAGCGGCCGATGTAAAAGCGGCTGGCAAGGATGGCCTCGTTCAATGCGCTGGAAGTAAGGTGGGAAATGACCTCCATATTTTCACCAATAAAATAGCGCTCGTGCTGCTCTGTTTTGCCAAGCACGACAAGAAATTTCAAAGGCAGCTTTTCAGCTTGTTCCAAAACAGCCTTCTCCAAGGCTGACCGCTGCGGCTCCGGCCCCGACAGCACGGCAATGACATCGTATTTTTTTGCTGTTTTAAAAGCTTCCATTCTCGACAGGCAGCCGATGTAGCGAACGGGAAAATTCGTTTTTCCCAGGCCATGCGAGAGTTTGCCGGACAGGTTTGGCTCGCCCTCTGCATCAGGAATCCAGCAGGCGTCAAATTTCTTGATGAAATGCCTGTTTATCTTTCTCGCTATTGTTTGTAAAGGTGGAAAAGGGACAAGCAGGTTAATTTGATGGGTGATAAAAACGGACGGCACTTTCCGGCTGCGGCAGCCAAAGCGGTTGTCTGAGATGATGCCTTCGATGCCGTGCGCTGCTACCAATTTTTCGACCATCTTTTTTTCCAAATAAACGGCCCGAAGGATTTTCTGCGCCTGTGTTGCAATGTTCCAAGCCATGTTTTGGCTGTGGTAGCGCACATCATAGGCAGGCAGTTCAAAGGCAGCCAAATTCGGAAATTCCTGTTTCAACAAATCCAGCGCCCGCCCGTCGGAAGCCAGGAAGACGGCAGCCCCCTGGGCCTGCAATTCCCGGATGAGGGGGATGCAGCGGCTGGCGTGGCCAAGGCCCCAGTTGAGTATTGCGACGAGGATTCTTTTTCCCTTAGGCACAGGTTTTTTAAATTTGTGTTTTGCAAAAATAACAGCGCATGAAGAACGGGCATGTCATTTTAAAAATATTGGTGTTCTTGTTGATCTTGCTGTTCGTCGGCTGCCGGGCGAGCGATTGTGGCTGCCCATAACTTGGCGCTGCCTCACCTCTCACCCCTCACATCTTACTTCTATCACCATGCAAACAAACTACGACGCTATCGTCATCGGCTCCGGCATATCCGGAGGTTGGGCTGCCAAAGAACTTTGCGAAAAGGGCCTCAAAACCCTTGTGCTGGAGCGGGGCCGTGACGTAAAACACAACCAAGATTATCCAACCGCCCTCATGCAGCCCTGGGATTTCAAGCGCCGGGGCAGCATGACCCGTGAATTTTATCAAGCCAATCCGCTCATCACCAAGGCGGCGGGATTCGGCGAGGATACGGCGCATTTTTTTATCGAAGATGCCGACCATCCTTATGTGCAGCAGAAGCCTTTTGACTGGATAAGGGGCTATCAGGTGGGAGGCAAGTCGCTGATATGGGGCCGGGCCTGCCAGCGCTGGAGCCAGTCGGAATTTGAGTCGCCCGGCAAATATGGCTATGGCATCGAGTGGCCCATTGGCTACAAAGACATTGCGCTCTGGTACTCGCACGTCGAACAATTCATCGGCGTGTGCGGCAACAACGATGGCATCGAGGCCATGCCCGACGGCGATTTTTTGCCGCCTTTTGAGTTCAACTGTGTGGAGCAGCACCTGCGGGACAACATCCACCAGCATTGGCCCGACCGCCATTTGGTGCAGGGCCGCTGGGCGCAATTGAGCGAACCCAAAGACATCCATTTGGAGCAAGGACGGGGCAAGTGCCAATCCCGCAACTTGTGCATGAGGGGCTGCCCCTATGGCGGGTATTTTAGTTCCAATACCTCCACGCTGCCCTGGGCGGAGAAGACGGGCAACCTAACCGTCCGGCCCTTTTCCGTGGTACATTCGGTGGTTTTTGATGAAAAAACAAACAAGGCTTCGGGCGTGAAGGTGATGGACACCAATACCAAAGAGGAAATCCTCTTCACGGCCAAGGTCATTTTTGTCAATGCCTCTGCCCTGAACACCAACCTGATTTTGCTCAACTCCAAATCCGACCACTTCCCCAATGGTTTGGGCAACGACAATGGCCTCTTGGGAAAATATGTCGGCTACCACAACTACCGAGGCTGGGCCAATGGCCGTTTTGATGAATTTAAGGATAAATACATCTATGGCCGCAACCCGACAGAGTGCATCATCGCCAACTACCGAAACCTTTACAAGCACGACACGGACTTCTTCGGTGGCTACACCATTTTCACGGGCGGCTACCGGGTGCGCAAGGACAAAGCGCCCAGCGATCCGCAATTGGGCGCTGCCTACAAACAAGCATTGACGGAAATGGGCGACTGGTACGCCTACATGTACATGCAGGGCGAAGTGGTGCCGAGGGAAAGCAACCGGGTCTTTCTCAGCCCCGATCAAAAAGACCAATGGGGCATCCCGCTCCTCGTCACCGACGTGGGCTATTCAGAAAACGAGGAAAAAATGTTGGCCGACTTCCTTCGGGAGGCCACTGCCATGCTGGAAAAAGCCGGTTGCAAGGACATCAAGACCAGCGACAGCGAGCAGGCCCCCGGCCTCGACATCCACGAGCAGGGCGGTGTGCGCATGGGAAAAGACCCCGCTACTTCCCTGCTGAATGCTTACAACCAAATGCACCTCTGCCAAAACGTCTTCGTCACCGACGGCGCCTGCATGACCAGTACGGGCAACCAAAGCCCTTCCATCCTGTACATGGCGCTGACGGCCAGGGCGGCAACGTATGCAGTGGAGCAGGTGAAGGCAGGGGTTTTGTGAAAAACGTCGGGGAGGTTTGAAACCTCCCCGACGTTGGGTGGCCAAAATTTTAAAAAACTATGAAAAAACACACGGAACCACTGTTCGCCGAGCAATTTTACCACATATATAACCGTGGAATTAACGGTACAGATATTTTCATGGAAGAGAAAAATTATGCGTTCTTTTTGGAAAAATACATCAAATATATTGAGCCCATTGCCGAGACTTATGCCTATTGTTTGATGAAAAACCATTTTCATATCATGGTAAGAATGCGGAATGTTGAGGCAATTATAGCTACAGAAAAACCAAAAAAGGACAACGTCGGGGAGGTTCAAAACCTCCCCGACGTTAAGCCCGACCCTGAAATCCTGGCATCTAAACTTATCAGTCAACGTTTCGGTACATTTTTTAATAGCTATGTCCAGGCCATCAACAAGGTTTATCAACGCACAGGAAATTTATTCGAAGAAACTTTCCGCCGCATTCCCATTAACTGCGAAAATTATGGCTGCTGGTTAGTCTATTATATTCATGCTAATCCCCAAAAGCACAAATTTGTCGCTGATTTTAGGGAATATCCGCATTCTTCTTGGCATACCTATTTGTCAACTGCCAAAACAAGACTAAAGCGAGAGGTTACTTTGGATTGGTACGGTGGGTTGAAAGGGTTTCTTCATTTTCATAATGATAAAAATCCTTTTGATGAATCGAGCATATTTGGGATAGAGATAGATTGAAATAAATTGTCAGATAAACGTCGGATAAAACGTCGGGGAGGTTTGGAACCTTCCCGACCTTTGGCAAAAACCACTTTCCTTATGAAAAGAAGAGAAGCACTTTCACTGACCGCCACCATCTTGGGCGGCACGCTTATAGGAGCCGATGCTTTCCTGTCCGGCTGCAAGGCCGATTCAAAAAATACGGGCTTGTTTTCGGAGAACGACATACGCCTGTTGGATGAAATCGGCGAGACCATCCTGCCCGAAACCGATCAATCGCCGGGGGCAAAAGCTGCCCAAATCGGGGAGTTCATGCAAACCATCGTGACGGACTGCTACGATGAAAAGGAGCAAGTCATTTTCATAGCCGGGTTGGGCACGGTGGAAAAAACAGCGAAAGAAAAGTTCTCCAACAGCTTTTTAAAAATAACGTCTGGACAGCGGCTGGAAATGCTCACGGTATTTGACAATGAAGCCAAAAATGTAAAAGAAGGCGAACCTGCCCATTTTTTCGGCATGATGAAAGAACTCACCCTGTGGGGCTATTTCAGTTCGGAACCAGGGGTGACGCAGGCACTTCGTTACAATCCCGTGCCGGGCAGGTTTGAGGGTTGTGTGCCATACGGGGAGGGGGAAAGGGCGTGGTATTGAGATTTGTGAATCAATAGCCAAATCCTTAATTTCGTGAAAATTATTGCCATGTCAATGAATTTGCAAACACCATTTACCAATGCGCAACTTGAAATCTTAAAGTTGTTCAGTACCGAGCTTTCAGAGCAAGAACTGAAAGATTTGAAGCGCATATTGCTTGAATTTAAATTCAAAAAAGTAACCGACTTGGCAGATAGGGCCTGGGATGAAGATGAATGGTCAGAAGAGAAGGTTGAAAAATTTCTTCAAACGCACCTACGTACCCCTTACAAAGCGCAGTAAAAACACCTGAAAAATAAAAAGACCCAAGCATGAAAATTGAGCATCAACAATAAAAAAGGCCGCATCAGGAATCACATCCCAATGCGGCCTTTTTTTCAAAATAGCATCACACCGCCCCAATCTCCTCCCGTATCTTGTTCAGTGCCGAGCCGGCCCGCACCCAATCAATCTGCGACTCGTTGTAAGTATGTTTTACTTCAAAAACTTCCTCCGTGCCATCGGCATGGTGCAGCACCATGTTCATATTTCTTCCAGGTGCCATTTCATCGAAGCCAAGTAAAGTGACTTTATCGTCCTGGCGGATTTTTTCATAATCGTCCGGATTGGCGAAAGTGAAGGCCAGCATCCCTTGTTTTTTCAGGTTCGTCTCGTGGATGCGGGCAAATGATTTTACCACGACGACTTTAACGCCCAAGTGGCGGGGCTCCATGGCCGCATGTTCACGGGAGGAGCCTTCGCCGTAGTTCTCCTCGCCAAAAACGATGGTACTGATGCCTGCTCCTTTGTATTTTCTTGCCGAATCCGGCACTGCCATGTAACTGGCCTCCATCGGGTTGTCCGCATAATTGGCCACTTTGTTGGCCTCGTCGTTGAAGTAGTTGATGGCACCGATGAAGCAATTGTTGGAAATGTTTTCCAAATGCCCCCGATAGACAAGCCAAGGCCCAGCCATCGAAATATGGTCGGTGGTGCATTTTCCCTTGGCTTTTAATAAAATCCTCATACCGTTCAATTGGCCTTGTGAAATCGGTTGGAAAGGGGCCAGCAATTGAAGCCGGTCAGAATTTGGATCTACAATGACCTGTACGCCGCTGCCATCTTTTGCAGGTTCCTGATAACCAGCGTCTTCCACGGAAAAGCCGCTTGGTGGAAGTTCCACGCCCGTGGGCGGGTCGAGTTTCACGGCAATGCCATCTTCATTGATCAAAAAATCTGTCAGCGGGTTGAAGGTCATATCGCCCGCAATCGCCATTGCCGTCACCAGTTCAGGGCTGGCCACGAAGGCATGGGTAGCGGGGTTGCCGTCGTTTCGTTTTGAAAAATTGCGGTTGAAGGAAGTGATGATGGAGTTTTTGCGACCGGGGTCGCTGTGGTGGCGCTGCCACTGGCCGATGCAGGGGCCGCAGGCATTGGCGAGCACTACGCCGCCCATTTCTTCAAATGCTTTCAACTGGCCATCCCGATCCACGGTGTAGCGGATTTGCTCCGAGCCGGGCGTCACGGTGAATTCCGATTTTACTTTCAGCTTTTTAGCCACGGCCTGTTTGGCCAAGGAAGCTGCACGGTCGAGGTCTTCGTAGGAGGAGTTGGTGCAGGAGCCGATGAGGCCGACTTCCAGCTTTTGCGGGTAGCCATTTTCCCTGACGGCTTCGGCGAATTTTGAAATAGGCCAGGCCAAGTCGGGCGTGTAGGGGCCGTTCACATGCGGCTCAAGCGTAGAAAGGTCAATTTCGATGACCCGGTCGAAATATTGTTCCGGGTTATCGTAGCAGTCGGCATCTCCCGTGAGGTGCTCGGCGACCGAATCTGCAATGGCTGCTACTTCCGCACGGCCAGTGGCACGCAGATACCGGCCCATTGCTTCGTCGTAGCCGAAAGTGGAGGTGGTGGCACCAATTTCAGCGCCCATGTTGCAGATGGTGCCTTTGCCTGTGCAGGACAGGGAGCGGGCGCCCTCGCCAAAATATTCCACAATGGCACCCGTGCCGCCTTTTACGGTCAGGATGCCGGCTACTTTCAGGATAACGTCTTTGCTGGACGTCCAGCCGCTCAATTTTCCGGTCAGTTTCACACCGATGAGCTTTGGCATTTTCAGTTCCCAAGGCATTCCAGCCATAACGTCCACCGCATCCGCCCCGCCGACGCCGATGGCGACCATGCCGAGGCCGCCCGCATTGGGCGTGTGGGAGTCGGTGCCTATCATCATGCCGTTGGGGAAGGCATAATTTTCCAAAACAATCTGATGGATAATGCCAGCGCCGGGCTTCCAAAAGCCGATGCCGTATTTATTGGAAATAGAAGCGAGGAAGTCATACACTTCCCTGTTTTCGTCCACTGCTGTTGCCAGGTCTTGGTCGGCACCGTCTTTTGCCAAAATCAAATGGTCGCAATGCACGGTGGAAGGCACGGCCGTTTTGCTGCGCCCGCACATATCGAACTGGAGCAAGGCCATCTGCGCCGTGGCATCCTGCATGGCCACCCGGTCGGGGGCGAAAAAGACGTAGTCAACGCCCCGCTTGTATTCTTGTAGGGGCGATTCGGGGTGCAGGTGTGTATAAAGGATTTTTTCGGTGAGGGTCATCGGGCGGCCCAGCATCTGGCGGGCAGCGGCTACTTTGCCGGGGAGTTCGGCATATACTTTTTTTATGAGATCGAGGTCAAATACCATGTGTAAAAGGATTTATTTTTGAAAAATGAAGGCGGCACAGGTTTTTTAAGGGTGGGCAAAGGTAGGGGATTTTATGTTTTTGGGGGAAGCAGGTGGGAAGGTGTTTTGATGAAAATTGAAGTGTTTACATTTGTTTTCCCTAAAAATTTATAGGGCTCCTATTCCAAAGCGTTATAGCCTGATTCAACTGATGATTTTTTATGTAACTTTGAAATTCCTCAAGCTTCTAAAATTAGTTGTCCAATGTCAGAAATCAAGCTTTCAATAGAAGATAAATATTTAAGTACGTTTCTCAATTTTCTTAGTACGCTCAATTATGTTTCGATTAAAGAAATTGCAGAAAATGAAAACAAACCAAATGGAAAAAACGCACAGGAATTTTTTCTCAAAAACCTGTCACCAAACGACCCGATGAAACAGGCTTCACAACCAATGCGGAGCGGGGTTACGGCACAAGATCTAATAAAGGAACAAGGTTATAAGAAAACAGATTGGGAAAGGCTAGAACAATTGGCCAAAGAAATGGATATTCAAGAACCCATAGAACAATTGATAGAACAGTTGACCCCATAGATCGAAATGAAACATTACCTTTTTGATACCAGCATTCTCCTGCTTTTTCTCCGGCAACACGTATATTGGAATAAAATCTACCATACCTACCATTTTGATCAGTCAATAAATTTCATTTCGCTCGTATCCATTGCTGAACTCCGTTCTCTTGGTTTGCAAAATGATTGGGGCTTGCGGCGATTGGAAAAAATTGAATTACTACGAAAGGATTTTGTAATTACAGATATAAATGTCGAGGAAATTATTTGGCGGTATGCCGAAATTGACGCCTTCAGCCAAGGAAAACTTAAAGGCAAATCGTTAGGGAAATCTGCCCGCAACATGGGGAAGAATGATTTATGGATTGCTGCCACTGCTTCTTATTTCGGGTTGGAATTGATTACCACTGACCATGATTTTGACCATCTTTCAGAAAAATATTTAACGCTTCGGTCTATTGACCTTTTTCCTGCCTGATTTAAAAACTGCCATTGATTTTTCGCTAAATTTTCCTGTCATATCCACATCCCAATTATCTTCCCTGCGAAAATTCGCCCCTCCTCCCATACCTTTGCACCATGAGCCAAAAGTCAGCAAACGAACGCATCATTTTGGGGCTGAAAATCAAACAGTTGCGCCAGGAGCGCAAGCTAGGCTTTAAAGAGTTTTCCGAGCAAACGGGCATGTCCGTTTCTTACCTGAACGAAATTGAAAAGGGCAAAAAATTCCCCAAAGAGGAAAAATTGGGTGCAATAGCTGCCGCTTTGGGCGTCCAAACTTCGGAGTTGCTTTCGCTGGATTTGGGCAAAAACCTAATGCCCGTGGCCGAACTGCTCAGTTCCAATTTCCTCAACGAACTGCCGCTCGACCTCTTTGACATTGAGCTGTCAAAAGTGGTGGAAATCATCGCCAATGCTCCGCTGAAAGTGGGCGCCTTCATTTCTACTTTGGTGGAAATTTCACGCAACTACGCCCTGGCCGAGGAGAATTTTTACTTCGGGGCGCTGCGCTCTTATTTGGAACTGAACAACAATTATTTCGAGGAGATCGAGCAAGCTGCTGCCGATTTTGTGGTGAAACACAAGCTGTCCACCAACGGCATGGTGCCCGTGGAACAACTCGCCCGGCTGCTCGAAAAACGCTACGGCTATACCATTGTCGAAAACGGCCTGGCCGAATATCCCGAACTGGCCGACATCCGATCCGTCTTTTTGCCACTACAAAAAAAACTGCTGCTCAACAGCCGACTGAGCGATATGCAAAAGGCATTTCAGTTTGGTAAAGAGCTGGGTTTCAATTATTTGCAATTAAAAGAAAGAGCCAATACGGCCAAGCTCATGCGGGTCAGTTCCTTCGAGGAAGTGTTGAACCATTTCAGGGCGGGCTACTTTTCGGCTGCCGTCCTGCTGAACCGGGAGGCATACATCAAGGACATGGAAAGCTTTTTTTCGCTAGAACGCTGGGACGGTGAGTTTATCCTGAACTTGATGCGAAAATATCAGGCTTCGCCTGAAATGTTGTTCCAACGCATGACCAACGTGCTGCCCCGATATTTCGGCCTGGAAAACCTGTTCCTGCTCCGTTTTATTCAAACGCCCGCTGACGGCCATTTTAAAATAGACAAGGAATTGCACCTAAACCGCCGCCACCAGCCGCACGGCAACGCCATTGCGGAGCATTATTGCAGGCGCTGGCTGTCCATTTCACTGCTCGAAGATTTGGCAACCATGCAACAAGCCGGCAAATTTACAGGGGGCCTGGTCGGGGCGCAGCGCTCGGTGTACCACCATTCCAATGACGAATACTTGTGCTTTACACTGGCAAGGCCCGCTTACCCTGCGCCGGACAAAAATGTGAGCATTACCCTCGGCATACAGGTGGACGAGAGCCTCCGCAAAACCCTGCGTTTTTTGGACGACCCCGCCATTGCCACGAGGGAAGTGAACAACACCTGCGAGCGCTGCCCGATCGCCGATTGCCTGGAAAGGGCGGCAGCGCCAATCGTCATCGAGCAAAAAAACAAAAAGAAAAAAGTGCAACAGATTTTGGCAAAACTGATGGAAAACTGAGGCGGCGGAAGGGCCAATAAAATGGCCGCTGGCGGGATAAATTTACTTAGTTTTGCGCCGCTTTTTTAAAGGGCAATTGCCCATTTTATTTCAACTTAATTTGAAACTTCTATGAAAAACATTTCGCTCATTTTAAATATCGTCTTGTTGTTGGCCGTGGCCTATTTATTTATAGACCGTTTTTCCAATAAAAAACCTGCCGAACCAAACGCAACTGAAACAACGGCAGAAGATGCAAAACCGCTCAACATCGTGCATATCAATCTGGACACGCTGCATGAAAAAACAGAGCGGTTTCAACTAAAGAAAACTGAACTGGAAAAGCGCCAGGTGGATGCCGAAACATCCCTGACCGCCCGTGCCAAAGCCTTTGAAAAAGAGGTAATCGCCTACCAACAAAAGTTGCAAAGCGGAACCATGACCCCAAAATCTGCCCAGGACGAAGAAGCCCGTTTGGCAAAAAAAGAACAGTCCATCATGCAGGAACGTGAGCGCATGGCCAACGATCTTTTGAAGGCAACGGACGAGTTCAACCTGAATTTTACCAATGAAGTAAAGGGTTATCTTGATTCGCTGAAAACGCAGATGCACTACGATTATATACTCGTCACCGGAGCGGGCAGCCCCGTCCTGCTTTCCAACGAAAAATTGGACATCACGCAGCAGGTGCTTGATTTGCTGAACAAGAAATAAGGCGTTTTTGAAAACAAAAAACTGGACGCTGGAAAAGGGATTGACTCCTTTTTCCAGCGTTTTTTTATTTGGAAAGCTGCCGGACGCCCCGCTCGTGTGCCAGCAACCACTCCTTCCGCCAAAGCCCGCCACCGTAGCCCGTCAACTTCCCGTCCGACCCTACGACCCGATGGCAAGGGATGATAATAGATAAACGGTTGTCGCCATTGGACTTGGCCACCGCCCGCACCGCCGCCGGGTTGCCGATGGCCACTGCTTGCGCAGCATAAGATCGGGTTTCGCCGTAGGGGATTTCTTGCAAAACCGTCCAGACTTGTCGTTGAAATTCGGTGCCGGGCAGCAGCAGCGGCAGGTCGAATGTCTTTCTTTTTTGTTCAAAATATTCCTTCAACTGCTTGTCCAAGACTTCAAAATGTGGGTGGTTGCCGGGCAGCATTTCTGCTTTCAGCAGTTTTTTCAGCCTTGAAATTTGCGTTTCCAGCATCCGACGGTCGGTAAATTCAAGCAGGCAAATGCCCTCGTCCGTCGCCCCGGCCAGCATCGGGCCGAGCGGCGTGAGCAGCCTCGTGATGCTGATGATTTGCTGGCCGGTGCTTTTACTGGGTGCAATGCCAAGCGTTTTTTTAAACGTTTCCCCAAAACCGCTGAGCGACTCGTAGCCGCTGTCGAAAGCAGTGTCCGTCACGCTTTCGCCGTGGCGGATTTGCCCGAAGGCATTGTTGATGCGGTTCATGCGCAGGTAGGCGTGGAAGGTCATGTTGTGGTGTTTTTTAAACCAGCGGCTCACCCTGGCTGGGTGGAGGCCCCGTTTTACAAGGTCGTAATTTTTCAAACGGAGGCTGGGGTCTTGTTCCAATTCTTCAAAAAGCCCCTGCAACCAGTCCGGCACATCGCCCTGCAATTTCATGGGTCGGCAGACCTTGCAAGGCCGATATCCGTGCGCCACCGCCTCTTTGGTACTGGTGAAATACTCCACGTTTTCCGGTTTTGGCTTGCGGGCCGTGCAGGTGGGCCGACAGAAAATGCCCGTCGTTTTGATGGCTGCGAAAAAAATGCCCTCGAACTGGCTGTCCTTTTGGACGAGCGCCTGGTACATGGTGCTGCGGTTGGGTAACATGCTTGATAGAAGTGAGATGTGAGGGGTGAGAAGCGAAGTGTTTCGCCAAATCACCCTTCTTTTTTTATTGCAAAATTAGGTGGGTAAAAAAGGTGTAGCAACCGAAAAATGGACGAGGAATTTATTCTGAATACTCAACGACTCCCTTCACATAATCAATCCTAAGATAATCTTTCAAAGAAGCATCTACAAAATATAATCGGCCATTTCGTTTGTCCTCAATCACATTAAAATCGTGATCCTGAAAAAATGGGCTTTCAATAATTTGATGGATATCAAAACCTAAAAAAGTGATATTGCCTCGTAAGTGCTTTGCCTCATATCGGTTTTCAAGATGAGCTTTTTCTATTAAAAAATTACATGTGGTGGCAAAATAGGCCGCATATCCTACGCAATGAGCTGTTTTAGAATGGAAAAGCAGGTTAGGGTTGACTGGGTTTTTGTCTATGGTAAATCTTAATTGCTGAGACGTAAAATTTAATGATTGGTGAATAATAGCTTCAATAGACGTATCAATAGGAATTTGCTCCAAGCTTGCCTGGTACTCAAAATCCTCTACCCCAAAAATTGCATGGCTTTGTGTGGCGTGGTAAGCTACCATCAGACGAAATAGCCATCCTCTAATTAACAAAGCAAACAAGAGAATAAGAATGAAATATTTTAAACAGCCAATTTTCATTTATACGCTGTGCTAATAGGTTTTCCTGATATTTGGGACAAGTCGTGCAGATTGCAAATATATCTCGCTGCCCCTCCTCGCCGCCTTCGGCGGCTCGTCGGGGGAAGGGATCTTTGGGGGCGTTCCGCCCCCAAGCCCCCTGATATGACCTTTTAACGCTCGCCTGTATTGCCCCCAGGCCCCCATTTGCACGACCTGTCCCGAATATCGGGAAAACCTATTAGCGTGCAGAATAATTAAAAAAAAAAATTGGCAGTTGGCTATCTGTTGCCAACTGCCAATCGTCATCCCGAAGTAAGTTCGGGGGATATATGCTTTACTCCGAACTGCGGACTGATCCCGATAGCTATCGGGAGTGAACTGAAGACTAATCAAACGTCCACGTTCGCATACTTCGCATTCGCCTCGATGAAGGCCCGGCGGGGCGGCACGTCGTCGCCCATGAGCATGGAGAAGGTGCGGTCGGCCTCGGCGGCGTCTTCGATGGTGACCCGGCGCAGGATGCGGGTACTCGGATCCATCGTGGTTTCCCACAATTGTTCGGCGTTCATTTCACCAAGACCCTTGTAGCGCTGCACCTTTATGCCCGTATCATTGGGGCCGCTGGAATAGGTGGCGATGGCTTCTTTGCGCTCGTCGTCGTTCCAGCAGTAGCGGAACTGCTTGCCTTTTTTTACCATATACAGGGGGGGCGTTGCAATGTAAATAAAGCCTTGCTCAATGAGCGGCTTCATATAGCGGAAAAAGAAAGTCAGGATCAAAGTGGTGATGTGGCTGCCGTCCACGTCGGCGTCGCACATGATGACGGTTTTATGGTAGCGCAGTTTTTCGATGTTGAGGATGCGCTGGCCTTCGTCGTTTTCCTGGATGCTCACGCCGAGGGCGGTGAACATGTTTTTTATCTCCTCATTTTCATAAATCTTGTGTTCCAATGCCTTTTCCACATTGAGGATTTTACCCCTCAAAGGCAGGATGGCCTGGAAGGTCCGGTCACGGCCCTGTTTGGCTGTACCACCTGCGGAATCGCCCTCTACGAGGAAGATTTCGCTCTCGCTGGGGTCTTTCGAACTACAATCGGCGAGTTTACCAGGCAGGCCACTGCCAGTGAGTACAGTTTTACGCTGCACCAGTTCACGGGCCTTGCGGGCTGCATGGCGGGCGGTGGCGGCGAGGATGACCTTTTCAATGATTCTTCTGGCAGCGCCGGGGTTTTCCTCCACATACATGCTGAGTGCGTCGTCCACGGCACGGGACACGATGCCCGTCACTTCGGAGTTGCCCAATTCGCTCTTGGTCTGGCCTTTGAACTGGGGTTCGGGCACTTTTACCGATACTACGGCGGTCAGGCCCTCCCGATAGTCTTCACTGGAGAGGGTGACTTTCGCCTTGGCCAGCATACCGGAGGTTTCCCCGTATTTGTTCAATACCCTGCTGACGGCCCGGCGGAAGCCGTTCACGTGCGTACCGCCTTCGATGGTATTGATGTTGTTGACGTAGGAATACACATGCTCGGAGTAGGAAGTATTGTATTGCATAGCCACTTCCACCTCCACGTTTTCCTCCTTGCCCATCACATGAATGGGGTTGTCATTCAACTTGGTACGGCTCTCGTCGAGATAGGCCACATATTCTTTCAAGCCGCCTTCTGAGTGGAAACTCTCCTGCCTGAAATTGCCTTTATCATCCGTTTCCCGCTCATCGGTGAGCGTGAGGGTGAGGCCCTTGTTCAGGTAAGAAAGCTCCCGCATACGGGTGGCGAGGGTTTCGTACTTGTATTCGAGGCTTTCAAAAATTTCGGAGTCGGGCTTGAAAGTGACGATGGTGCCACGGTTTTTGGAAGCTCCAATTTCACGGACGGGATACAGGGGTTTTCCCTGCGAATACTCCTGCTCGTAGTATTTCCCATCACGGTGTACCTCTGCCCGCAGGTGGATGGAAAGTGCGTTCACGCAAGAAACCCCCACGCCGTGCAGACCGCCGGAAACCTTGTAGGTATCCTTGTCGAACTTACCACCTGCGTGCAGCACGGTCATGACGACTTCCAGGGCAGATTTGTTGAGTTTTTTCTGGAGGTCAACGGGGATGCCCCGCCCGTTGTCCTTCACGGTGATGGAGTTGTCGGTGTGGATGATGGTGTCCACTTTGTCGCAATATCCTGCCAGGTGTTCGTCAATGGAGTTGTCCACGACCTCCCACACCAAATGGTGGAGGCCCTTGACATCCGTCGTCCCAATGTACATCGCCGGGCGTTTGCGCACGGCTTCCAGGCCTTCGAGCGCCGTGATGTTGCTGGCGTCGTAGGTGCCATTTACTGGCTTCACTTCTTCGGTTATATCTAAATTATTCATGCGGCAAAGATAGGAAAAATGGGGGGTAATTTGGGATTGTAAAACAACCCTTCTGGTAGCAAAAAGGTAGTATTTTTTTATGGGTAAAAAGGCGATAAATACCTATGCCGGGAAGGGCGGATTAGGCGGGTAACAATGGGGTCAATCTTCAAAGTCTTCTTTATACGTATCAATGACAAACATTACAGACTCACGGCATTTGGCCAGAACCTGCTCATCCGGTTTTTCCCAATAGTCACTTTCATCATCTTCCTTCATTGCTTGGAGTGTCCTTTCCAGCAAAGTTTCTTTGTCAATATTGTCAACATCCAATTCAGGGTCATCCAACAGTGTTTGATCCAATGTTGTAATTGCTTTCATCCTGAAGAGTGTCTGTTTTTTGCCGTCGTCATCCATTATTTCAAAGGCTTCCATGAAGAAATCTTCCAATTGATCGGGAGGCAGGCTCATTACGTCTTCTGGCGAAAAATTATCCATCGTAGGCTTGTAGTCCTTTTCAAACATAAACTCGACATTGCCATGCCGGATGGCCCGCTGGACAATTAAGCTGATGAATATTCGGGTGGTTCTTTCAAGCTCCTCAGTTAATTCCACAGGCGGCAGGCCATCCATTCTGCGCATTTCTACCATCTCAAGGTTGAATTCTTCCAATAGATCCTCCAAAAAGTCATCGTCGAACTCTTCTGTCAAGCTTTCTACGTCACCACCTGCCATTTCAAGGGCCAGTGTCAATATCACTGTCTGCAACATGAAGTTATCCTTGTCGCTATCGTCCTTGAGCGAAGCTAATTTTTTCTCCACCTTTTTATCAGGGAAAAATTGTTCGATAATTTCCTTTTTGCTTGGCCCATCCCCGAAGTAGTCATCAGGTGCCGCAAATTCCATGAAGGTAAAATTGCCTTTACCCACTTTTTTTTCCAGTTTTTTCAAAATGACCTCCACCTTGTCGTCGGGGCCTGGGTAGTAGCACGGCTTCCCGTTTAGCCCGGTTTCGATTTCTTCATATTCGATGTCGTCCACATCGTCCAGCAGGTATTGGGTCACCTTAAATTCTTTGGAAGGCTCGAAGCCAAGATCCTCTGCATATTCAATGGCGGCATAGACAAGGTTAAAAGCTTTGGAGGCAGGAATGACGGCGGAGGGTGCATTGCTTTCAATCGAAGCGATCAAATCGTCGTATTCAACTTTTGTCAGGTCGTACCTAAAAAAAGAGTCCTTCAGTCCGAGGCACCAAAGGTCTATGAGATAAAACCCAGCCACGAAATTGTTGTTGGGCAAACGCCGGACTACCATGACCTGGTTTTTGCCGCCCTCAAACCAGCCGTCTATCATCCTGCACTCATAGATGGGCAGGCTGCGGCCTTTTTTTACGATGAAATTTTCTGGCTTGATAGAATCAAAGGAAGCAAAGGGATTGAATTTTTTCTTTTTGTTGAATTTTCCAGACATAGTATGAGTATTTAGATAAAACAGCAGCAAAGGTCTAAAAAAAAACAGGCAGCCTAAAAGCCATTTTTACTTCTATTTGTTTAAGTTGAAAATCAAGAAATACTGCAAACCACCAATTTTTAAGCGTGATATAAAGTGATAAAATCAATGAAGTTTTTCAATTTTATCAGCCAATTTCAACCCCAACATTTTTTCAAACAAATATCACCCAGACATGATGGCATACGCCCATCCTCATCCAAAAAAAATGAAATCTACCATTCCTATTTTCAAAGGCAAAAACCCGCTATTGCGGGGCGCTGAATTTTTAAAAAACCCTTTCCTGTTCACCACCGGGCCGGGTCTGGAAATCGGCGACTTTTACCGCATCCCCTTTGTGTTCAGGCGGGTGTTTGTCACGACCAACCACGAAGTGGTGAAACACGTTTTGCAGACCAACCAAAAAAACTACGTGAAAAGCGTGGCCTATCGCCACTTGAAACTGGCGCTTGGCAACGGCCTCGTCACCAGCGAGGGGGAATATTGGCGCAGGCAGCGGCGCTTGGCGCAGCCTGTTTTTTACAAAACTCAATTGGAGGAGATTTTTAAAAAAATGGCTGGTGTGGCCGAGCGCTATATGGGTGATTTAAGCCAAAAAACCGCTGACGGCCAGCCGCTCGACATCGCCAAGGAAATGATGGGCATCACCTCCGACATCGTACTCAAAACCCTCTTCAGCGCCGACAACCCCGCCGACCTCTCAGAGATGTACCGCATCATGATCGAGGCTCAGGACTACATCGTCCACCGCACCACCAAGCCCTATCTCATACCTTTTGTCCACATCAATGGGAGGCATCGCCATTTCCGCAAGGACATGGACTGGTTCGACGGCCACCTCTACCGCCTCATGGCCGAGCGCCGCAATGACCCCAACCCGCCCAACGACCTGCTGACCATGCTGATCAGCGCCCGCTACGAAGACACGGGCGAGGCCATGACCAACCAGCAGGTGCGGGACGAGGCCATCACCCTTTTTGCCGCTGGTCACGAAACCTCTTCCAACGGCTTGGCCTGGACGCTGTACCTTTTGTCAAAACACCCAGAAGTACTGGAAAAACTGCGGCAGGAAGTGGAAAACGTCTTGGGTGGAAGTACGCCCACGTTCGAGGATTTGCGCAAAATGACCTTCACCCTCCAGGTCATCCAAGAAGGGATGCGCCTGTACCCACCCGCCTTTGCCGTGGGCCGGGAGCCATTGCAGGACGATGAAATTTTGGGCGAAAAAATCCCCGCCGGTTCGGTCATTTTTATCAGCATCGCCGCCATGCACCGTGACCCACAGTATTGGGAGCGGCCCCATGAGTTTTACCCCGATCATTTTTTGCCGGAAATAGAAAAAGAACGCCCCCGCCTTGCCTATATGCCCTTCGGCGCTGGCCCCCGCATGTGTATTGGCAACCATTTTGCTTTGATGGAAATGCAACTGCTGCTGGCTATGCTGGTGCGCCATTACGATTTTGAACCCGTAGAAGGCCATCCCGTAGAGCCAGAACCGCTCATCACCCTCAAGCCCCGTCATGGGATTTTGATGAAAGTGCAAAAGCGGGCAGTTGAAGTGGTTTGAAGAGTTAGAGGTGTTTGATGGGTTTGAATTGCCTGCCAAACACATCAAACCCATCAAACTCATTGATCCCATCAAGCCGAATCCCCCCCTGCGGTCTTTCCCCCCATCCGCTCCATTTTGTCAAAAATCAAGGTAATTGATAGATCAAGAGGCATGACCAACTTATGCTTTCTGGCCTCCTTTCTTGTACCTCCAAGCCCCCTTTTTCAAGTTAATTTTATGAAAAAAATACTCACTCTGCTTTCCGGCCTGGCGTTCTCGGTCTTGTCATTTTCACAGATTTCACTGAAAATCGAGCTATTGCCCGACAACAGTACCATCAAGGTTTCCATGATACCCGAAGTGACGTACGCCTTCCCGCAAAACGTGACCGCTTCGGGGCAGATAACTATAAAAGTGCCGCATGGATTTGGCAATTACAGCTTTGAAGTGGTGAATTTAAACTCGCTCACACCGGGGGCGGATTGGGCCTTCAACAACCGGGTGGACGCCCCCGTCGAAGCACCCGCTTGGGACTACCTGTCTTTTGGTCTGGTGTCAAACGGCACTTCTGCCTACAATTACCAAGCGGGCGTTGAACTCCCCATGTTTTCCTTTCAAAACGGGGCTGCGGCCTGCGCTGATTCCATCCGTTTGTTCGATAACATAAACGATCCTCTGATTTCCCCTAACTCGTTGGGAATTAATTTGGAAAATACGGTTGTGGTATTGGGCGGGGGCCTGGTCAACAGCGTTTCAGAAAATGTTGGAACTGCTTCCGTGCCGGGCACACCGGCTGCCTTGTGCGAAGACCTTGATTTCACCAGCGTCCTTTTGTGCGACGGCGAGGCTTATCAAGGAAGCGTTTATACCCAAAATACCTCCATTGAAGAGCATTTTACCACTTACCTCGGCTGCGACAGCGGCTTTGTGGTAGAGATAAAAGTTGGCGTATCCACCTCCGCCACGGTTGATACGGCAGTTTGTAAAGGCAATATGTTCAACGGAACTATCATCAACCAGGATCAAATGATGACCATGACATTGGTGAACGGCCAAGGCTGCGACAGCGTGATCACCTACAACGTAACAGCGCTGCAGCCAGCATCCACTGCTTCCGATACGCTCATATTGCCGGGGCAAATTTTTGTCGGGACGGCTATTTTCAACGACACTATTGTCGTGCTGACCTACCCGGCCAGCAATGGTTGCGACAGCGTACATACCGTTCAGGTCAGCGTTTATCAGGTGCCGGTGACCGTGCAGGATACTACGCTTTGCCAAGGTGAACCTTTTAATGGCATCATTTACAACCAAAGCATCACCTTGATAGATACGTTGACGGGCAGTACAGGCTTTGACAGCCTTTTGCTGACCAATATTTTTATCAACCCATCCTACATAGAATTTCAAACAATACCGCTGTGCCAAGGCTCTGTTTATAAAAATGTGGCTTATTTTCAAGACACGATCATTATAGAAAGTTACTCCACCGCCAATGGTTGCGACAGCCTTATCTACACGACTTTGGACGTGGCGCTGCCGAAAATCTATGTGCAGGACACGATGATTTGTTTTGGTGAAAATTATCAGGGCCTTACCGTCACCAAAGACACCCTGCTGGAATCCGTCATCTACTCGGCGCATGGCTGCGATAGCATTGTTTATCAAACCAATATAGACATGTTGCCCGCCGCCAATGCCGATATTCAAGGGAAAACGGCCATTTGCAAGCACGAACCCATTGTGCTGACCGCCTACGGCGGGGCCAGCTATTTGTGGAACAATGGCCAAACGACAAAAACTGTTCAGGTGGCCACGGGCGGCACCTATTCGGTTTTGGTGACGAACAATTTTGGCTGCCAGGATATGGCCGAACTCGTGGTAATTGACACAGATCCTTCTGTTGAAATAGATGCTGCTTCCCCCGGCTGCGCCGATGGCGGAGATGGGGCAATTCGTTTTCTAAACCCTTCAGGTGGCGAAGCGCCCTACAGCTTTTCCATTGACGGCGGCAGTTTGTTCACCACCTATTCCAATTTCGACAACTTGCCGCCCGGCAGGTATGCCCTCATTATGAGGGACAAAAATGGCTGCACTTGGGAAAATGCGACCGAACTGATCGATCCATTTGATTACCAGCTTGATCTGTCAAATGATACCACCATTATATTGAGCGAAAGTGTACAATTGAAGGTAGCTACCAACCTCTTCCAGCCGGCCTCCATCGAATGGTGGCCCGCCCAGGGGCTTGACTGCACGGACTGCCTGGAACCAACGGCCACACCCTACGAAAGCACCGTCTATCACCTGCGTCTGACCGACAGCACGGGCTGCGCCTTTGAAGGCAAGACACATATAACCGTGGATCGGGCCGAGGGCATTTTCGTTCCCACGGCTTTCTCGCCCAATGAAGATGGCGTCAATGAGCTTTTGCTTGTTTATGCCGGTGAAAACATTACCCGTATCCGTAGCTTTCAAGTCTTCAACCGCTGGGGCGTACAGGTTTTTTCCACCGAAAACTTCAAGGCCGGAGATCCACTGCACGGTTGGGACGGCTATTGGCAAGGGAGGAGGGCGCTCACCGGTGCTTATGTTTGGTCAGTCCAAGTAGAGTATGTGGATGGGAAGGCGGCGCTATATCAGGGAAGCGTATTGCTGTTGAGGTAAGGTCTTCATTCATTGCTGATAATTGACTGAAAAAACAAGCGCAATATGCAATTGGCATAAAACATAAAAACACCTTTAACAAATCTTTATTCCCAGAAAAGGCCACCCTTGGCAAGGCCATTCGTTATTTTTGAAAATAATTTCACCAGCCAATTCTTTTCACAAAAAATAGCGAATAATGAAAATCTATAACCTGCTTTTTTTACTGCCTTTGTTTTTGCTGTCAGCCTGTGGCGACGATAATGACACCTGCAAAGTACCAGCCGAGGACAACTTGATCCACTACGATTGCCCCAATAACTCAGGCCCTCTGCTGGAAGCGGGCCTGCATGAACTCGCCATCCGCTTTCCCGCCAGTGAGATGGCTGAATATGCTGGCAAAAACCTGAAAGAAGTACAGGTTTATTTTGGTATTAAGCCTGCTTCTGCTTCTGTTAAAATATTTGATGGCCTCGCCTCGCCAACCCCACAGCCGGGAGCCATGCTTTCCAACGAAATCAATATTTCCAATTCCATCAAGGAGCAGGAATGGAACTCGTACACGGTCAATCCGCCTGTGCCGCTGGGCACCAGCGACATTTGGATTGTGGTAAGGGTCACCCACGACGAGTCCCAACAATCGGTGGGCTGCGACGCCGGTCCACGCAAGGAAGGTGGCGACTGGCTTTTCAGCGACAGCGATGGCGAATGGAAAACTTACCTGGCCCGCACCAATGAAAGTGTAAACTGGAACATTCGGGGTGTGGTGGAGTAGCCGTGGTTAGAGAGGATGAGATACTGAGCGGGGAAAATGGTTGAAGGATAACTGCTTCAACCATTTTTTTTTTGAAAAACTTTGATGAACATTGTTTGGCTGGGGCTATTTTTTAGATTTTAGCGCAGCATAACAATAAAAAAATGCCGACAAACCACCGCCCAATACCTTTCAAAGAAAGACTCCACGAAATCATTTTCGAGGCCGATACGCCCGAAGGAAAAGCCTTCGATGTGGCATTGTTGATTGCTATTGTAGCCAGTGTTTTGGTGGTGATACTGGAAAGCGTTAAAGAATATCAATTGAAATATGGGGAATGGCTGTACGTGTTCGAATGGATATTCACCATCATTTTTACTATAGAATACCTGTTGCGCTTGTACACAGTAAATAAGCCTATAAAATATGCCAGCAGCTTTTTCGGAATCATTGATTTATTGGCCATTTTGCCTACCTTCTTAAGTTTGATCATCACAGGTGCGCAGACGCTGCTGGTCATTAGAATTCTGCGTTTGTTGCGGGTGTTTCGGATTTTCAAATTAGGCCACTTCCTGATAGAAGGCGATGTACTACTTCGTTCGCTGAAAGCAAGCCGGGTAAAAATTACCGTGTTCCTTTTTTTTATTGTTTTAATGGTCACGATCATTGGTGCCGTGATGTACCTGGTGGAAGGTGGGCAGGGGAACGAAGGTTTTTCCAATATACCTAAGTCCATTTATTGGGCTGTCGTCACCATGACCACTGTGGGCTATGGCGATATAACCCCCACCACGGAAATAGGCCAATTTCTATCGGCCTTGGTCATGATATTGGGCTATGCGGTGCTGGCGGTTCCTACTGGCATTGTATCGGCAGAAATGATCAGGACAAATAGGCGCCTCAATACCCAAAATTGCCGTTTTTGCGGAAAAGAAGGCCACGACGACGATGCAAGCTTTTGCAAATCTTGTGGCCATCAACTTGACGCTGGCCAAAGAGGCTGAAGCTGTTTTTACCATTGAGACAAAACATTTGTTTGCATATTCAAAATCCGCTTACTACTTTTGCACTGCTTTTATCGGGCGCACAGCCCTCTTACCTCTCAAACAGTCTCACGTCAACAAGTTGAAAATCACTGTTTTTTCCTTTGTTTCAAAGGTTATTCACTATGGCTGTTTGAATTTTTTCCCAATTGTCAGGAAGGATTTTTTTAAAACGAAGCGACGTACTTTCCCCCCGGTAGCCGACAAGTTTGTAATATATTTTATCAAAAAAACTTAAACTGGCAATGGCCTGCCCCAACTGGCCCATTTGCCCAACAACAACAATCACTATGGACTCAAAATCAATGCTGCGCAGCGCATGGCTGTTGGCGCTTTTCGTCCTGTTTTACCAACAGAAAACAATTGCCTGTGGGTATGCCTATGTCTCTGACTGTGCCACCTCGGTGGACATAGAGCGGGACGGGGCCATTACTACTTATCAGGTTTCCAATTGCCCTTACCAGGCCGTTTTCCAAAACCACAATTTTGGCACGGTCACCAGCCTCAGCATCACCAAAGGCAAATCGCAGACTTGGGAAAGCTGCGACAATTACGTGATGAACGCCCGAATTCATTACCGCATTTACCAACAATCGGCCACGCCGGGTGCGTTTTTAAGTGCCAATTTGACCCAACTGACTCTGCTGGCCAACGGCCCTTACCGCACCAAAACGTACGAGGACAACCCCGGCATCAACATCTTGGCAGGGCTGAATGCGGGCAATTATTTCATCGAAATTTATTTGGAATCGGACGTTGATACTGACAACAACAACACACCGAACATCCAAATAAAAAAGGACAACAACGGCACTTATTACAAGGCTTCCTTCACCATTCCCTCCGGCCAGGGCGGTACGCTGACGGTGGCTTTGGCCAATAAAACCAATATCACCTGCAATGGCGGCAACAATGGCAGCGCCAGCGTCAGCACCACCAACGGCACTGCGCCATTTACCTATGCTTGGTCAAATGGTGCCACGGGCGAAACGGTGTCCAACCTCACAGCAGGTTCTTATTCGGTCACCTCTACCGATGCGCAGGGCAATACCGGCACCTTGAATGTGCTCATTTCGCAGCCCAGCGCCATCCTGCCGAACATCAGCAGCACCAACGAAACCTCAGCTTCTGCCAACAATGGCTCAGCGACTGTTGCGCCTACGGGCGGCACGGCACCTTATACTATTCATTGGAGCAACAACGCCAACACTGCCTCCCTTTCAAACCTTGATTCCGGCACTTATGGCGTCACCGTCACCGACTCGAAAGGATGCACTGCCACGAGCAGCGTGACCATTATCGTATCCGGCACAGTGCCTACAAACTACTGCGCCTCAAAGGGCGACTATCCTTGGGTGGACTGGATTACGCATGTAAAACTCAACACCATTGACAAGACCTCTGAAAAAAGCCAGTACTCCAATTTCACCAGCACCAGCACCGAATTGAATACCGGCACCAGTTACACCATTACCCTCGAAAACGGCTTCAGTTGGCAGACCTACGACGAATACTGGCGGGTCTGGATTGACTACAACCGCAATGGCATATTTGAAGAGCCAGGCGAAATTGCCTACTCCGGAATCCTGACTGCGCCGCCACTTGGCGCTCCTGGCGGAATCAAAACCGGCACCATCATCGTGCCCGCCACTGCCGACGAAGGCACTACCCGCATGAGGGTTGCATTGAAAAGGGGCGCTTTTGCCACACCCTGTGAAACCATTCCTTTCGGCGAAGTGGAGGATTATACCATCAACCTCGTGAACGGCGGGCCCGTCACTTGCAGCATCACTGCTACAGTTTCAAGCATCCAATGCAGTGACAATGGCACGGCCACCAATCCTAACGACGACACTTTTACATTTGCATTGACGGTAAATGGCAACGGCACGGGCGCTTCCTGGTCGGCCACGATAGGCGGCACGGCATATACGGGCACTTATGGTGTGGCTAAATCAATTGGGCCACTTCCCATCAGTGGTGGCGTTGTCAATTTTACAGTAACAGATGCCGCTGATGCCAATTGCACAGCAGTTAAAAGCGTGACACCGCCAGCCCCCTGTTCCAACACTAATCCTTGTGCTATCAATGCCGTTGTTTCATCGCCCATTTGCAATGACAATGGAACCCCAAGCGTCCCTGCCGACGACACCTATACTTTCAACCTGACCGTCACTGGCACCAATACTGGCACAGGCTGGACGACCAGCATCCTTGGCGCTCCACAGGCAGGGGCTTATGGCACCGCCACTTTGATGGGGCCTTATCCCATCAGCGCCGGAAACCTGAATTTCACTTTAAAAGATGGCAGCGACGCCAATTGCACCAAGGCGGTTTCCATTACGCCGCCATCGGCTTGTTCCAATGGTGGGGGCGGCACAACTTACTGTGCTGCTACGAGTAGTTTCCCTTGGCACGACTGGATTGTAGGGGTCTCTTTGGCCAATGTAGAAAATACATCAGGCAAATTGGCGTACAGCAATTTTACCGGCCTCACGGCCAATGTCACAGCGGGCAGCAGTTTCCTCATTGCCCTGACGGCAGGTTTTAGCTGGTTTACTTATGATGAACATTGGAAAGTTTGGATAGACTACAACCACGACGGCATTTTTCAGGAGCCCGGTGAAGTGGCATATTCTTTCACCCAGGTTGCACCGCCCAACGGTACGCTCGAAGCCACCGTCAATGGAACCATCAACATTCCCGCAGACGCCACACTTGGTACTACCCGTATGAGGGTGATCATGAAAAGAGGTGCCGACCCAACTCCTTGCGAGACCGTGCCCAACGGAGAGGTGGAAGACTACACAGTAAACATTGCGGCGCAAGTTGGCGGCGGCACTGGCGAGCGGTCACTGTCCATGCAGTTGAACGCACATGCGAACCTTGAAAGCATTGACCTTTTGGGCGCAGTTGAAACGCCAATAGATGCGGCTGCTTGGCAATTGGAAAAATCTACGGATGGCTTTTCTTATGCACCATTCCGTTCGGGCAGTTTAGAAGAAGAAAACCAATATCTCGTCATTGACGAAAAGGATGAAACGCCGTCGGAAGGCAGCAATTTCTACCGCTTAAGCCTGCTCGACCGTTCGGGCAACGTGCTGTCCAAAACCGTCGCTGCTGCCATATTTACTACCGTATCCGATTTTAGCGTTTTCCCAAATCCCACCCAGAGCGAGTTTTATGTTGAAATGTCGAAACTGGCCGGGCGCAATGTAACGGTGATGGTATATGATCAAATAGGCCGCCCAGTTTATCGGGAGCAGATTGACAATGCTGCCGAAACACTGCACTCTATCCCTACGGATGGGTGGGAAGAGGGACTGTATTTTGTAGAATTATTGCCTGAAAATAGGCAACCTTTGACGAAGCGTTTGGTGGTAGGCCGTTTGTAAAAATGACTTTTCCGATAAAAAAACAGCCCCGGCAGCAAGCGCTGCCGGGGCTTCCGTTTTTATTTGGTAGTTTGTAAAAATTACAAAGGAATCAGATCGTGCGTGTCCACGGCACCGCTTTCCGAGACATTGACTTGAATCACCACATCCCTGAAGTCAACCAGATTAGTTGGCAATTGCAATTGGTCAAAAGTCACGATGATTTCATCGCAGGCAGCATCGTGGAAAATTAGGCCCTGTTTGAAAGGATCGTTGTTATATTGTGGATTGGTATAAAGCAATGCCTGGCCAGATTTCACTGCCGACCCCGTCCAACCATGAGGCACTAGGAAAAAGCCGATCATGGTGTTGGCCTTGAATTTAGCATGGAGTTTTATGGTATTTCCAGCCACCAAAGTGCCGCCTGAACCTTGCCCGGAAAAATTGGGAAAAGCAACCAAGCCCACCAAATCTTCTTCCCGCTCCGGCACACAATCAGCAGGGTAAGCATAGTAGCCAATGGCATGTTTGAGGCCCGTATTTTCTTCTACAAACGTGAGCGATACTTCAGTATCTTTTGTCAACAAGATTTCAGAAGCTCCATTGGTCATAAATTCAGGATGAGTTACCAGCAAGTTGCCATTCACTGGAATTACCCCATTGAGCCGGCTGATGTAATCGGTGCAGACATTACTGTTGGCAGTGAGGTATTCCGGCTTGCCGTCCGCATCAAATGCGCAGAGTGCCAAGACGTCTTCGGGGTTTGGTTTTTTCAAAATTTTAAACCCGCCCTCGCCTTTTGCCACAAAAACCCAGTCGTTGCCGCTTTCCACGAAGTTGGCAGAAGCACCCGTTTCATTCAAATCCCAAAGAAATACATGGCTGGCGTCGGGCAGGCCGTCGGTTCCCGTTTCAAAAATGGCAAGGCCATCGGCACCATTGGCCACGTAGGAGTATTGGTTGTCCATCGTAACGCCATTGGTGTTGCCGCTTTTGAGCATTTTTTCAGGGCTGTCGAACATGGTTTGTCCAGAAGAAATGTCCAAAACCTTCAGGCCCGTTTTGCCGCCGGCAATGAAAAGATAATCTGGATTTTGCTCGCCAAAAAACAGCGAAACCTTCCCGCCCAGTTCATCTTCCACGTTTTGATGGACGACCGAGCCGATGGGGTATTTTGTTGAAAATGAAGTACTTCCAACTACATCCACATAAACTTCTGCCTCTTCCGTGGCTTTTAACGAAGCGACCATCGTGCCGTTTGTGGCGATGCCTTTGGCATCGGTAAACTGCTTAAAACCCACAGTGCCAAGGTCGCTGGAACGCAGGCAGAAAACGCCGCCATTGGTACGGCCCGTGGTCACATAGAGGAAATTGCCCACTTCGGTCACGGCGTTGGCGGAGGCGGAGACCTCGCCTTCCAACTGGTAGGCGAGTTTCGCCTGGCGGAAATAGTCCTTTTTGAATTTTTTATTTTGGAGCATCAATTCGCCCAGCACAGCCCCATTTTTCTCGTCGGAAAGCGCCAGCCAAATCTTGCGGTTGTTGCCCTGCGCTGTTTTTTGGACAACAATGGCGTTGACATCCGCTTGCAGTAGAAAGGCTTGGCCGGTGATCTTTGGCTTTTCCGGGTTTTTCAAATCCACTACTTCAATGGCTCCTTTGTGATCGCCTCCCCGAAGGTGGTAAGTAACCAGTGCGAGATCGCCCACCAGGCTCACGTGGGTAGCGCTCATGTTTTGGCCATTGTATTGCAAGGTGGCTATTTCGGCGATGTGCGCCCACAGGGCCTCCTTGCGGCAGCCGCCCCTTTCCAATGAAGTATCGGTCAAAATAAGTGGACGGTTGATCCATTCGACCCTGTCGGGAATGCCCTCCTCGACTTCCAGGAATGAAAGGTGTTCTTCCACTTTTTCCACCTGCAATTCATCCGTGGGCGTGAGATCTTTATCTTTTTGGCAAGAAAATACAAGGAAAGTCAAGCTCACGAAAGTGAGCAGATGTGTGAGTGACCAGGTTCTCATTAGGTTCAAGTTTTTAAAAATGTTAGTCCGGGAAACTTGAAGTATAGTAGGCGGGATTTTTATTCGTGTTAAGAAAAATGGATTTTGCGAATTTTATGCCAAGTACAACAATGAGAATTTTTATGAATTATTGAAAATCAATAGATTAGCAAAAATGGACATTTCTATCCGTTATCAAAACAAGGTATTCAGGGCGGATTTGACAAAGCCGCTCGACATTTCAATTCCATTGGCAGCCGGGCCGGGCCATGTTAGTTGCTTTTGGGCACCGCCCATGGAAGCATCGCCAGTTGTGGCCGGGAATTTCATCGGCTCTACCGAACAGGGCGGCCCGGTCAACTTCCTCAATGTCACCTTTAACCCACACGGCAACGGCACCCATACGGAATGCGTGGGCCACATCGCCAAGGAAAAATTTACCATCAACCAATGCTTGACTCGCTTTCATTTCGTTGCTAAATTGGCCAGCCTTTTCCCCTCAAAAATGCCAGACGGTGACCGGGTGATTTTGAAAAGCCAAATTGAAGAAATCCTGCAGCCCGGCGAGGTGGAGGCTTTGGCCATCCGCACCATGCCCAACGGTGGCCACAAGCTCAGCACCAATTATTCCGGGAGCAATCCGCCCTTCCTGCACCACGAGGCTACGGAATATTTGGTGTCCTGCGGCGTAAAACACCTGCTGCTCGACCTGCCTTCGGTGGACCGGGAAGAGGACGGCGGGCAATTGCTTTCGCACCGGGCTTTCTGGAACTACAATGGTCAGGCGGAAGACGGGATCAGAAAAAATTGTAGCATAACAGAATTGATGTATGCACCCCCTGAAATCAAAGACGGTCTTTATCTGTTGAACCTGCAAATCGCAGCTTTTGAAATAGATGCCAGCCCCAGCAAACCCGTTTTGTATGCTTTATTGCCCGAAACGTGAACAAATGAACGTAGCAGTTTTTATAAAAATTAACTGAGCTTTTTCAGCCACAAACCACAAACAACTTTGTACCAGGCCCAGCCCACATATCATTCTAAAGTCTATCGGGACTTCCGTGCCATTGACGGCTCGGAATGGCGCAGCATCGTGCGCTTTTACGAAGAATATGAAAAGGACATCCGGGCGCTGGACTTCCCGGAATATTTCGAGCTATTGCTGGCCTACGCCAATGCGCTTTTTGAAATTGGTGCTTATGAAAAATACCTGTTGATGGTGGATGTGGTCATCGAGGCGTCCATTCTCAACAATATCAAGTTTTTCAAAGGAGAAGATGTTTTTCAGCAGTTACTATTTAAAAAAGCCGCTTCCTATTACCACCTGCACGAATTGGGCAAAGCCGAATACATCCTGCGGGAACTGCTCCGCATGGATCCACACGATGAATCTTCCGCCTTGTTTTTGAAAAAATGCCTCCGCAAAACACAGCCTATTTTTTTGAAAAACGCCAGGGCGGTTTCCATTTTTCTTTTTCTGATGAGCGCCCTGCTGATTTGCATCGAAGTGCTGGTCGTGCGCAATTTTTACCATGTGTACATCCACTTGGTGGAGGTTTCAAGGAACACAATTTTCCTTTCGGGCTTCGTCGTGCTGGTAGGCAGCGACCTCTATCACAGGGGCCGCATCGGCAAGGAAGTGGACGATTTTGTATCGGCCATCCGCCGGAAGAAGAAGAAATGAAAATACTGTTATCGCTCGCCCCTGGCCCTTTCCAATCCTTCCTTCGCCTGTTTATTTTCAGGATTTATTTTCAACACCCTTTGCAATAGCTGGATGGCTTCGCCCCGCCTCTTTTGCAGGAGGCAAACGGCGGCCTTGTTGATGAGCGCCTGTTCATAATCGGGGTCGAGGCCAATGGCCTGGTCGTAGAGTTTTTCCCCTTTTTCAATGTTGCCTTCTACCACGTAAGCAAGGCCCAAATTGGTGAGTGCAATAGGCCGTTCTGGATTTTCTACGATGAGGCGTTCCAGCACCGCTTTGCCCTCCTGCCAGCGGCCCAGGCGGCCCAGTGCCGTGCCTTCTTTTTCCAAAAAATCCAAGTGGAAAGGGTAGGCTTTGGTGGCCTTTTGAAAATAGGGCAGGGCTTTTTCACTGTGGCCATTTTTGTAAAACGCCTCGCCGATACGGTAGGCCGTCCAGCCATCCAGCGCCTTGCTGGCAGGCCATTTTGCCGAGAGCGCCATCAAGTCTTCAAATTTTTCCTGAGAAAAAAGCAGGTGAACCAGCGTTGGAAATTTTTTGTCGAATGGCTCCGTGGATTTTTCCAGATAAAACGCAGCACTGTCGAGCATGACAGGCGAGGGGATGTATTTGTCAAATGTGGCGAGATAGCCCTTGGCCATGTCCAGTGCCGTAGGGTTTTCTTTGGTCAAAATTTGAATCCCCAAAAACCTGTTGTCCTGATCCGAAGCAAGTTCGGGGTTCTCGCTGCGCTCTGGCCCCGAAGCAAGTTCGGGGTTCTCGCTGCGCTCGAAACTGCGGACTGAGGACTGCGGACTGAGGACTCCAATTCTGTGGACTCCAATTCTATGGTCAGTAATATGCACATGCGGAATGTCCATGCTGCCGGATTTTGGCATGTGGCAAGCAGAGCAATTTTTAGAAGTGAGGGGTGAGGAGTGAGAGGTGAGGGAGGTGCCGGGTTTGGTCAATTCGGGGCAAGACTGCTCAGAATGGCATTTTTTACAAGCCATGTTGTACTGTTCGGCGGGGGTGATTTCAATGCTTTTGTGTGGATTGTGGCAGGTAAGGCAACTTAGGTCGGGCGAATTTTTAAAACACTCGCTCAGGCGCAGGCGGTCGGCCTGCGAAGCCATGATGAATTTTTCGTGCGAATCCGTGTAACGGGGCAAAAAGATGTTCATCACCTCGTTGAGCTTCATGCCCGGCTTGAAGTCGAAAAAGCTTTTACCTTCTTCCAGCACAGCCACGCCCTGCAAGTGGCAGCGTTGGCACAAGTCCATTTGCAAATCACGGGGCAGTTTGCGGGGGTTCACGATGGTGTAATCGGTTGCCTTTGAGGTGTCAACCTTGTTTCCTTTCAGCATTTCCTCTACGTGCAGTTTGCCGGGGCCGTGGCAGCGCTCGCACTCAATGCCGCTGGGCATGTTGGAAAATTTGTTGATGGAACCGGGCACCATTTCAGGAAAATGGTTGTGGCAAGTGATGCACTCGTCGGCCAGCAAGCGCCCGAAGCGGGAGTTGTTTTGCCGAAAACCAGGGGCCAGATCCCAACGCTTTTCCTGCGTGTACCAAGTGACTGGGGCCTGGTAAACATAGCCGTTGATGTCGAGGATGTGCGAATTGGTGTGTTGCCCGGAACCCACGATGTAGCGCACGGTTTCGAGCTTTTTATGCACCGTGTCGCCATTTTCGAGGCGGAATTCGAGCACTTGGAGCGTGCTGTCATTTTTAAAAAAAGGAAAATAATAAAAGTCGTTCAAGGTATCGTACACGAGGGCATGGGGGCCGTACGCTGCCGCCGATTTCTGGCGGGTGGCCCTGTCGAACGAACGGCCCATGCCCGTGTGGGCAAAAGTCTCGTGTACATTGGCGTGGCAGGATTTGCAGGTGGCAATGCCGATGTAGGCGACGCTGTCCCGCACGTTGAGGAAGGGGCTGTCCGATGTACTTTTTTGAGTGGCATTTTTACAAAAACCAAACAGCCAAACAATGAGGAGCAAAAGGCTAAAGTATAAAATGGATGGTGTACGGTTCATTTCTTTTTGATGCCCATGAAGACGACCTTGCGGTAGATATGGCGCAATTCTATCCAAAAATAGAAAAAGCTCCAAACATTCCCTGGCAATGGGCGAGAGCGGGGCCACTTCCTTTATTTTTGCCAAAAATATTTTTTATGAAAAAAACCTGGGAGCGCCTTTTCTCCGAACCTGCCGCCGATTACCGCCTCTTCAAGGCACGCATTGACCATTTAAAAAACCCCCACAACGGCAAAGAAGTCAAAGTCACCGTGCTGACGGGCAACGACTCCTGCACCGTGATGGCCGTGACCAAGGACAACAAAGTGGTGCTGGTGGACAACTACCGCTTTGGCACCAATACCTATTACCTCGAACTGCCCGGCGGCATGGTGGACGACGGCGAAGACCACCAACAATCTGCCAAAAGGGAACTGCTGGAAGAAACAGGCTACACGGCCGCCGACTGGTATTATGTGGGCACGGTGGCCAGCAACCCTGTGTTCATGGACAGTTTCGTACACCACTACCTGGCCATCGGGGCCGAAAAAACGGCGGATGCCGACCTTGACGATGCCGAAGACATTGCCGTGCGGGAAATGCCCTTGGAAGAAGTGCGCAAAATGCTGTTCAACGGCGAGTTCATGCACCCGCATTCGATCAGTGGGATGCTGCGGGGTTTGGAGATGATGAAGCACATTTGAATCATGGCCGACTACAAATTCCCAGAAAAAATAAAAGTCCCCCGCTTCGAGGAAGCTGCCGGTTTTTACACCACGCCGGAGCGCAGCGAACTGATGGCCAAAATCAGGAGCGAAAACACCCGCCCGGAAATCATGCTGAGAAAAGCGCTCTGGGCGGTAGGCCTGCGATTTCGGGTTCACAACAAAAAATTGCCTGGCAAGCCCGACATCTCCAACCAGCGCCTGAAATTGGCCGTTTTCGTGGACGGCGAGTTCTGGCACGGCTACCAATGGGAAGAGAAAAAACAACAAATCAAGTCCAACCGGGCATTTTGGATACCGAAAATTGAGCGCAATATGCAGCGTGACGAAGAGGTAAACTGGCAGTTGCGCCAGCTCGGCTTTACGGTGCTTCGTTTCTGGGAACGGGAGGTCAAAAAGGAACTGGGAGCCTGTGTGAAACGGGTGCTGAATTATGTGGAGGAAACGCTGCGCTATCGCTAAAACCTATTTCAGCCGTCCATTTCTCCCCAACGCATGTCCACGTATTTTGCCTTAAAACCCAGTTTTTCAAAAAAAGCCACTTCGCCATTGCCGGGCAACAACTGGATGGAGAGGTCGCCGCCAGCTTGGGCGATGGCCTTGTCAATCAGCTTCTTGGCCACACCATTGTGGCGGTGTGACTTGGCCACTCCCAGCAGCATCAGGCGGTGGCGGGGGTTCATGCTCTCCATGCCCGTGCAGCTCACTACGGCTGCGCCGAGCATCTGCTTTTCCTCTTCCAGAGTTAGGATAAAACCGCCAAAGGAGGGCCGCTCTTTCACGGCGCACTCTACCGCTTCCATGACCTCATGGGCCGAAAACTGGCCGTTTTCAGTGTTTTCTGAAAGGAAAGCTACCAAGCGCAACTTCTCCAGGAAGGTAAGGCGGGTAAACGGATTGTACAGTTCGTGTTTAATCATTGCCGTGCAGTTTTTGGAATGGCCTCGGTTTCAAATTCGGTACGGGTTCTTGGCTATGGCAGGGCGTTTGGAATGCTTGATAACTGGTTGATAATAAGTTTCAAAGTGTTGATAAGGTTTTATTATAAACCCTCATAAACCTGCTATCAACTTATAATCAACTTTCAAAATCATTTGGCACGGCGGGTCAATGTGGAAGAGGTGGCTCGTGTTGCAAATGTTCGGTATGGAGAAAAATATTTATTTCTTCAAAATGAGCGGAGATAGTATTGGAGGCTTTCTTCCAGCGTTTTTTCGTCGCAAACCTGATCCACCCACACCTCGCCAAGAGCGGGCAGCAGGGAGCAGTGGATGCGGCCATTTTTATTCTTTTTATCTTTTTTCATTAATTCCAAAATGGCCGGGAAATCTGTTTTTTCAAAAAAATAAGGCGGGTAAAAACGCTGGACAAAAGCGCTGATTGCCTCCAAACTTTCTTCCGGCAGCCAAGCCATGCGGTGCGAAAGAAATGCCTCGCAAACGATGCCCAGCGCCACCGCCTCGCCGTGCAGCAGAGGCCTGCCATTTTGCAGCGAAAAGCTCTCTACGGCATGGCCGACGGTGTGGCCAAAATTGAGCGCCTTACGGATGCCTTTTTCGTGCGGATCTGCTTCCACGATGCGCTTTTTTACTGCCAATGAAGCGGGCAAAAACTCCATCCATTCCACTCGTTCCAAATCGTGAACGGCCTGCAAACCCTGCCACAGTGCTGCGTCCGCAATGAGGCCATGTTTAAAAATTTCCGCAAAACCGCTGCGCAGTTCTTCCTTTGGGAGGCTATTTAAAAAAACGGGATCAATGAAAACGGACTGGGGATTTTGAAAAACGCCGATGATGTTTTTTACAAAATGAAAATCCACGCCCAGCTTGCCACCAATAGATGAATCGGCCATTGACAGCAAAGTAGTCGGCACCTGCACAAAATCAATCCCCCGCATGAAGGTGGCCGCACAAAAACCGCCCAAATCGCCAATGACGCCCCCGCCCAGGTTCACGAGCAGCGAATGGCGGTCGAGGCCGTGTTGCAGCATTTCGCTCCACACCAACTGGCTGGTTTCCAGTGTCTTATGCTGCTCGCCTGACGGTATTTCTATAGTGAAAATTTCATTTCTAAGTGCATTTTTTACGACGGGCAGACAGTGCTGATGGGTATTTTCGTCCACCAGCACCGCTATTTTCGAATATTGTTTTTTATCCAAAAATTCCATGAGTGCAGTCGCTGCGCTGCCAAAGTGGATGTCGTAATCTTTTAGATGCATTCTAAACATGTCGCAAGATTAGCCAAACGGGGGGTAAATTTTCCAAAATAGGATAGTTTTGGCCGCTGGAATTGTTTCATTGTTTCCTTGTTTCATGGCTTCACTGCCTATCCTCGGCCATTAAACAAAAAGACAATGAAACAATGAATCATTGAAACAATGAAACAACGGAAAAAAGCAATCATCGTCGGCGCGGGTTTGGTCGGCGCACTCTGGTCTGTCATTTTGGCAAAACGTGGGTACGAAGTGGATGTGTACGAGCGCCGCCCCGACTTTCGTGAAGCAGGCTACATCGGTGGCCGCTCCATCAACCTGGCCTTGAGCGAGCGGGGCTGGAAAGCCGTAGAAATAGCGGGCATCCGTGATAAAATAGAGGCCGTGGCCATCCCCATGCCGGGCCGGATGATGCACGGGTTGGACGGTTCACTCACCTACCAGCCCTATGGCGAAAAAGGCCAGGCCATCAACTCCGTCTCCCGTGGCGGCCTGAACGTAGAACTGGTCAACATCGCCGACGGCCACGATCAGGTGCGTTTCCATTTCAACCAAATCTGCCGGGGCGTGGACTTGGAAACCAGCGCCGTGCGCTTCGAAGATGGCACTTCGGGTCGGCGCTATACGGTGGAAAGTGATCTGGTCTTTGGCACGGACGGCGCTTTTTCTGCCGTGCGCAACAGCTTGCAGAAGCTGCCACGATTCAACTATTCGCAGCAGTACATCGAGCACGGCTACAAGGAACTCAGCATCCCGCCCAAGGAAGACGGCAGCCACCGGATGCACACCAATGCCTTGCACATTTGGCCGAGGGGAAAGTTTATGCTCATCGCCCTGCCGAACCTGGACGGCAGTTTTACCTGCACCCTTTTCCTGCCTTTTGACGGCGAGGAGTCTTTTGAAAACCTAAAAACGGAAGCACAGGTATTGGCTTTTTTCAAAAAACATTTTCCCGATACCTTGCCGCTCATGCCCACACTGGTGGATGATTTTTTTGAAAACCCCACCTCGGCGCTGGTCACCGTGCGTTGCAACCCCTGGAATTATGGCGATAAAATCCTGCTCATCGGCGACGCCTGCCATGCCATCGTGCCTTTTTTTGGCCAAGGCATGAACGCCGGTTTCGAAGACTGCACCATCCTCGACAGCCTGATGGACAAGTACGATGAGGACTGGCCCGCCATCATCGAAGAGTTCAACGCCAACCGCCGGGACGACGCCAATGCCATCGCCGACCTAGCCCTGGCCAATTTCATCGAAATGCGGGACAAGGTGGCCGACCCCCGTTTTTTGCTTTGGAAAAAAATAGAGAAACACCTGCACGAGCGCTTCCCCGACGAGTTCCAGTCGGTGTATTCAATGGTCAGTTTCAGCCATGTGCCTTACAGCCAGGCGCTGGCCGAGGTGTCGGCGCACGAAAACTTGTTCCAACGGATATTGGCAATTCCGGGCGTGGAGGGGAACTGGCAGGGGGAAGAAGTGGAAAGGGTGTTTAAGGAGTGGATGAAGGTGCGGCAGGCAGTTTAAAATATTGAGAGGATTTTGAAGTTTTTTCCGGAGAAGCTGAAGTTCTCACTTTCTGCCTTTCCCTTCAGCGCCATTCCTATTGGCGCCTCCATCGCCACAGAATAATACATTTTCCCATCCAAGGTGATTTTCCCCAAGCCGCCCGCCAAGTAAAAAGTTCCCTGGTCGGTCAGCATCAAACTGCCTGGTTCTGCTTTTGTACAAACCTTGTCCGGCCCGACGGCCAGCAGCTCATTTTTTAATTGGATGGCTTTCGCCAATTGCACCTCGTTTTTTTCCCGTTCCAAATGCATCATGGCACGGGTGGTTTCATACTTGTCGCCAGCGCTGCTTTTGGTTTCTTCGTTGGCAGCGGCGGATACGGCAGCGATGGCCTCCTGTGCGGTGGCGATGCGCTGCTCGATGGCTTGCAGGCAATGTTGGAAGAGCCTGGATTTGATGGCTGCGGGATGATTTTCCATATAGAATAAATGGTTCTTTGATAAATCTTGTGGAGGGGGGCTTTTGTGCTTGTGTGTTTACATGCTGCCCCAAACACACAAGCACCAAAACACTTAAACACATTCTTGCAATAGATCTGTCAAACAACCGAATAAACTCACTATCGGGCAATGCTACACTATCGGTGGGTTCTTTCCAATTTTTTATAAATAAAAAGCTTAACTCAATCATCATCAACTATTTACACACGCTTAATAAGCTACTGCAATCTTTGTCCCTTATTGACAAAACTGAGCATGACTGCCCTGCTAATTGCTAAACCAACTCCTTACTGATACATGAAAAGGGAAATAGACATTGCCATTATTTCGGATGTCCACCTTGGGACTTATGGCTGCCACGCCAAGGAATTGCTCAATTACCTGAAAAGCATCAAGCCGGAAATACTCATCCTGAACGGTGATTTCATTGACATCTGGCAATTTAAAAAGAGCTATTTCCCCAAGGAGCACGTGCAGGTGATCCAGCGCATCATGAAAATGGCGGGCAACGGCACGAAGGTCTATTACATCACGGGCAACCACGACGATGCGCTCCGCCGGTTTTCCGATTTTTCGATGGGCAATATCCACCTTCGTGACAAGCTCATCCTGCACCTCGATGGCCAAAAACACTGGGTTTTCCACGGCGATATTTTCGATGTGTTTATCCGCTATTCGCCGGTGCTGGCCCGCATGGGCGGCAAGGGTTACGATTGGTTGATACTGATCAACCGGTACATCAACAACCTTCGGGCAAGGTTTGGCAAATCCCGCATGTCTTTTGCGGGAAAGGTAAAAAGTAGTGTGAAAGAAGCTGTCAAATTCATCAGCGACTTCGAAGAAACGGCCATCCAATTGGCCACCGAGCAAGGCTACGATTATGTCATCTGCGGTCACATCCACAAGCCGCAGGCCCGCAAAGTAGGCAGCGTGACCTACCTCAACAGCGGCGACTGGGTAGAAAACCTTACCTCGCTGGAATACTCGCACGGCAGTTGGCGCATTTTTGAATACGATGAAACGGAATTTGAATTGATAAATCCAAAACTAAGGGTGAAGGAAGACGAGATGGATATGGAAGAAGAAATGGAGATAATTCCTGAAACGGTGTTCGCCAGTTTTGCCCATGCAGTTTGAGGAATGATGAATTATGTACGATGAACGGGGGGCGTTGATAAGGATAAAAAGAAAAGCCGCCGATGAATTCCATCGGCGGCTTTTCTTTTATATGTGATTTGACGGTCGAACTGAAAACTGCCAACGATCAAATCAATGGTTTAAATACCATTTCTTCATACAGTCTATTGTCATTTACAAAATTGATTATCAATGTTTTAATCAATGACAAAATGACCAATGACTTAATGACCCAAATCACGGCCCCACTTTCTGAAAATCCCCAGCCTTTACGTAAACGAACTTGCTGGGGTCAATGTACTTTTTCATGGCGGCATTGATTTGCTGCGGCGTCAGCTTCATGATTTTCTCTTCGAGGGCAGCGTCCCATTGCATGGTGCGGTCCAGATCGAGGTAGCTGTTTAAGGTGCCGGAAAGGCTGCGGTCGTCGGCACGGCTCATGCCACGGTTTTGGATGTAGCCGGTTTTGGCGGCTTCAAGTTCCTCGGCGGTGAAGCCTTCATTTCGCATTTTGTCAATTTCTTCCTTGAAGGCAGCTTCGAGTTTTTCCACGTTTTCCGGTGCATAAATGGCCCTGGCCATGAATCCGCCCGCTTTCTCGTAAGAACTGGCAAACAGGCTGGAACCCACACCATAGCTCAGCCCCTCTTTCTGGCGGATGCGGACAGCAAGGCGGGAGTTGAGGAAGCCGCCGCCGAGCATGAAGTTGCCCATTACCAGTGCGGGATAGTCGGGGTCGTCGTCACGGATATTGAGTGGCATCCCGGCGATGAACATAGCATTGGCCTTGTCTGGCGTCTGGATGGATTCTGTTTTCGGCTTGATGTCAACATAAGGATCAGAGATACGGGTGTAACCGGCTGGGCTTTTCCAGTTGCTGAACTCGTCCAGCACCGTTTTTTTTATTTTTTCTTTGTCAAAATCGCCCACAACGGCCACGGTTGCATCCGTCGTGCCATAGAATTTTTTGTAAAAATCTTTCACTTCGTCCAAAGTCAACTTTTTAATGGCTTCGGCCTCTTCGTCGAAAGACATCACATAACGGGGATCGTCTTTAGGATAGGGGTTCATCATGCGGTTGTAAGCGTTGAAAGCCAGCGCATTAGGTTCGCTGCGCTGCGATTCAAGGCCGGCCAATTGCTCTTCTTTCAGTTTTTCAAACTCCTCCTGCGAAAAGCTTGGGTTTTTCAACATATCGGCCACCAGTTTCACCACTTCGCCCAGCGTTTCATTTTCCGTGTCAATCATCACGTTGACGGAGCTGGCCCCGCCGAAAATATTGACCCTGGCCTTCAAGCGATCCAATTCGTCCTGTATCTGCTGGCGGTTGAGGTTGGTAGTTCCTTTGTCCAGCATTTGGGAGGCGAACTGAGCGGCTATGTCCTTGCCTTTCAGGCTGTTCACGTCGCCAAAGCGGAGGGTCATGCGTGCGGAAACGGAATTGCCACGGGTTTCTTTTGGCAAAAAGGCGAACTCAATGCCTTTGTCCGTTGCCTCCCCACGGGCTGTGCGTGATTCGATGTTCTGCGGCGAGGGATCAAAATTTTCTCCTTCGGCAATGGCTTCTTTGCCCTTGTAGCCGTCCAGCAGGTCGGCAAGGTTGGGCGCATCGGGTATTTCCGCACGGGTGGGGCTTTTATCAGGAATAAATTTGCCAACGGTGCGGTTGGAAGGTTTAAAATAGTTTTTAGCCACCTTCATTACCTCGTCAACCGTCACAGCTTCTACGTTGTCACGGAAAAGAAAGGCCAAGCGCCAATCGCCTTGGGCGATGTAACCACTGGCTTGCAGGCCAACAGAGCTGGAATTTTTGAAACCCAATTCCCAATTTTTCAAAATGCGCTTTTTGGCCCTGTCCACTTCTTCGGCAGTAGGCGGATTGGCGGTCAGATCGTCCAGGGTTTTCATCATAATGGCATCGGCTTCGTCCAGCGAATTTTCCAACCTCACATCGGCATTGATGTAAATGAAGCCACCTTCTTTCAAAGCGGGCGCAAAAGACCAAACCGTGGAAGCCTTTTTGTTTTCCACCAAAGCCTTGTACAAACGGCCAGCGGGTTCGGCAGTCAGCACTTCATCCAAAACAGCCACGGCAGCGTAATCAGGGTGTGCGCCTGGCGGAGTGTGGTACATGCAGGATACCACTTGCACGTCCCCAACTCGTTTCAGCGAGACAAAGCGCTCACCGTCTTGGGTGGGTTCTTTGGTGTAAGTGGGGATGAGTTCCCGGGTCGGCCTGGGGATTCGGCCAAAATATTCCTTGATCATGCCGAGGGTTTTTTCCTCGTCAATTTTGCCGGCCACCACCAGCACGGCATTGTCAGGCTGGTAGTATTTTTTATAAAATGCCTGCAAATGCTCGATCGGCACGTTTTCGATGTCGGCCCTGGCACCGATGGTGGTGTTGCCGTAGTTGTGCCAAAGGTAGGCAGTGGACATGACCCGCTCCATCAATACGCCGGAAGGGTCGTTTTCGCCCATTTCAAATTCGTTGCGCACGACGGTCATTTCGCTCTCCAGGTCTTTTTTGGCAACATAAGAGTTGACCATGCGGTCGCTCTCCATGTCAAGCGCCCATTTCAGGTTTTCGTCGGTAGCGTTGAAGGTCTCGAAATAATTGGTGCGGTCGTACCAAGTGGTGCCGTTTGGGCGGGCACCGTGTTCGGTCAGTTCCTGCGGGATATTAGGGTGGTTGGGCGTCCCTTTGAACACCATGTGCTCCAGCAGGTGCGCCATGCCCGTTTCACCGTAGCCCTCGTGGCGGCTCCCGACGAGGTAGGTCACGTTGACCGTGATGGTCGGCTTCGACATGTCGGGGAACAGCAAGATTTTCAGGCCATTGCTTTTCAGGTGGTACTCGGTGATGCCTTCTACTGAAGTGACTTTTTCGATGCCTTCGGGCAGTTTTACTTCTTTTTTGGCTGTGCCTTGCGCCCAGGCCATTTGTGCCAAGCCAATGAACAGTAGGAAAGCGAGAAGCTTGGAAGTTGTGCATTTTCGAATCATGATGAGTGTTATTTGGTGAAGATATTGGATGAAGGCAGTTGAATGTTTGGAACATGGATATGGCCATCATCCATTTTTTATTAGAACGAAAATAAGTGCGGAAGATACGGAAAGGGACAACTTGGCCAAAAACAGGACGCAGGCAATGGGAAAACGTTAACGATTGGGGTAGGTGGGCGACAAAAAACGATCAAAATTTTACCTTGCAGCCCATGATCCAAACCTTCCACAACAAAACCGCCATCGTCACCGGTGCCGCCACGGGCATCGGCTTCGAGATTGCCCGGCAACTGGCGTTGGAAGGAGCCTCTGTGATTTTAAATGATATTTCTCCGTCCTTGGCCGACGAAGCCGTGGCGGCTATTCAGGCAGAAGGTGGAAAAATCGCTGCTGTGCCGGGCGATGTGGGCGATTTGAAAACGCTGGAGCGCTTGGTCGGCGAAGCTGTCCGGCAGTTTGGCTCGGTGGACATGGCCGTGGCCAATGCGGGCATTACCACCTTTGGGGATTTTTTTGAATACAAGCCTGAAAGCTTTAGGCAGTTGTTGGATGTGAATTTGCAAGGCTCGTTTTTCCTCGCCCAGTACGCCGCAAGGCAAATGCGCAAACAAGGGAAAGGGGGCCGCATCCTGTTTATGTCTTCCGTCACAGGCTGCCAGGCATACCACTCTCTGAGCGCTTATGGCATGACCAAAGCAGCCCTGCAAATGCTGGCCAAAAGTCTCGTTCCCGAACTTTCTCCTTATAAAATAACCGTCAATGCTATCGCCCCTGGCGCTACCTTGACGGAGCGCACCCACGCCACAGAGCACGACTATGCCGACATTTGGAATGCCCTTTCGCCCACTGGGCAGGTTTCCACGCCAGCAGATATTGCCAATGTAGCACTGTTCCTGCTTTCCCCTGCTTCCAGCCAGATCACAGGGCAGACCATCGTGGTGGACGGTGGCTGGTCGGCTATCAGCCCGATGCCTCCGAATCGGGAGGAAGATTGACGATGGGTCTTGGTTTTTGACTGAGAACCAATAGCCAAAGGCCAATAGCCCTTGCCCAGAACATGGCGAGGTGAGGTATAGATTGCTTATTATTGCCTTCCTAATTTTTCACCATGTTATACGACCAAATTCAAGAAGCTGTAGCATTTATCAGTCAGATTACTGACTCCAAACCAACGACAGGTATTATCCTCGGCACAGGTTTGAGCGGCTTGTCCGATGAAATTGAAGTTGTAGCAAGTATTGATTACAAAAACATTCCGCATTTCCCGGTTTCAACGGTGGAAAGCCATTCTGGCAAGTTGATTTTTGGGAAAATTTCGGGCGAAGATGTGGTGGCGATGGCAGGCAGGTTCCACTATTACGAAGGCTATTCCATGCAGCAGGTCACCTTCCCCGTGCGTGTGATGAAAGCCCTGGGCGTGGAGCGGCTCATTATCTCCAATGCGGCTGGCAGCACGAATGCGGCCATCGAAGCGGGCGATCTCGTTTTTATAAATGACCACATCAACCTCCAACCAGAAAACCCGCTGCGGGGCACACATGACGAAAGGTTTGGCATCCGCTTCCCGGATTTGCTGCATACCTATGATAAGGGGATGATTGAAAACGCTGCCGCCATTGCAAAAAAACACGGCATCCGGGCACACAGGGGCGTATATGTCGGCCTGCCAGGCCCCAATCTGGAAACGCCCGCCGAGTACCTTTTTTTAAATAAAATAGGCGGCGACGTGGTGGGTATGTCCACCGTGCCAGAGGTGTTGGTGGCAAAACAGTCGGGCATGAAAATTTTCGTCGTATCGGTTGTTTCCAACAAATGCTTCCCCATTGAGGAAATTAAAGTGACAACCGTAGAAGATGTCATTGCCGTAGTCGCTGCCGTGGAGCCAAAAGTGGCTTTGCTTGTGAAGGAGCTTTTAAAAAGGGCAAATGCGGTTTAAAGACAGTTTCCCTTTATTTATCCGTATTTTTCCGATGTTTGCAGAATACCTGGCGGTTACGCACAACCAATCGTGACTTTCCGCCTTTTTTACATCAGAAAAAACGTTTAGCTTCTGGCATCCAAGCTAATTGGGGTTTATAAAAATTATCAACCCTTATAAACCTCATCAACCCTTTGGATGAAGAAGGATTTCTTCAAAACAAAACCTTTTTGACAATGAGATCAGTACTCATCCTCGTACTTGTAATTTTTGGACTTATCGTTGCCTTTTCTGGCTGCAATTCCTACAACAGATTTGTTGAAAAAGACACGACCGTAGAGCAAGCCTGGGGCAATGTACAAAGTGCTTATCAGCGCCGTGCCGACCTCATCCCCAACCTCGTCAGTACCGTAAAAGGCGTTGCCGAATTCGAACAGTCCACCCTGACGCAAGTGGCCGATGCACGTGCCCGTGCTACCAGCATCCAAGTGGACCCGACCAAGCTCACGCCTGAAAAACTGGCCGAGTTTCAAGCCGCCCAAGGTGAACTTTCCCAAGCACTGGGCCGCCTGATGATGATCACCGAAAACTATCCCCAACTGCGGGCCACCGAATCTTTCAAGGAACTGCAATCGCAACTGGAAGGCACGGAAAACAGGATAAAGGTGGAGCGTGACAAGTTCAACGGGGCAGTAGGCGACTACAATGCCGCTGTCCGCCGCTTCCCTGCTAATTTCTGGGCTGGCATCTTCGGCTTTGAACGCAAGGGCATGTTCGAAGCTGATCAGGGCGCACAGAATGCCCCTAAAGTAGAGTTTTGATTAAACGATGAACTATAAAAGATGAATGATGAACCGGTGTCCCCCGTTCATCATTCATCTTTCATCGTTCATCATTTTTAGTTTCCAATGATTGATTTTTTCTCCAAGGACGAAGAAGGCCGCATCATCGCCACTATCAAGGAAGCAGAAAAGCAGACCTCCGGCGAAATAAGGGTACACATGGAAAGGGACTACCAAGGTTCAATATTGGGGGCTGCTCACCGCACTTTTTTGGCCTTGGGAATGGACCGGACGAAGGAACGCAACGGCGTACTGATCTTTATCGTACCCGATAGGCACGACTTTGCCATCTACGGCGACCGTGGCATCAACGCAAAAGTGCCTGAAAACTTTTGGGAGGAAGTGCGCAACGTGATGCAGGAACATTTCAGGAAAGGCATGTTCGCCGAAGGTGTGTGCCAGGGCGTACAACGGGCAGGTGAAAAACTGAAAGCCGTTTTCCCCTGGCAAAGGGGAGACAAAAATGAACTGGCCGACGAGATTTCCTATGGCCGTTGATTTTTCTGTTGAAATTATTGGCCCCAACAAACACCAAACTGCCAATTGAATACAGTATAAGTAAATGAAATTCCACTTTAGAAATATTGCCCTATTGCTGATTTTGCTGCTGCCCTTGTTGGCAGTGGCCAAAGAAATACCGCCCAAGCCCAACCCACCCAAGCTGGTCAACGACTTTGTGGGCATCTTGACTTCGGGTGAAATAGCTGCCCTGGAGCAAAAACTGGTAGCCTACGATGATTCCACGTCCACCCAAATTGCTATTGTCATCGAGCAATCATTGGACGGAGACGATATTTTCGACTACTCCTATCGCCTGGCGGAAGGCTGGGGCATCGGGCGGGAAGGCAAGAACAACGGCATCCTCATTTACGTGGCCATTGGCGACCGCAAGCTCCGCATCCAAACGGGCTATGGCGCAGAGGGCTACCTGCCGGACGCCCTATCCCGCCGCATCATTGAACAGACGATTGTGCCTGCTTTTCGTGAGCAAAATTATTTCCAGGGCCTCGACCGTGCCACAGAAGTCATCATGAAGCTTGGCAGCGGCGAATACACCAATGAGGATGTGGGCGACGGCGATGGCAATTTCCCGATTGCCGTTATTGTTTTCATCATCATTTTCATCATCATCATTATTCTGATAAGCAAAGGCGGCGGCGGTGGCGGCTATCGCCGCAGTGGCCGATACGATAGCGGGGGCGGTTGGATTTTCTTCCCCACAGGTGGCGGCGGTGGCAGCAATTGGGGCGGCGGCGGTGGTGGTTTCGGCGGCGGCGGGTTTGGCGGATTTGGCGGAGGCGGATTTGGCGGTGGTGGCGCTGGTGGCAGTTGGTAATCAGGTCGTTACGCAAGATGTGCGTCCAAATTTCTTTATAAAAAAAGGGGAAACGAAGCAAATTCGTTTCCCCTTTCATATTGTAAAATTAGCGCCTCAATACGACCTTGCAAACAGCACCCGCTGCGTAGATGGCTTCCCAGTCAGCACACATTTTCCATCTTCCTTTTCATTGTCAATAGGTATGCAGCGGATGGTGGCCTTGGTCAATTCCTTGATTTTTATTTCCGTCTCCGTCGTACCGTCCCAGTGGGCGGAAACGAAGCCGCCCTTGCCGTCCAGCACTGCTTTGAAATCTTCAAAATTGTCCACTGAAGTAGTATGCTCTGCCCTGAATTTGACCGATCGATCAAACAGGTTCTGCTGGATTTCGTCCAAAAGCTGAATGACATAATTGGCGATGCCTTCCACAGGCTGGTTCGACTTTTCCTTGGTGTCACGCCGGGCGACTTCCACTTGACCGATCGCCAAATCCCTGGCCCCAATGCCCAAGCGGACAGGCACGCCATGCAGTTCGTGCTCCGCAAACTTGAAGCCGGGACGGTTTTTCATATCAGTGTCGTATTTCACCCGGACGCCCTTGGCCCTGAGTTCGTTCATTATTTTTTCAGCAGCCTCGTCTATTTCGGCAGCAGGTTTTGGGATGGGCACAATGACGACTTGTATTGGTGCGAGCTTTGGGGGCAAGACCAAGCCGTCGTCGTCGGAATGTGTCATGATCAGGCCACCGACGAGGCGGGTGGAGACGCCCCAGGAAGTAGCCCACACATATTCCTGCTCGTTGTTTTCGTTTGAAAACTTCACGTCGAAGGCTTTGGCGAAATTTTGCCCCAAGAAATGCGAAGTGCCTGCTTGCAGTGCCTTGCCGTCCTGCATCAGCGCTTCGATGCAATAAGTTTCATCGGCGCCGGCGAAACGCTCGTTGGCTGTTTTTATGCCTTTTATCACTGGCATGGCCATCCACTCTTCAGCGAATTTTGCATAAATGTCCAGGATGGTCAGTGTTTCTTGCTCGGCCTCTGCCTTGGTGGCGTGGGCAGTGTGGCCTTCCTGCCAAAGGAATTCTGCCGTGCGCAGGAAGAGGCGGGTGCGCATTTCCCAACGGACCACGTTCGCCCATTGGTTGATGAGCAGCGGCAGGTCACGGTAGCTGTTGATCCAGCCACGGTAAGTGTCCCAGATGATGGTTTCGGAAGTAGGGCGCACGATGAGCTCTTCCTCCAATTTGGAGGACGGGTCAACGATGACGCCACCGCCATTTGGATCGTTCATCAGGCGGTGGTGCGTAACTACGGCACATTCCTTGGCAAAGCCCTCTACGTGCTGCGCCTCTTTGCTGAGGAAGCTTTTTGGTATAAATAATGGAAAATAGGCGTTGACGTGGCCAGTTTCTTTAAACATGCGATCCAGTTGGTCCCGCATGTTTTCCCAAATGGCGAAGCCATGCGGTTTGATGACCATGCAGCCCCTTACTGCCGAGTGGTCGGCCATGTTGGCTTTTTGAACAATGTCAATGTACCATTGCGAATAGTCCTGTTCCCTGGAAGTGATTTCTTTTGCCATGAAAAAATGTGTCGGGCAAAGTGCATTTTACAATACTTGAATGGATGGCCTACTAAGCGGCACCAATGGTCAAAAATGGCAAGTGCGCCATGCCCTTTTTCAAAATTTTAACATAAAAAACCGCCTTTAACAACATTATTTCGTGCGAAAAGCGGGCGTTTTAAGAAAAGTTTAAATGACATTTTGCTAAACAATCCGTCTTTAAAAACGTCATCTTAGAAACTTTAACAGGGGCAAAAAACGATTTTAGTTCCCCTTAACATAAAAAGTGGCGCAAAGCTAATAAATTCGTGTCCGCAAACTTCACAGAGAGAGTCGAAGTAATTACTCAAAAAAATATGTTTAAAATGAAAAAGAATAAAATGCTCGCTTTGATGGTCGCCTTGCTTGCCTTTGGTTGGGCAAATATGGCTACGGCCCAGTACGACGACCTTTATTACAATCCTGATACAGACTCGGACTATTATTACGACAATAACTCTTCTTCGTCGGAAGACAGCTATGCAGCCAACGACGACGAAGACTATGGTTATGATGATGATGAGTACGAGTATGAAGACAATGAATATGAGTACAGCTCCCGCATCAGGCGTTTCCATAGGCCCTATTATGGATTCAGCTATTTCGACCCGGTGTATGTAGATAGGTATTATTATGATCCTTTCTATTTCAATGATCCGTTCTATTCTCCCGGTACCACTGTGCTGATCTATGACAGCTACTATCCTGGCTACAGGAGGAACCGTTGGAATGCGGGTTGGGGCTGGAATTCTTGGAGCGGGCCGAGCTTCTATGCTTCTTATGGAAACTTCTATAGCCCTTGGAGAAGCAGTTGGTATGACCCCTGGTATGGTGGCTATGGCAATAACTATTACGTGAATAACTACTATGGTGGTGGCTATGGCGGCGGATATTATAGCAACTACTATTGCCCGCCATCTTGGGGCAATGGATACGACTACAACACCGTAAACAACCAAAACGGTAACTACTATGGCTCAAGGCGTGGCGGCGCTACCCGCCCGGACAGCAGCCCAAGGAGGTTGACCGGTGCGCCCAATGACAATGCCACCACCGTCAGTCCATCCGATAAGCAGGTTGCAACCCAGCCAAGGGAAGCAAGTGGCCGCACAAGGGAAGCAGATGACAGCCGTACCAATGTACGCTCGGGAGTTTCCGAGACAAGAGAAGGTGTGCGCAGCACGGAAAGTACCAGGGAAAGGGAAACAGTAGCGCCTCCCCGCAGTACAGAGACCGAGCGCAGAACCTACGATACCAATCGCCGCAGCCGTACCAACGACCGTGTCAACGAGTCAACCCGTAACCAATCCCGCAGCAGGGACAATGGCAGGATTGACACGGGACGCAGCAACGACAACAGCCGTAGCCGCTCTGGTGGCATTGACAATAGCAGGAGCAATAACAGCCGCAGCCGTTCGGGTGGTTTTGATAACAGCCGAAGCAACAACAGCAGCCGTTCTGGAGGCATCAACAGTGGTTCGTCCAACAGCAGCCGCTCTTCGGGCAACATCAATAGCGGCTCCTCTTCTCGCAGCAACAACAGCGGATCCTCTTCCCGTAGTTCATCGGGCAGCAACAACAGCAGCCGCTCGAAAGGCGGAAGGGGCAACTAATTTTTGAATACACGATCGCCATTGAGGCATTTTATTCAGAAAGTGGGTGGATTGGTGATACCAGCCACCCACTTTTTTTATGTTCTTTTACAACCTATTGTGGCCAAATACCTTTTATTTTTAACGTAAAATAAAGCCATGAAAAGACTCATTTTTTGCCTTGCAACCCTATTTTTTACCTTGACCAATTCGCAAGCCCAGACCCTTGACGATGCAGTCCGTTATTCTTTTTTGGAAATTGGCGGTACGGCCCGTTCGGTTGGTATCGGAGGTGCTATCGGAGCATTGGGGGCTGATTTTTCTTCCCTAAGTACGAATCCTGCTGGATTGGGAACAGTTCGGCGCTCGGAGTTCACGCTGACGCCTTCTTTTGAAATAGGTACCATTGATGCCAAACTGGAAAACGGGGAGGGCAACTTCGCCTTTGATGAGGAGAAAACAAATTTCAACATCAATAACCTCGGGCTCGTGTTTGTTTCCCGCCCATTGGACGCAGCGTGGCGGAATGCAGCTTTTGGCGTAGGCATCAACCGGGTCGCCAATTTCAACCAGTCTTTTTATTTTGAGGGAAGATCAAATGGCTCCATCACCGACCGTTGGCTGGAACTGGCACAGGGCCTGACGCCCAGCGAACTAGATAATTTTGAGGCAGGGCCAGCATTTGATGCCTTTGCCATTTACAATCCATTTGAAGATGATAACACGCTGTATGTCAGCGACTTCCCTGACACCAATATTGCCGTGACCCGCTCGCAATTGGTCAACCGCAAGGGTTCTATGACGGAACTGGTTTTCTCTTTTGCCGGCAATTATGAAGACCGAATTATGATTGGTGCCACCCTGGGCGTGCCCATTTTTTCCTTTGAAGAGACTAAAACCTACAACGAGGTCAACGAACCCCTCAACCCCGACATCCTCTTCGATGAACTCACTTACACCGAGCGGCTAAGAACCACAGGGGCAGGTATCAACCTGAAAGTGGGCCTAATATACCGCATCAGCCAGATGATACGTTTGGGTGCTGCCATCCACACACCCAGCGGGCTGGGACTAGACGATAGCTTTTCTACCGAATTGGATTACCGCTATACGGATAGCGGCGTTTCCCAGGAAAATTCTGCCCAATCGCCGGAAGGCTCATTTGAGTACCGCTTGCGTACCCCTTGGCGCTTTATCGGCAGCGCAGGTTTTATTTTTGGCAAAAACGGCTTCATCAGCGCCGAGGCGGAATGGGTGGATTACACTTCCGCCAGGTTCAATTTCAACAATACAGACAATGAAGCCGATATTGAATATGAAAGGGATTTGAACGACCAAATTGACAATGAACTAACCGGCGGTGTGAACCTGCGGGTGGGCGGCGAATATGCCATTGATATTTTCAGGCTCAGGGGAGGTTATTCATGGATGGCTTCTCCATATTCCGACGGCGAAGATCCTGTCAGCGCTTTTAGTGCTGGGGCTGGTTTTAGGTTGGAAAGGTTTTTTATGGATTTTGCCTTCAGGCGCTTCATGTATGATCGGGACTATTTGCCCTACAAGGCAACCAACGCCCCGGAGCAATTGGTCAGCCTGGATGCCCAGCGAAACCAGTTTATGTTGACCCTTGGATTCAAGTTTTAACAAATTCCGGCCAAATAGTTGCAGGAATTAGTATGGTGTACACGCTAATGAACGATGAAAAAACAGCTTCTCTTTAAACGTCGGGGAGGTTTGGAAACCTCCCCGACGTTGGAGCAGCAAAACTTAATAATTATTTTTTCATCGTTACAAAGGCAAATAAGTGCTTCGCTGCACAACTTTTGCTTTAGCGTAAATTCTTATATATCTTCGGCAGATAATTGAAAGCTGCACAAACATCATCCCATGCTGATATCCTATTTACGCTTATTGTTTTTAATGGGGGCCGTGGCATTTTGGTCCGGCCTTGCCGCCCAAGAGGCACCAACCAGTTCTGCCGGGGCGGATGAACGCTTGTTCATCGAGTCCAAATGGCGTTATACCTATACCCTCCACACCGAATCAAATACCATCATCCACAAGGCGGACAAGCAATACGATTTTTATCTGTATTTTAAATACGATTACACTTACCAGGAGTACCTCAACGGCAAATTGGCCCGTGGTAACTGGAACCTGGAAGGCCGCAACCTCTTCTACAGCTTCCAGTATGTGGACAAGTTTGAAATCGTACAGCTCAACAAATCCATCTTAGTGCTTGAGTTTCACCAGCGCAACAGCAAGGGAACCTACCAGTACCACTTCGTGCGGGTAGAAAGCAAGGATGCTCCTTTTGAAAAGCCAGCCAACGAACTGCCGGAGGTCATCGTGGAGGCGGACAATCCGCACCCCGGCATCGTCAAGGAGAAAAAAGAAAAGAAAGGTTGGATCGCTTCCGTTTTTCAAAAATTCAAAAAGCGGCAGGAGTATATTCCCGTGCCTGAGCCTACCCACATCAGTATTGACCTTATCGGCGGCGGCTATTATGGCGGCATTGACCCCGTATTAAAAGATTTTATCCAAATAAAAACAGACGGCAGGCTCATCAAAGAATTCCAGAGCGTCAGCCACGGCCTCCTGGTCACCAAGAAAAACATTCCCCGCACCGAACTGGAAATGTTTGCCGACTATGTGGTAAAACAGGGCTTCTTCGACATGGAGCGCATTTACGACTGCGGCGATCAAGCCTGCGAAAAAAGAAAAGGTGCCAAGCCCCGACCAGTGCCGCTGCGACTCTCCGTCGCTTATGGCGACAAGAAAAAAGTGGTGACCATCGCCATTTGGGGCCAGGACAACCTGGGCATCAAATACGTAGATTACCCGCCCGCCCTGGACAATATCATTGACGCCATACAGCGCATGGCCAACCGGCTGGAAGACCCGATGGTGAGGGCGGGGAAAAGTGGAAGGTAGGAAACGACCCTTGTTTAAAATTCATCATTCATGGTAAATTCACCCTTTTTCAAAAAAGCCAAAACCTCCTCCATGTACTTGCGGTCGTTAGAGAGCCTCGGCACCTTGTGCTGACCGCCGTATTTTCCCTTCATTTTCAGCCAGTTGTGAAAAGTGCCAGGCGGCACGGGCTGCAATTGGAGCGGCGACATGGCCATGTTTTGAAAACGTTTGGCCTCGTAGTCGGAGTTGAGTTTTTGCAGGTTTTCGTCCAAAATTCGGCTGAAAGCTTTCACATCGTAGGGCATTTTTTCAAACTCCACCAGCCACTCGTGGCTGCCCTTGCCAGCGCCTTTAAAATAAACCGGGGCCACCGAATATTCCAGCACGACAGCGCCCGTGGCAGCACAGGTTTTTGCCAAGGCCTGGTCTGTATTTTCCACCATCACCTCCTCGCCGAAGGCGTTGACGAACTGCCGGGTGCGGCCCGTTATTTTTATTTTATAGGGTGAAATGGAGGTAAAGGCCACTGTGTCGCCCAGCGAGTAGCGCCAGAGGCCAGCATTGGTGCTGATGATGACAGCGTAGTTTTTACCCAACTCCACGGCGCTCAGCGGCACGGCTTTCGGGTGTTCCTTGGCCCATTCTTCCATCGGCAAAAATTCAAAATAAACGCCGTTGTTGAGCAGCAGCAACATGTCCTGCGAAGCGAAATCGTCTTGGATGGCGAAGTAGCCCTCGCTGGCATTATAGACTTCTTGGTAACTTACTTTTTCACCAGGAAAAAACTGCTTGAACTGCTCCCGATAAGGCGTAAAGCTGACGCCTCCGTGTATGTAAACCTGCAAGTTTGGCCAAACCTCCAGCATGTGCTGCTTGCCTGTCAGCTCCAGCATCCGCCGGAACAGCACGACCGTCCAGGTAGGTACGCCGCCCAGCATCACGACGTCTTCCTGGCTGCAAATGCGGGCCATGCGTTCTATCTTTTTTTCAAAATCGGGCATGAGCGCCGTCTCAAAATCGGGCGTAAAAAATGGCCGAACGAAGAAAGGCATCTGGCTGATCATCACCGCCGATACATCGCCGAAAGTGGACTTGGGAAAAGGCTCGAACTGGCTGAGGCTGCCGCCCATGAGCAGGCTTTTTTTCTCAAACAAGCGGGCATCCGGGCGCTGTTGGTAAAACAGGGCGGTGGTATCCCAGGAGCCGCCCTTGTGGCAGCTTCGCAAATTTTGGCTGCTCACGGGAATGAACTTGCTTTTGTCGCCAGTGGTGCCGGATGATTTGGAGAAATAGCGCACCCGCCCGTTCCATAGCACGTCCTTTTCGCCGTGCATTGTTCGCTGGATGAAGGGCTTGAGCGATTCGTAGTCTTGAACGGGGATTCGGTTGGCAAACTGTCGGTAAGATTTGATGCTTTTGAAATCGTATTTTTTTCCCCACTCGGTGTCCCTGGCCGTAAGCAACAGGCGGTCGAGCCACTCCCGTTGCACTTCGTGCGGGTGCTGCCTATAGCGCCGGATGTGGCGCATGCGGAATTGCAGGTAACGTTTGAAAAGGCTGTTGGCCAGTTTGCGCATAGCAGAATGAATGAGTGCAACGAAATAGTCGGGGGAATATACTATTGGGTAAAAGTAGGGAATTCGGCGGAGGTGTTTATGTATTTATGTGTTTAGGTGTTTTTTGAAGTTTTGCCAAGCAACAAGTTTGAGATATGTCATTTGTAATTACAGAAGTAGCGCATTAATGTTCAAGCGCCTTCCACAAAGCCACAAAATGCCCGCCCGTGCCAGCCAGCACAAACAGGTGCCAGATGGAGTGGCTGTACCACATTTTTTCCTTGACAAAAAAGAAAACGCCACTGGTGTAAAAAAAGGCCCCGACGCCAATCCACAACAACACTTCCAGGCTCATTAGGGGCAGCACGTCGGGCAGCACGAAGACGATCATCCAGCCCATAAACAGGTAAAGCACGAGCGACAGCCGCTCCCATTTTTCCAAAAAAAAGAGCTTGCCAAAAGTACCTATCAGCAACAGCAACCACAGAATGCCCAGGTAAACCCAGCCTTTTACATTGTCCAAATATTTGATAATGAACGGAGTATGCGTCCCGGCGATGAGCAGGTAAATGGCAATGTGGTCCATTTTGCGGCAGTGGCGCTTCGCCCGTGGCTGATGGACGCAATGATAAAGCGTGGATACGGCATACAGCAAAATCATGGACAGGCAGAAAAGCCCGACGCCCCAAAAAAGCTTGTCCGGCGCCCCGTTTTCACGGGCATTTTTTAACAATAAAGGGGAAAAACAAAGGGCCAGCACCAGGCCCAATCCATGTGTGATAGCATTGAAGCGCTCTTCTTTATAGTAACGTTCCGGTGTGATTTCGGGCATGGCTTTTTATTGTGTTTGGGTGTTTAGGTGTTTGTGTGTTTTGGGGTGCTGCTTAGTCTCCTTATCGTTAGTTAATCAAGTTAAGGCGACACCTGCAAATGGCTTTTCAAATTCTGCAAATTAATACACTTGTAGCGGCCATTTGTAGGCGTCACCTTAACGGTATTTCTGGGCAGAAGACTCAAACTGGCGGGTTTGATAACCCGCCCTCTCACAGAGGGTCGAAGTTTTAAATCAGGTTTTTTTGATGGTTGCAATAAATCAATATTTCAATTTGTAAAAAGCCCCCCAAAACACATAAATACCTAAACACTCAAACATAAAAAACCTACCCCTCCAGTTTCCTCGTAATCAACTCATTGGTGGCCTTCGGTTCGGCCTTGCCCTTTGAGGCTTTCATCACCTCGCCCATGAAAAAACCGATGAGGCCTTTTTTGCCGTTTTGGTATTCCTTCACCTTGGCGGGGTTGTTGGCCAAAACTTCGTCCACGATTTTTTCCAAATAATCCGTGTCGCTGCTTTGCAGCAGGTTGAGTTTTTGTGCCAAAATGAGCGGCTCCATTTCGGGATTTTCCAACAAGGCTGGGAAAAGGCGCTGATAGGCAATGGAAGCACTAACTTGCCCATTTTCAATGAGTTGTATAAAAGCGGCCATTCGATCTGGGGCGATGGGGGAGGGGGCAATAGCTGCTGTTGGGCCATCGGAGAAACTGGGAATGAGCTTGTTGATGACGAGATTGGCGGCGGCCTTGAAGTGCGGCGTTTTATCGGCCAATTTTTCAAAATAAACTGCCCAACTTTTCTCAGCCGTCAGCAGGTTGGTATCGTAGTCGGACAGGTCATATTGTTTGGTAAATTTTTCAAATACTGCCCTTGGCAATGCGGGCAAGGACGCTTGAATTCCGTCCACCCATTTTTCCTCCAGCACGATAGGCGGCAGATCGGGGTCGGGGAAGTAGCGGTAGTCGTGGGCACTTTCCTTGTCACGCATGGGTGTGGTCACGCCTGTGGACGGGTTGAAATTCAGGGTTTCCCGTGTGATTTCCACTCCTTTTTCCAGCAGGCCGACTTGCCGTTTGGTCTCGTATTCAATGGCTTGGCGGGCATAGCGCATGGAGTTCACGTTTTTGATTTCGCAGCGCTCGCCGAGTTTTGTCTCGCCCATTTTTCTCACTGAAACGTTCACATCGCAGCGCATGGAGCCTTCCTGCATATTGCCGTCCGAAATCTCCAGGTAGCGGGCCAGTTGGCGCATGGCCGTCATAAAGGCGTCCACCTCTTCGGCAGAGCGCAAGTCGGGTTCGGTGACGATTTCGAGCAGGGGAACGCCCGCACGGTTGAGGTCAATCAACGAATGTTTGGGGTCAATATCATGAATGGACTTCCCGGCGTCTTCCTCCATGTGGATGTGGTGGATGCGCACGTTTCTGCGATAGCCATCCATGCGCAGTTCGAGCGAGCCACCGATGCAGACTGGCAGTTTGTCCTGTGTTATTTGGTAGCCCTTTGGCAGGTCGGTATAGAAGTAGTTTTTCCTATCGAAGGCGTTGCGGTGGTTGATTTTGCTGCCCAAGGCCAGGCCCAGGCGTACGGCATATTCCACTTGTTTTTTGTTTAAACGGGGCAGCGTGCCAGGGTGGCCGAGCGAAATGGCGCTCACATGCGTATTCGGCTCACCGCCAAAGGAGGCATCGTCGCCACAGAAAGCTTTGCTCTGCGTGGCCAGTTGGAGGTGGATTTCCAGGCCGATAATGGGTTCGTACATTATTTTGTTTGTTGTTTGATGGGTTTGAGGAGTTTGATGGGTTTGAGGAGTTTGACGGGACAATTCAAACCCATCAAACCAATTCACCCTCCCTCCTTTTTTGCCTTGGCGGCATCGTTCCTTGCTGCCTCTGCATCGCCCTGCCTGCCGAGTTTTTCCAGGATGTTGGCTTTGGTTTTGAGAAAAGAAGCCTTTTCTACGGGGTTAGTGGTTTTTTCAATGGTGTAATCCGTCCAGCGCAGGGCACGTTTCAGCAGGGCCTCGTCCAGCACCACATTGGTGATATTGGCGGTGTGGAAATCCACTTCTTTCAGGGGGCTTTCAAAACCTTCCAGCAACTTAAAATCCACGATGGCGTCCAGGAGCGAGGCATAATCGTTCCAATTTCCAATGCGGTTGTAGTGGCAGGCCAGTAGGCGGGCCAACAGTTCGCTGCGGCGGGGGAATTCGGCCTCCCGCAGCACCCCGATCAGCTCCTCCTCGGCGGCTCGCCCGGCATCGTTGATGCTGGTGGACACATTTTCCTTCATATAGGTATTGAGGATATTGTAAACCAGGTCGTCCACCTCTTTTTCGCCATTCGCTTCCACGATCTCGTCCCGGTTGGTCAGCAAAATCCGGAACTCCCTTGACAATGGGTTTTTCATAAAACGCTTGATGATATCCCAATAGGCGGGATCGAGGAAGTGGTCAATAGACATGAGGGTAAAATAGCTGTCCACGATGTCTTTTCCTTTGTGCTCTTCGCCGGCCATTTTCAGCGCCCGCAGGTATTTGAACATGAAATCCGAGTTGCGTTCGCCGTTTTTGTAGCGTAGCTGCAAGTCCACATAACTTTCGCCGGGCGTCACCGCCATTTTAGAATAATCCAAAAACTCGTTGCCCTCCAGGTGCGCCCCGATGATGCGGTGAACGACCTGCCCATTTCCAGCAATGAAAAGATAAGTGGGGAACACGTTCACGCCCAATTGCACCTTCAATTCTTCTCCCTGGCCCACCTCCATGTCATATTTTACGTTGATGAATTTTTGGTTGAAATAATTGGCCACTTCCGGGCGGGTGAACACCTCCTTGTCCATTTTCTTGCAAGGGGCGCACCAAGAGGTATAGCCGTCAAGAAAAATGACTTTGCCAGTCCGGCGAGCATCGTCCATGACGTTGTCCCAGTTGGGGTTTTCTTTAAAATCAATACGGTCGTAACTGATTTCCTGGGCTTGTGCGATTGCTACTAAAAACGATGCAAAGGCGAGGGCGGCGTATATCTTTTTAAAAGGGAATTTCATGGCAAGGAATTAATGTCTTTGGCTTTCAGGTAGCTGGAAATGAAGGACTGGAATATTGAGCCGTGAGTTGTTGTGAGAAAACTTAAGATAAGTTGTTGCTAAGCTCTTTCTCTCACTCCTCTATAAACCAGGTTCAAAGATGCTATTTTATTGTAAAATGAAAATATAGGGAGCGTAGAAACCCTGTTGATTCCTACATTTGCGCTTTGACGGAAAACTTGTTTTTCCCAAACTCAAACAAAAAAACACAAATAACGATGGACGAACAAAAACTGGCTATTTACTGGGATAAAGTCATTGACTTTGCGGTCACATTCGCCCCCAAACTGGCAGGGGCAGTTATACTTGTGCTTGTTGGCTTTTGGCTGGTAAAAAAACTGGCCTACATCGTGCGGCTCTCGCTGGAGCGGGCGAATTTCAGCAAGGAAGTCACACCCTTCCTGCTTTCCTTCCTCAATATTGGGCTAAAAGTAGTGGTGCTGTTGGCAGCGGCGGGCATCGTCGGCATTGAAACTACTTCTATTGTCGGCATCCTGGCGGCGGCAGGTTTTGCGGTCGGCTTGGCCTTGCAGGGCAGCCTGGGCAACTTTGCGGCGGGCATCCTCGTGCTGGTGTTGCGCCCTTACAAAGTGGGCGACACGGTAGAAATAAATGGCCGCTTCGGCAAGGTGGAAGAAATCCACGTGTTCAACACCATCCTCTCAACGCCTGGCCTCAAGACGCTCATCATCCCCAACGGCAAGGTCATCGAAGACACTATCACCAATTATTCCTCCAAAGGCTCCATCCGCCTCGAATTGAAGGTGACCATGCCCTACGAGGAAAGTTTTCCCAAGATAAAATCCATTGTGCTGGAAGCGCTGCAACAGGTGCCGATGGTGTTGGAAACCCCTGCCCCAGAAGTGGGCATCGAAACCTTCGACACCCACAACATTATGATCGCCGTGCGCCCCTACATCCTGCCCGACGACTACTGGGACGGCATTTTTGAAACGAACAGGGCCATCAAAGCTGCTTTTAACAGGCACGGAATTAAGGTGGCTTATTCGGAAGGGGTTGAGTTGGGGGTGATAGGGGAGTAAAAAGAATGGTATATTTACCCACTTCTTTTAACTTCCGTACCCACAGATGAAATATTTTTTCCTGACAGCCCTAATGATGCATTACGCCTTCTCGATCCAATCACAATCATATATTGGACCAACGGTCGGAATAGATTTTGCCCGGATCATAGAATTAAATGAGGATCCGAGAATGGAGTACATTACAGTATATGACCACAGTTATTCTACCGAAAGCTTTTTTTACGGCATCAGGGGGGAGCAACAGGTGGCGAAATCCCTATCCCTGGCTTTGCAGCTTTTCTACACCAAGAAGGAATTTGCTGCGAGTACTTTTACCTATATACCTGCCAAAGCGATGGAACTGAAATCTTTTAAGGGGGTGTTGGCACTGTACTGGTTTCCGATCAGGAACTGGCACATAGGGCCGGGTTTTACCATGAACTACATCGCCGACGTTACCTACATCTATCCGCATGTTATTTCTAAAGGGCCATTTGCCATAGCAAACAAAAAGGAACCAGGGGCCCTATTGACTACGGGCTATCGTTATAAGAACATGTTGGCTGAAATATTTTTCAACAAGGGGTTTTCAACAAAAGAGCAGGCCGATTTTGTGGATTTGAGGCCCATCAACTCCTTTGGCTTTTCCCTCAGCTACCTGCTTCGGGTGTCGAAAAAAAGATAGTGGATCAAATTATGAAAACATTCATTTTAGCAATATTGCTTTCTTTTTTTTCATTTATAGGAATTTCCCAATCTTTCATAGGCCCTACAATTGGAGTTGATTTTGCCCAAATCAGAGAGTTTAAGAAATATTATTCTTATTATGTCCCAGGCAGGAACTTTGACTATTTTGAGGTATCTGAAAATGGGTATTCCGCAAGTAGTATCTTATGGGGCCTTAAAGGTGAACAAAAGATAGCGAATGCACTTTCATTGTGTGTTTTCATAAATTACACACACAAAAGAGTCAAGGCCGATATTGGAGAATTATATTTTCCAATTGAAGAATTAAAATTCAATGTATTTCAAGGTTCTCTTTCATTAAAATGGTATCCTAAAAAACGTTGGCATATCGGTACAGGCTTGTTAATGAACTATATACCCCATGTTAAGATATTATTTAAAGATGGGAGTGATCTGGGGATAGTATTGATGGAAAACAGGAAAGGCTATGGGGCAATTTTCTCGACGGGCTATGAATTCAAAAACTTTTTGCTTGAAATGTATTTCAATAAAGGCATTTCTCTAAACTTTGAAGAAGACAGGCCAGAGGATTTTAAGGCGATCAACTCCTTGGGGATTTCCCTAAGTTATCTGCTGCGAGTATCAAAAAAGAAAAATTGAGATTTTGGCATGTATTCAATGAATACACTGCTCACGATTACCGCTGGGTTTTCTTGATTTCTGCACCAATCGTAGGATCGAGGTTGATGAGCCAGATTTCACTTCTTTTCATATAGTTCTTCTCCGTCTAAAACTGTGAAAGCTGTAAGTTCCTTGTCAAACTGATATTCAGTCAACAATTGTTCTGCTGCTTTGCGCCGTTGTTCCGTTTTGTTCTCATTGCTTAATGTTTCTTCTTTGACGTTTTTAAAAAACAACTCCAACAACTGTAGTTTCTCCACTAAGGTAAGTTCCTTAAAAAGCTCAGTTAACTGTTTGGCTTGTATAGACATGGACTGAATTTTTTGCAAGTTAGCTTTTTTGGAAAAAATTTCATTTCAAATAAGCTGCTTTCTTAGCGGGTTTATTTACAAATCTATCTTCATCCACACCGGGCAATGATCCGAGTGCAGCGCATCATTGAAATGCCCTGCATCCAAAATTTTATCCTTTAAATTATTGGTAACAGACTGATAGTCAATGCGCCAGCCCTTGTTGTTGGCCCTCGCATTGGCACGTTGGCTCCACCAGCTATATTCTATTTTATTGGGATAAACCTGCCGATAGGCATCGGTGAAGCCGTGGCTGAACCACTTCGTCATCCAGGCCCTTTCTTCGGGCAGGAAGCCAGAGGTCTTTTGGTTCGTCTTGGGGCTGTGTATGTCAATGTCGGTATGGGCGATGTTGTAGTCGCCGACGATGATGAGCTTGGGGCGCTCTTTTTTCAGTTCGTCAATCCAATTGAAAAAATCGTCGAGGAAGCCATATTTGAAAGCCTGCCGCTCCTCGCCGCTGGTGCCGGATGGGAAGTAGCAGTTGAGCAGGGTCCAGTCGCCAAAATCGGTGCGCAGGATGCGGCCTTCCCGGTCGTATTGTTCCATACCGCAGCCGATGCACACGAAAGTGGGTTCTATTTTGGTAAAAGTAGCAACGCCGCTGTAGCCCTTTTTCTCCGCCGAATGCCAATAATGCTTGTAGCCAAGCGCTTCGATGGGCGCAAAGTCAACCTGTTCTGGTTGTGCCTTTGTTTCCTGCAAACAAATAATGTCCGCAGGATTTTGGGCCGCCCATTCAATGAGCTTTTTGTTCATGGCCGCCCGGACGCCGTTGACGTTGTAAGAGATGATGGAGATAGGCATAAGTCTATTTTTGATTTGATTTGCTTGTCCAGCCTGAGTTGTTTGAGGGGTAATGTGAAATGTTTAAAATTAGGCTCAAGTATCATTTCAATTTAGTACGCAATTTTAAAGGTTTAAAACAATCGCCCCTCCTCGCCGCCTTTCCCGATAGCTATCGGGAGCTCGTCGGGGGAGGGGGGCTACTTGGGGCTTCGCCCCAAACCCCATGCCCTCGATACTTAAAACTTAAAGGAACTTAAAAAATGATGTATTTAGTGAGATGCGCTTACCGTTTCGACCCTCCGACACGTTCATAGTTCAACATTCATAGTTCATCATTCCCCATTCGTTCAAATAAAATCCACATCCACATAATAGGGGTAGCGCATCAGGTATTCGATGGCCTGTTTCATTTCGTAGCCTTCGTACACGGCCTTGTAGAGCATCTGTGTAATAGGCACGTGCAGCTTCCAATGGTCGGCCAGGTGCTTGGCAATTTTGAGGGTGCGGACGCCTTCGGCCACTTCGGGCATGGACGATAGGATTTCCTCCCTCGTTTCGCCCTGGCCCATACGAAAACCGAAGGTATAGTTGCGGCTGCTCATGCTGGTGGCCGTACAGACCAAGTCGCCGATGCCCGCCGTGCCTACAAAGGGCTTGGGCGTGGTGCCGAATGCCCTGCCGAAGTAGATCATTTCCATCAACCCACGGGTGATGAGCAGTGCCTGGATGTTTTTCCCCATGCCCAGCCCGCCAAGAACGCCGCTGCCAATGGCGATGATGTTTTTCAAGGCCCCGGCCAATTCTGCGCCCAATATGTCATAAGTGCCAAAGACCTGGAAATAGCGGCTGCTCAGCACTTTTTTGCCCAGTTCGGTCACCTCGTCGAAACGGCTGCCGATGACGGTGGCAGTGGGCTGCCCGGCCATTATTTCGTTGGCCAGATTGGGGCCGGAGAGGCAGCCGATGCGCATCACCACGCTTTCTTCGTGGATGACCTCGCTCATGGTGCGCACACTTTTGCGGGTTATTTTTCCTGCCTGCAAATCTTCTTCGCTCAAGTTTTTCAGGTCAAAACCTTTCGTGCCGTGAATGAGCAAATGATAGGGGTGCAAATAGGGGGACAAACTTTGCATCATCCGGCGGAACCCTTCGGAAGTGACGATGGGAAAAATGAGGTGGCAGTTTTCGGCCACTTCGCCGATGTGGTTGGTGGCCACTACTTTAGGGGAAATTTCTACTTTCAAGTTGGGGTGGAAGTGTTCCTTGTTGATGGCCTCCACCTGTTCCGGTTTGCGGCTGTACAGCAGCACTTCGTTGTTGATGGCCAATAAGTTGGAAATGGCAGTACCAAAACTGCCCGCCCCGATGACCCCTATTTTGGATGGCTGATTCTTTTTAGACATTTAGTTGAATGATAGCTGGGCGCTTGCTGACTGCTTGCAAGTGGTATTTTCGCCCGCCGCCAAAAGTACATTTTTTCATAAAACCCGAACCAATAGCAAAGCTTGTGGTTATTTCCCAAAAACTCAGATTTTCACTATATCAAAGCTGGCCTATGTTTTATTTGTTGCTTTCTTTTTCTCTGTGTTTCAATCTTTTTGCACAGGATAAACCAATCCACGTTACCAACAACCAACCGACCACTGGCCCAGGTGGCACCGAGTACTTGCACGATTCCGTCCAATGGGCTTCCTATGCCCAAAAGATGGACGGCTATTGGCTATTTGAGCCGAGCGTCCCAAAGCCCGATTCTGCCCATGTGGTGGTATTTGTGCATGGTTATGGCGGCATCAATCCTGTGATTTATGGCAAATGGATCAAGCACCTCGTGCGCAAGGGCAATATTGTCATCTATCCACGCTACCAATTGGACATGTTGATACCGAGGACGCCGCAGTTTACGGAAAATGTGGCCACAGGTGTAAAAGCTGCTTTGGAGGAATTGGACAAGGAGGGGCACGTGAAACCCATCGTTTCCAATTTGGCGTTCGTCGGCCATTCCTGGGGCGGCGTCATCACGGCCAATCTTTGCAAAAAATACAAGGAATTTAACCTGCCACAACCCCATGTGGCATTTCTTTGCGCCCCCGGCACCAGTATTTTAAAAGGGGGTAGGCTAGAAGATTACGGCGGAATGCCCAACGATTTAAACCTGCTTATCGCCGTCAGCGACGAGGACGAAATCGTGGGCGACGAATTTGCCCTACAGGTTTTTAAAGAAGCTAAGGAGGTAAAACAGCGCAACCTCGTCCGCTTTTACACCGACACCCACGGCGATCCGCCGCTCTTTGCCAACCACAACCAGCCCTACTGCATGGACGAGGACTTCGACTGCGGCATCCACAATTACACTTACAAGAGGGCTTTATCGCTCAATACCGTGGACGCATTTGACTACTATGGCTATTGGAAACTCTTTGATGCCATGCTGGCCTGCAGCCGCAGCGGCGCTTACTGCGACTATGCTTTTGGCGGTTCAGAAAACCAAGCCTTCCTTGGTACCTGGCAGGATGGCACTCCTGTGAAGCCTTTTGTGGTCACTCTACCAGAGAAGGAGTAGGCGGCTGTACGGCTTTTTTGTTTTCCCATTTTTTCAAAGCTGCCATGCCAAAATAAGCCACGATACAAAAACCCGTGAGGACGTACCATAGTGAATTGAAACCCCAATGTGCAGCTACCTGTGTACCGATGGTGGGGGCAAATATCAGCGCCACACTATAAGTCATGGTAAAAAGGCCCATGTATTTGCCACGGTTTTCAGGTTTGGCCCGGCCCAGTGCATAGGCGTTGGTAAAGGGCATATTGAACATTTCGCCAAATGTCAGCCCCAGCATGGAAATGACGGCGATAGTAGCCGTCGTGCCGGCGATATTGAATATAATGTAGGAAGCACCAATCAGGACGATGCCCCATTTTAGCACATCCAGTTTGTTAAAATTCCTTTCAAACAGGTGTACCAAGGGCATTTCAAACAGCACGATCAAAATGCCGTTCATGGCCAACAGCCCGCCTATCTCGCTTTCTGACAAGCCCACTTCTTGTTTGTAAAAAACCGGCAGGGTCGAAAGAAACTGGAAAAATGCAATGGCGTTCAATACGACCATCAACAAAAAAAACAGGTACCGCCGATCCTGGTAAGGCGAAATCACAGGCCCTATAGTGGGTGCTTCCGTATTTTCTATTGTCACGCCTTTTTTTGGTTTTAGAAAAAAACGCAAGAAAAATGCGGCGGCGATGCACGTAAGCCCATCCGCCCAGAAAAGCGCATTGTACCCATAAAAAGCCGCCATCCAGCCACCGATTGCTGGGCCGATTGACCAACCAAAATTGATGGCCATGCGTATTAAGGAAACTGAACGTGTGCGGTTTTCTGGCTTGCTGTAGGTTGCTACCGCTGTCATAGTGGCCGGACGGAAAGATTCGCCGATGACGCTGGTAAAAAAGATGGTCAGGTAAATCTCCAATGGCTCCTTCATGATCATGAGCAACAGAAACATGGTGCCGCCGAACAGCAGTGAGAAAAACTGGACTTTGTAAAAACCAATTTTATCGCTCAAATGCCCGCCAAAATAGGAACCAATCACCGATCCAAAGCCAAAAACCGTCATGGCCCAGCCAGCTTGCTCCAAGGTATAGCCCAGTTCTGTCGTCAGATAAACGGTGAGAAAAGGCAGCACCATCGTGCCGCTCCTGTTGATGAAGGTGACCAGTGAAAGCAGCCAAACCGAGCGTGACAGGCCGGAAAGGGAATTTTTGTACAATGTGAAAGTGCGGGTGATCATGCGGGGAAATACAAACTGTGAAGTGAAAAAGACAGGCATTGATTTGGGCAAATCTGCTTGTCAAGTCTTCTATACCATCCAAAACTGCTTTTAGTTCTCTCCAAAAGAAAAAATGCAGGCAAATTATATCTGCCTGCATTTTTCCCAGCAACCAAAATTAAAGCTGCCGCTTATTTCCCGATTCCCTGCCTGTAATTCGATGCCTTGGAAGGGTCCACTTTTTCCATCACCCTTATCACACTGTTCTTTTCCTGGGGGGCTGCGGCTTTATATATTTCAATGATTTCATCTGCTTTTGTATTGGCAAATGCCTGCATGATCACAGAGTTGGGGTAGGTTTGGTTGACCCCCGCCAATGATTCGATGGCCAGCGTCATCACGGCCCTGGCGGCATAGGGGTCTTGGTACATCATGTCCAAGCCTTGGCGGTGGTAGTCGTAAATGGCCTGCCGCAGCGGGCGGATGCGGGAAGACAGCATGTTCTCCGCCAGCCAATAGCGGTTGCGGTTGTTCTCCACCGAGCGCCAGCCTGGTACGCTGGAAGCAATGGTCGGCGGCACACGGTTCACAATGTCCTGGGCAATTTGATAATAAGGCTCCCCGCCATAAGGCGAAAAGGAATCGTAGTCCATGCCGATGACGATATAGGCGTAATATGCTAGGATAAAAGTCAGGTTGTCGGTAAAAGTGGACTGGCTGTACTCCAATGGCTGGAATTGCTGATAGCTAAAAGTTACGTCTTTGTCCTGATGTTTGAAAAGGGGCGTTTCGTAGGTGCTGTTGAACACGGGACGGGTGGATTGCAGGGAAAAATCTGCCTCAAAGGTGTTGCCGCTCAATTCTTTGGTGATGGTCATAACGATGTCCACTTTGATGCGTTCCAACTGCTCGTAGGTATCGTCAGTCCACTTTTGGTTGTTCATAAATTCCTGGATGGAAATTTTCAGGGTTTCGAACACCTTGGGGTCGGCAGTTTGCAGTTTTGGGGTGTTGATGGTGACCTGCACTTCCAGTTCCTGCGCCTGTGCGGTGACAAAAAATGCAAATACAAACAGCAGTAAAAAGTATTTTTTCATCGCTAAAATTATTTGAAGCTGGCCGCTATTTCGTCCAAAATATCCTGCGCCACGGCGGCCTTGGTTTTTAACTCAAAATCCCTGCGCTTATTGTCTTTGTGCAGGATGGTTATCTTGTTGGTGTCAAAATTAAAGCCAGCGCCTGCATCCTTCAAGGAATTCAGCACGATAAAGTCAAAGTTCTTTTTTGCCAATTTTTGGCGGGCGTTGTCGAGTTCGTCGTTTGTCTCCAGGGCGAAGCCCACAATAAACTGCCCGGCTTTTTTCATCCTGCCCAGTTCTGCTGCGATGTCTGGTGTTTTTTCCAGTTCGATGGTCATGCTCTGGCCTGTTTTTTTTATTTTTTGCTCCGCAACAATTTTGGGACGATAGTCGGCTACGGCAGCGGACAAAACGGCAATATCACAATCAGGGAAATAGCGGGTAGCTGCCTCGTGCATGTCACCCGCCGTTTTCACATTATAAGTTTCAATGTTTGAATGGCTGACCGAGAGTTTGGAGGGGCCAAGGATCAATTTCACCGCAGCGCCCCTTTCTGCGAAAGCCTCAGCAATGGCGATGCCCATTTTACCAGAAGAGAGGTTGCCAATGAAGCGCACCGGATCAAGGGGTTCGTAGGTAGGCCCAGCGGTGATGAGGACTCTTTTCCCAACAAAATCCTGTTGCCGCTGAAAAAAGCGGTCAAGAAAATCCACGATTTCCTCCGGCTCTGCCATGCGTCCTTCGCCAACCAGTCCACTCGCCAATTCGCCAAAACCCACCGATAAAAAATGGCTGCCGTGGGTTTTCATTTTTTCAATATTCGCCAGGGTAGCAGGGTGTTTCCACATATCCAAGTCCATGGCGGGAGCCAAAAAAACCGGGCAGCGGGCAGACAGGTACACAGCGGAAACAATATTGTCGCAAATGCCATTGGCCAGCTTGGCCAGCGTATTGGCGGTGGTCGGTGCCACGATCATGGCATCGGCCCACAGCCCCATCTCCACATGGTTGTTCCAGGCATCTTCGGCGATGGCCTTGGTGAAAACCGGCCTTTTTGACAAAGTGGAAAGTGTGAGCGGCGAGATGAATTCGGTGGCGGAGGGTGTCATCAAAACCTGGACTTCCGCACCCGCCTTGATGAGCAGCCGCACGAGGATGGCCGATTTGTAAGCGGCGATGCTGCCCGTGACGGCGAGGATGATTTTTTTACCCAACATTTTCAGACGGCAGTTTTCAGTCCGCAGCCCTCAGTCTTCAGCACATGAACCTTATTAGGTTTTCCGATGCCAACTGAAGACTGTGGACTACAGGCTGCTTACTGGTTCGGCCTTTGGCGGCGCTTTTCGTTGAAGTGGGCGTGGATTTCTCCTTTCAGAAATTCCTCTGTGGCGATGAGGGTGGGGTTGGGGAGTTTTTCGTAAAATTTGGAAATTTCGATTTGCTCCTTGTTTTCCGTTACCTCCTCGATGGTGTCCGTGTTCACTGCGAACTCGTCCAGCTTGTTGTGCAATTCATGTTTCAGGTCAATGGCGAGTTGCCTCGACCGCTTGGTGATGATGGCCAAGGTTTCGTAAATGTTGCCTGTTGGGGCCACCATTTCAGAAATGTTGCGGGCCTTTACATTAGGATCCAAGCCTTGCGCCTTCGTCTTGATATCTGCCATTAGTCAATGATTTTAATTTTTTTACAGAACTATCGTAAATGGATTTTACTTCTTTGTAATTGTCGCTGCCCTTGTATTTGTTGACAAAATCCCTTGAGTAGTTGACAGCAGAGCGGTAGCGTTCTTCCTGTTTGTCGTAAACGCTGTTTTCGGCCAAATTGAATGACGCTTTGGCAATCAGGTAGCGCACCTGCTCCCCGTTTTTGGTTTCAGGGAAATCTTTCAACAAATTTCCAAAGGTTACGGTTGCGGCTTGGTACTGCCGCAGGTTGAAATACAGCACCCCTTCTTCAAACATCTTTTTTTCCTGTTTCAAGCGCATCTCGTCAATGAGGCGGTTGCATTCTTTCACCCTTTCGCTGGTCGGGTAGGTGTTGGTAAAGGTTTGGAATTCCTCGATGGCCTTTTCCGTATAAGTTTGATCCAGCCTGTAGGTGGGCGACATCTGGTAGTTGGAATAAGCTGCCATGAAATCTGCCTCTTCCTTGAGCGGGCTGGTCGGGAAAGTGGTAGAGAAATTCTTGAAATAGTAGTTCGCCAGGATGAACTTGCTCAGGTTGTAATAAGTATAGGAGTAGGTGAAATAGATTTTTTCCAACTCCGGCTTACCCCGATAGGCAGGGATAATCAATTCGAACAAGGTTTGGGCACGCAGGTATTCCCCGTGTTCGTAATATTCAAAAGCCTTTTGGTAGATCAGGTCGGTGTTGCCGCTCGCCCGGATTTTTTCAAATTGCGATTTGCAACTGCTGAACAGCAGCGCAACGGACAGCAAAAAACCTGCAAAAAGGAAGTTTTTTTTCATAGGGGCGCAAAGATAAGAGTATTATTAAGATTTGAGATGGTATATGCCGCATTTGCAAAGGGCTTTTGGAGCGCTGGTTGGCATTTTCCCCAACCAAAGGTGGGCAAGGAACGAAAAAAGGTTGGCAGGCAGTATGGAGCAAAAAGAAAAAGGCGCACCGGAATAGTCCGTGCGCCTTTAGGCTGTAAGGGAAGGATTCGAACCTCCACGAGGCGGTTAGCATCAGCACAATCCCGATAGTTATCGGGAGATGAGTGGTCAACCCTGGTCGGCCTTACACAAGGTATAGTCGGCTCTATGCTGTGTTTATCCCTGGTTCCCCACCCCCGAGACAAGAGGGCATGGCTGCCAATTTCATCACCTCACAGTATTCAGAAAACATGCTTTTATGTTTTCGTTATTTGATGATGCAAATTTAAAAGAACTAAGCTTTTAAATGCAAATTTTTCATAGAAATTTTTAAAATTTTATGATTCATCCAATAAATAATCAAATTTATTGAAAATAATTCAAAATTGGTATTCTAAAACTTCCCTTGGTTGGCTGCTGTCAAATTTCTCTTTCTTTTGGAAAATAAGATGAGCGGAAGTGATTCCAGGAAGCCTCTTTTTATGAAAAACACGGCAAAATCCCGTCATTGAGTGGGTAGCGTTTGGCATTTACCATGCCGTTCTCCTTAATATTCCTTTAAAAATTGGGAAAAGCGGATACCGAAACGCTACTTTTGCGTAAAAAATCAAAAAGCATTCAAAAAGATGATGAAATTATTGAAAATCAGCATGTTATCTTCAATATTGGCCTTGCTGGCAGTGGTTGGCGCCAATGCACAGAAGTTCGGGCACTTGAACTCTGGCAACCTCTTGGTGCAGATGCCTGAAACCAAAGTAGCCGACGAGCAGCTTAAAGTTTATCAGGATTCTTTGGTGAAAGTGGGGCAAGATCGGGCTAAAAAACTCCAGGAAGAATACACCTTGTTTGCCCAAGCTTATGAAACGGGCAACGTCCCTCCTATTGAGGCACAAAAAAAACAAGGGGAATTCCAGCAAAAACAGGAGGAACTGTCGAAATTTGAAGAAGAAGTCATCCAAATGGTGGGCAAACGCCGGGAAGATCTCATCGCCCCAATTCTCGACAAAGTGCAGGCAGCCATCAACGAAGTGGGGAAAGAAGGCAGCTACACCATGATTTTTGATACGAGTGTATTCAATACCATCCTTTTTGCAAAGGATTCAGATGATATCGAAGCTAAAGTAAAGGCCAAATTGGGTCTCGAATGATCACTTTTGCAAGGCTCAAATGATGGTATTATCGGATTTTGGGCCTTGCTTCCTGAAACGCTGCTTCAAGGCCAGCACATGCTGGATAAGCTCCGTATCCACCACCCCCGCCAAATGCCCTTCCTGAAAAACAGGTACGATGTCCGCTCCTGAATCCCGCATTTTATCGCTGGCATCTTTTAGGTCGTTTTCCCAGCCAAGCCTATAATTTCCTTTTTGGTAAAAATCTTCCACCCGGCTGCCCAGCTTGTTTTCCTTTGCGTTTTCCAAAATATCGCCTTCCGAAAGGGTGCCCACATATTCTTCATTTTCATCAAAAACAAGGAAATGCCTTTCTTGATTGCGCAACAAAAGGCCGTATGGCACTTGAACCGGATCGTCAAGATGGAGCTTTGTAAACACCGTTCTGGCGATGGCGCCGACTTGAATGCTTTTTAGCAGGCGCTCCATTTTTACCCATCTGAATTCCTGCGAAGCGGTGAAAAAAATAAATAGCCCGATAAGCACATAAGAATAATGGCCGCTCCAAACCCCATAAATGGCCATTCCGGTCGCCAGCAATTGCCCCAGCACGACCGCAACTTGCGTGGCTCTGAACCTGCCCCATTTGATGGCTAATAACGCCCGGAGTATCCGTCCCCCGTCCATTGGGAAGGCGGGCAGCAGGTTGAAAATGGCCAAGCCAACATTCATGGCAAACATAAACGGTAGGAAAAAGAAAAAATCGCCGATGAGGGTTTCGGAAGTAGGCATTGGATGTATGTCCAGCCTTGGCGAAACTACAAAAATCAGGTAAGGCAATATCAAAATGGCCAAAACAACATTGACCAGCGGCCCTGCAATGGCTACCAAAAACTCGTGGAAAGGCCGTTCGGGCAATTTGGTCAGCCGGGCCAGCCCCCCAATGGGCAACAATACAATGTCCTTTGTTTTTACCCCATAGCGCCTGGCCGTGAGGGCGTGGCCAAATTCGTGCAGCAAAATACTCGTAAACAAGCCAATCGCAGCCAAGCATACCCACAACACCTGATGGAGATCCAACTGTTCGTCTATGCCATAATAGGCAATGAACATCGGCACAGCGCCAAATGACCAGTGCAACTGCACCGGGATGCCGAAAAGACGTGCTATTTGAAATGAACCGTTCAATATTTGAGTAAAAAGTAAAAAGGAGAAAGTAAAAAGTGGGTACCGCAATACCTCAGTGCCTGCTTTGGTTTTAGCCAACGAATTTTCCCGTGAATAGTTGAAAGCTGGACAAAAAAAAAGGCGGCAACCAAAAGCCACCGCCCAAAACTATTTGTGCTATAAATCTTTGGTGTCGAAACTTTTTCCTTTGGAATTTTTCTCTTTGACCTTTTGCTTAAACGGCCATCGTCTCATGCAGCCCAAAGGTAGGCTGGTAAAGTTGCCCCTGCAAAACTGCCCTCGAAATCACGATGCGCTGCACTTCGGAGGTGCCTTCGTAAATCTGTGTGATTTTCGCATCCCGCATCAGGCGCTCCACATGGTATTCTTTTACATAGCCATAGCCGCCGTGTATTTGGACGGCTTCCACGGTATGTTTCATAGCCGTTTCGGAAGCGAACAATTTCGCCATGGCGCTCGCAGTGGAGAAATCCAGGTGCTGGTCTTTCATCCAGGCAGCCCGATAGACCATGAGCTTGGCGGCCTCGATTTCCGTAGCCATATCAGCCAATTTGAAGGAAATCGCCTGGTGTTGAGAAATGGGCTTGCCAAAGGCTGTGCGTTCTTTGGAGTAGGCAAGTGCCAGTTCATAAGCGCCGCCAGCAATGCCGAGCGCTTGTGCTGCAATGCCAATCCTTCCACCGTTCAGCACCGTCATGGCGAACTTGAAGCCGAAGCCGTCGTCGCCGATCCGGTTTTCCTTGGGCACTTTCACGTCGTTGTACATAATAGTATGTGTATCTGAAGCCCGGATGCCGAGTTTGTCTTCTTTGGCGCCGACCACCACGCCGTCCCAGTCGGTTTCCACAATGAGGCAATTGATTCCGTGGTGGCCCTTGTCGGCATGGGTTTGCGCCATAACCAGGTGGACGTTGGAGGTGCCGCCGTTGGTGATCCAGTTTTTCGTGCCGTTGAGCAGGTAATGGTCGCCCATGTCAATGGCCGTGGTGCGTTGGCTGGTGGCATCGCTGCCGGCCTCTGGTTCTGAAAGGCAGAATGCGCCGATCCATTCGCCGCTGGCCAATTTGGGCAGGTAATTTACCTTTTGTTCTTCCGAGCCAAATTGCTCCAAGCCCCAGCAGACCAGAGAGTTGTTCACGGACATAATGACGGAGCAGGAAGCATCCACTTTTGAAATTTCTTCCATTGCCAGCACATAGGACATGGTGTCCATGCCGCCGCCTCCGTACTCCGGGGCCACCATCATTCCGAGGAAGCCCATTTCGGCCATTTGCCGCACTTCTGCTTTTGGGTAACGCATCTCCCGGTCACGATCGATGACACCGGGTTTCAGTATGTTTTGGGCAAAATCCCGGGCCGCTTGCTGTACGGCTTGTTGTTCTTCAGTTAGTTCAAAAAACATGGGCGTTTAGTATTTGATTAGGTAAAAAGTTTTTTGGCGGATTATTTTTTTGAGGTGCAAAGTTAACGAAAATCCACTATTTGCGCATGAGTTGATCAGGGTGATAATTAGCAATGAATAAGGGTATTTCCCAACAAAATGCATCGGAATATGTAACTGGATGAAAAGTTGGTTCGTCCACCGAACAGGCCGTTTTATCCAAAGTTTTCCAAAAGTTAAGGGATAATTCAAGTCCTTGGCCTACGTTGTAAAAAAGCATATTCCTCAGCCCGATTGTATGATAGAACTGCGAGACATCCGAAAATCCTACCGGACGGAATTCACCAACCTGGAAGTGCTCAAGGGCATTGACCTCTCCATTGAAAAAGGCGAACTCGTCTCCATCATGGGTTCTTCCGGTTCTGGCAAATCCACCCTGCTCAACATCCTCGGCATCCTTGACGAATACGACAGCGGCGAGTACCGCCTGGCCGGGCATTTGATCAAAAACATCAGCGAAACACAGGCCGCCAAATACCGCAACAGCCTCATCGGCTTTGTCTTCCAGTCCTTTAATTTATTGTCTTTTAAAAATGCGGCGGAAAACGTCGCCCTTCCCCTCTACTACCAGAAAATGGACAGGAAAAAACGCCTGGACGTGGCCATTGAATACCTCGACCGGGTGGGCCTGAAAGACTGGGCCTTTCACCTGCCCAACCAAATGTCGGGCGGACAGCAGCAGCGGGTGGCCATCGCCAGGGCCTTGGCCTCCCAGCCCAAAATCATCCTTGCCGACGAACCGACCGGCGCCCTGGACACAAAGACTTCTTACGAAGTCATGGAAATTTTTGAACAAGTCAACCGTGAGGGCATGACCGTCATCATCGTCACCCACGAAAATGATATTGCCGCAAGAACCAATCGCATTATCCGCCTAACAGATGGACTAATAGAATAACGATGAACTATAAATGAAGAACGATGAACCCTGCACGTGAACAGGGTCTCCGTTCATCATTCATCGTTCATCATTCATCGTTTCAAATGTTCGATCTAGACAAATGGCAAGAAATATTCGAGTCGCTGAAGAAGCACAAGCTGCGGACGCTGCTCACGGCCTTTGCGGTGTGGTGGGGCATTTTTATGCTGGTCATCCTGCTGGGGGCGGGCAACGGACTGCAGAACAGTTTTGAAAAAAACTTCGGCGACGATGCCGTCAACAGCATTTGGCTCTACCCCGACCGCACTTCCGAACCTTACAAGGGCTTGCCCGCAGGCCGTGAAATCCGTTTCAACAACAGCGACTTCGATGTTTTGAGGAACAGGATAGAGGGCGTGGAACACGTCACGGGCCGCTACTATCTCGGCGGCGAATTGGTGGTGGAATACCAGGGCAAAACTTTTTCCTACGACGTGCGCAGCGTCCATCCCGACCACCTTTTTTTGGAAAATACCTTGGTGAAAAAGGGCCGCTACATCAACGAAACGGACATCAAAGAGCGGCGGAAAGTTTGCACCATCGGCAAACTGGTGAAGGAGAGTTTTTTCAAAGAAGACGAAGACCCCATCGGCCAGCCACTCAACATCAAGGGCACCCAATTTACTATCGTGGGCGTGTTTGAAGACGACGGCGGCGAAAACGAAATGCGCAAGATTTACATCCCCATCACTACCGCCCAGCGCATTTTTGACACGCAGGATCGCATCCACCAACTCATGATTACCGTCGGCGACGCCACCCTCGAAGAATCCAAGGTCATTGAAGACAACATCCGCCAGGAATACGCTGGCAAGTACAACTTTTCGCCCACCGACCAGCAGGCACTTTACATCAGCAACAACATTGAAGAATACCAGCAATTTCAGTCAATTTTCCTCGGCATCCAGTTTTTCATCTGGTTCGTGGGCATCGGCAGCATCATCGCCGGGGTGGTGGGCGTGAGCAACATCATGCTCATCATCGTGAAGGACCGCACCAAGGAAATCGGCATCCGCAAGGCGATGGGCGCTACGCCCTGGTCCATCGTCAGCATGATTTTGCAAGAAGCCATTTTCCTAACGGGCGTGGCGGGCTACCTCGGCCTCTTGACCGGCTTCGGTTTGGTGTTCGCCGTGCAGTCGTTTATGGAAAAAAACAAGATCGAAACCGAGTTTTTCTACAACCCCGAAGTGGATTTTGCCAGCGTTTTATCCGCTTTGATTTTCCTGGTGTTCTGCGGCACCCTGGCTGGCCTGATCCCTGCCATCCAGGCGGTACGGGTGAACCCGGTGACGGCGATGAGGGGGTGAGAGAAATGAGAGGGTGAGAGAAATGAGAGGGTGAGAGAGGCAGACAAGAGAGAATTGAGAGGAAGGAGAAAATTATTTTTAATATTGAATCATGTTTGCTGAGCGAATTAGTTGAGAGATAAATGATTGATTATAAATATCTTGTGTCCTATTTTTCATTTTTTTCAATCTCTCATTTCTCTCAACCGCTAAAAAATATGCTATGACGAATGCTGAGTTTAATGAAATTTTCAATAAGCGGATTAGGGCTTTTGTGGTGAGAGTGTTTAAGTTTCTTGGGACTTTGCCAAGAACTCCAGCTACAAATGTTATTTCGTATCAGCTTGGTAAGTAGGTTTCTTCCGTCGGGGCGAATTACCGTGCATTTTGTAGGGGTAGATCGAAAGCTGAAAAATATGCGAAAATCTGTATAGTCGTTGAAGAAGCCGATGAGACAGAATACTGGTTGCTTTTACTAAAAGATCTTGAATTAGGAGACCAGAAAGAATCAAGTTTCCTACTACAAGAGTCCATTGAAATACTAAAGGTCGTTTCCACCATAAAAAACAAACTGGGTGAATAACCGCTCTCAATTCTCTCAATTCTCTCATTTCTCTCATTCTCTATCTTATGTTCGACTACGACAAATGGCAGGAAATCTTCGGTACCATCCGAAAGAACAAGCTCCGCACCTTCCTCACGGCGCTGGGGGTGTGGTGGGGCATTTTTATGCTCATCGTGCTGATGGGGGCGGGGTCGGGCCTGGAAAACGGGGTGTTCAGCATGTTCGGCAGCCATGCGGCCAATGCGCTGTATGTGTGGACGCAGCGCACGACGCTTCCCTACCAGGGGCTGCCGCCGGGCCGCAACGCCCAGTTGAACAATGACGACATCCGGGCCATTGAGACGCACTTTGAAAAAGAGGTGGAGTACATGGCCCCCCGCCTCTGGGTAAACAGCGGCGAGATTATTCACGAGGACAAAAAAGGCTCTTTCGATGTTCGGGGCGATTGCCCCGATATGGTGAAAATTGACGCCATCAAAATGACGGATGGACGATTCCTTAACGAGCTGGACATGCAGCAGCGCCGCAAGGTGGTCGTCATCGGGAAGCGGGTGGCGGAGACCCTGTTTGACAAAGAAGAAAATCCTATTGCTAACTACCTCAAAATCAACGGCGTGGACTACATGGTGATCGGCACTTTCCACTCCGACCGCCGGGGCGAGGATGCCGAAGAGGACGAAAAAACCATCCTCATGCCGCTGACCACCGCCCAGCAGGTGACCAACCGCCCCAACCGCATCGGCTGGTTTGTCTGCACCATTGACAAACGCTACAAGGTGGGCGAGGTGGAAGACCAGCTATTGGCATTGCTGAAAGAACGCCACCGCATACATCCCGACGACGAGCAGGGCGTCCGCTCGGCCAATGTGGAAGAAGAAGTGAAGGAACTCAACGGCCTGTTCACGGGCATCAAGTTCCTTGTGTGGTTCGTGGGCATCGGCAGCCTGATAGCGGGTATTATCGGCGTGGGCAACATCATGCTCATCATCGTGAAAGACCGCACCAAGGAAATCGGTATCCGCAAGGCCCTGGGGGCCACCCCCAAATCCATCATCAGCATGGTGCTGTTGGAGTCCATTTTCATCACTACCATAGCGGGTTATCTGGGCTTGCTGGCGAGCACGGGCATCGTCTATCTGATGGGCGTGGCGGCTGGCACGGAGGTGCAGTTTTTCTACAATCCGCAAATCAAAATGGGCGTTGGCATCGCCGCCATCCTGATACTGGTCATTGCGGGGGCGCTGACGGGGCTGGTGCCGGCTTTGCAGGCTTCGAGGATTAGGCCGGTGGAGGCGTTGAGGGATGAGTAGGAGTTAATCTTCCTTAATATGCAATTTAAAAATTGAAAAAATATAAGCAAATTCTATAAACATATTAAAATGAAAGATGAAATTAAATCAAAATTAAGTCAATTAGCAAAAGCAATTGCAACACTTAAAAGCGATCACATAGAGAGACAAAAAAATAACAATAACAAATTAAATAGAGACGATGTTATATGGCTTCTGCTTTTGCAAAGCTTTGCCACCTGGGGAGGATCTTATGGGCTGAAGGGTATGATCGACAACAAAGAAAATTTCAATGAATTAACCTTTGACAAAATCAAGTCCATCCCAGAAAATGAAAGATATAACCATATTGAGAAAATTTGCAAAAGAGCCAAAATTAGAATGCCGCCAAAGAAAGCTAAATGTATCCTCGAATGCTTTTACCAGATTGAAAACATGGGTGGGCTTTTAGAGGTGAAAAACAAACTTCTTTCCCAAATAGGAAAAAAAGCAAAGGTTAATTTTTTAAAACAATTCACCGGAATTGGAGAGAAACATGCAAGGAATATGATGATGGATATTTATCACGAAGAATTTAGGGATTCAATAGCAATAGATGCAAGAATTAGAGGCATTTCAAATTCATGGAATTTAAAATTCAAAAACTATGAAGAACACGAAAATTTTTATTTAGAAGTAGCCAAAGATTCCAACTTAAGTGGATGGGAATTGGATAGGCTAATGTATAGATATTCCGAAATATTTAAAAATGAGTAAACAATTATCAATATGAAATTGAAAAACACTCAAAAATACATTAACTCATATGCAAATACAAACTCAACCCAACCCACATGAATAAAGGATGCATCATCACCCTCGCCGCCGTCATCGGCATCTTGTCCGTGGCGCTCGGCATTTATTTTTACAAACAAAGCAAAAAAGACCCCGTGGTCTATGAGACAGAGAAGCCCGTCATCGCCGATGTCGTGAAAAAGACGGTGGCCACCGGCGCCATCAAGCCGAGGCTGGAGGTGCAGATCAAGCCGCAAGTGTCTGGCGTGGTGGACGAACTGTTCGTGGAGGCCGGGCAGATGGTGAAAAAGGGCGATCGGATCGCCCGCATCAAACTCGTGCCGAGCCAGGTGAACATCAACAACGCCCAGTCGTCGGTGGAACTGGCCCGCATCCGCTACGAGCAGGCCCAGCGTGACCTGGCCCGGCAGCAGGAGGTGTACAGCAAAAAGCTGGACGTGGAGAGCGCCCGTGCCCGTTTTGAAAATGCCAAAATGGAGGATGAGCGCAACAAAAAACTCTTCAACGACGGCATCATTTCGCAGCAGCAATACCAGCAAATCAAGCGGGATCTGGACATTGCCAAGGCCGAATTTGAAAACATGAAACTGGTCTCCGGCAACAACCTCCGGCAGTTCGAGGCCGAAGTGAGCGTGCGCAAGGAGGAACTCAACGCAGCCATAGATAACTTACAGTTGCTGCGGGAAGGCGCTACCAAAAACTCCAAACAGGTGGCCAACATCGTCGCCTCCACGGTGGACGGCATGGTGCTCGATGTACCCGTGGAGGAAGGCACTTCCGTCATCGAGCGCAACAATTTCAACGAGGGTACGAGCATCGCCATCGTCGCCGACATGACCTCGCTCATCTTCGAAGGGCAGGTGGACGAATCGGATGTGGGCAAGCTCAAAGAGGGCATGCCGCTCGAACTCACCATCGGGGCCATTGAAAACAAGAAGTTCGGTGCCACGCTGGAATACATCGCCCCGAAAGGAGAACTGGTTGAAGGTACCGTGAAATTCGAGGTGCGGGCCGCCATCCAACCCACCACCGACGTGTTCCTGCGGGCGGGCTACAGCGCCAGCGGCGATATTATTTTGGACAAAAAGGAAAAGGTCGTCGCCATCAAAGAGCGGGATGTCATTTTTGAAAAGGACACGACTTATGTGGAAGTGAAAACGGGCGAGCAGGAATTCGAGAAAAAGCAGGTGCAGTTGGGCCTCTCCGACGGCATCCAGATAGAAGTGGTGAGCGGGCTGGACACGGCAGCGCTGGTGAAGGTGCAGAAGAAATTGTGAGCTTGGTTTTTATATTTAACACGGAGGCACTCAGGACACAGAGGGACACGGAGTTTTTTACTTAACGCTCTCTGTGCCTACGTGCCTCCTTGTTAAAATTTCCCTCAAAAATCCCCGTTTTCACTTTCTATCCCCAACAATTACTTTCTGTTAGGAAATAACATTTTTAATATTTTTTCTTTGGAAGTGCATCTTGCTTCTGCAAAATCTTTATACATTGTTTCCTCATTAATTAACCAAACTTCCTAATGAACATGCAGAAGTTCTACATCCTTTTTTCCTTTATCTGTTTTGCGGTTTTGCCCTCCTCTGTAAAAGCTACCCACATCGTGGGGGGCGAGATGACTTACAAGTGTCTTGGAAACAACCAGTACGAAGTCAAGCTGACTATTTTCCGGGATTGTTTTAATGGTATTCCCTGGTTTGACGACCCAGCATCTATAGGTATTTTCCAAAGAGTAAATAACTCGTTGATTACCAATGTTTTAGTGCCGTTAGATCCGATGCTGAACGACACGCTCAACCCGACGCTCACCAGCGAATGCTTGGTAGTGCCTCCCAATGTATGCGTAAATACAACTACATATACAACCATAGTTAATCTCCCATTTTTATCAGGCGGATATCAATTGGTTTATCAACGTTGCTGCCGCAACAATACCATTGCCAACCTTATCAACCCTGAAGATGTAGGAGCAACTTACAGTATAGAAGTATCCGAACAGGCCCTGCTGGAATGTAATAGCAGCCCGGTTTTTAACGAATGGCCGCCGCTTTTCCTTTGCGTCAATTTGCCATTTCAAATAGACCAGTCTGCGGTAGATGCCGATGGCGATTCTTTAGTTTATAAATTGTGCAATCCGCTGGATGGTGCTGACCCAATTTTCCCTCAGCCTTCCCCACCAAACAATCCTCCTTACGATACAGTGCCCTGGTTGCCAGGGTATGGTGTAAATAACATGATCAACAACCCGCCCACCATGCCGATGACCATTGATCCAGTCACGGGCTTGTTGACAGGCACGCCCAATTTGTTGGGGCAATTCGTTATTGGAATTTGCGTAGAGGAATATCGCAATGGCGTCCTGATTGGCACCAATAGGCGGGACTATCAAGTAAATATTGGCGACTGCGAGGTGGTCACTTCCGCCTTTTTCGCACCTGAAACCATCTGCGATTCCTACACCGTCCATGTTGACAACCAAAGCCAAAATGCCAGCTCTTACCGCTGGTATTTCAACGACCCAGCCAACCCCGGCGCTACTTCCACGGCGGTCAACCCGACCTACACCTACAGCGATACGGGTTTTTATGAAATAACCCTGATTGCCGAGCCGGGCACTGTTTGCGCCGATACGTTTACGTCGCAGGTGCATATTCAGCCCAATTCGCTTTTCCCTGATTTTGATATTGAACTGATTCAATGTGCCGTGGGCGCTACGGTGGTGGTGACAGATCTTTCTACTGATACCTTCTCTACTATCGTCAGTTGGAGTTGGCTTTTGTTAAACAGCGGAATGCCCGTGGCGATGACCTCCACGGAGCAAAACCCTATTTTCGTGCTGACCACGGGCGGATCGACCCTGCTCAACCTGACCGTGACCGCCGCCAACGGCTGCATGAAATCCTACGAAGAAACCTTCGACATCAACCTCACGCCGCCCTCGCTTGAACTGGGGCCCGACGTGCAGGATTGCCAATTGGCACAAATCACCCTCGATGCCGGGCCGGGCTTCGCTGGCTACGAATGGAGCAACGGCAGTAATACCCAAACCATCACGGTTTCGACGGCTGGCACCTATTGGGTCAACGTGACCGATGCCTGCGATGGCATACAATCTGATACCATCCAGGTGTTGATAGACACGACTACGCTGGATTTGCCTGACGAAGTGGAAGTTTGCCAGGGCGGCAGTTTTACTTTCGATGTGCCTGGTTTCGCTGCTTATGAGTGGTCGCCAGCCGACTATCTGAGCTGCACCGATTGCCCGAACCCCACCACCACGCCCCTGGCCTCCATCGTTTACACCCTCACCGTGCTGACAGCGGATAGCTGTACCGCAACGGATTCGGTGCTGGTAACAGTGCTGCCCGCCATCGAAACTGCCGAAACGGTGGAAATTTGCGAAGGCGAAACCATCACCATATTTGGCAATCCCGTCTCCACCGCTGGCGATTACTCCGAAACTTTCACCTCCTCGACAGGTTGCGATTCCACCCACACCATCACCGTGCTGGTGAACCCAAGTTATGAGGTGTTTGAAACAGTTGAAATTTGCAGTGGCGACACGATTGAAATATTTGGCAACCCTGTCAGCACAGCAGGCGAGTACCAGGAGACTTTCGCCACGGTAAATGGCTGCGACTCTACGGTTATCGTGACGGTGTCAGTATTGCCGACCTTCTCCACCGCCGAAACCATTGAAATCTGCGACGGCGAAACGGTGACCGTTTTTGGCAACCCAGTATCCACTGCGGGCGCTTATTCCGAAACATTTGTTGCTGCCAATGGCTGCGACTCTACCCATACCATCACGGTGGTGGTATTGCCAAATGCCTTTACCAGCGAAGACATTTCTATTTGTTTTGGTGAAACGACCGACATCTTCGGGCAGCCAATTGGTACTTCCGGCACATACGAAATGACCTTCCCGGCAGCCAATGGCTGCGACTCCACGCATACCATCAACCTGACTGTTTTTGATGAAATTTTGATACAAATAAACAAAACGGACGCAAGCTGCTTCGGCGGTGCCAACGGTAGCGCAACGGCTACGGCCAGCGGCGGCACGGGCGGTTTCCTCTACACTTGGAGCAATGGCGACACAGGCCCGATTGCCACGGGTTTGATGGCAGGTACCTATACCGTCACCGTCATTGATGCCAGCGGTTGCATTCAGGAAGCCAGTGTGACCATTGGTCAACCTACGGCAGTGGTGGCCAGCATTGCCAGCGTGAACGTGTCCTGCACGGAGCTTGGTTCGGCCACGGTTTCCGCTACGGGCGGCACGGGCAGTATTGCTGTTGAATGGAGCAATGGCAGCACATCGGCCACCATCGCCGACCTGCTGGGCGGCACTTACACCGTCACTGCTACCGATGCGAACGGCTGCACAGGCACAGCTTCTGTCACCATCACGGGCGCTTTGGGGCCAAATGCCAGCATCAATATTGAACAAAACTTAACTGCGGCCGAGCCAACTGGCGGCGAACTTTCTGTAAGCATCATGGCCGGCACTGCTCCTTTTGACATCGAATGGAGCAATGGCGAAACCACTGCCAACATTGACAGCCTTGGCTCCGGCGAATATTTCGTCACCGTGACCGATGCCAACGGTTGTACCGCTACGGACGTGGCCTATCTTTTTGTGCCAGGCTGCGTCGGCGACAGGGTTTGGGAAGATGTGGACAGGGACGGTTGCCAGGAAGGTGGCGAATTCGGCATGGCCAATGTCACCCTGTTTTTATCGGGGGTTGACATTTGGGGAAATGTGCTGGATCGGACCACAACTACTTCAAATGTTGGCCAATACCTGTTTGACAATGTACCTCCCGGCCAGTATAAAGTCTTCATTGACGTACCGCAGGATTTTGTAATAACAGCCAAGGACGCCTGCAATTTTGACTGGAAAGACAGCGACTTCGACCCGGCCAATGGCTTCTCCCAACTTATCACTTTGGCAGAAGGCCAGTGCATCACCACCGTTGACGCCGGCCTCCACGACGACTGTGCCAACATCGTTGACCCAGGCGTGATATGCTGCGACCAATTCCTCTGCGGCCCCGGCGACGATCCTGATCCCATCACGGCCACGGTACCCGTCACAGGTGCCAGCCCCATCGAGTACATGTGGATGTATTCGCACGTGCCAGGCCCACCCGCCCAAAACGGTACCTGGATAGTCGTCTCCGGCCCCAACGGCCCCATCAACACACCCACTTACGACCCAGGCCCGCTGTCGCAAACAACCTATTTCGTGCGCTGTGTTCGGGCGCTAGGCTGTGAGGAATGGTTGGAAACCAACGTGGTCACTATCACCGTGGGCGCTGATGCAGTGGCAGTAATACATGGCCCGGATGTCATCTGCGTGGGCGATGCCGTGACCTATTCGGCCTATCAAAACCCGGCGGGTGCCAGCTATGTATGGGATTTTGGCTACTACGCCACACCGCCTGTATCTACGGCCAGCGTGGTCACTGTTTCCTGGAGCCAAGCAGGCGTTTATAATGTGGTTTTGGTAGTGGAAAACAATGGTTGCATTTCGACCGATATACTGCCCATTTTCGTGACGGATAGTCCGGGCATGTGCAACAACTTGCAAAACCCGAACGGCAACGTGCTGCAATCGGTGAAAAAAGGCAGCAAAACGACTGCCCGCATTTTCCCGAACCCGGTCAGCGACGACCTGAACATCCAGTGGGAAAGCGAATTGACCGCCGCTGCCGATGTAGAGCTGATCGGCGTGGATGGCAGGAAATTGCTCGCAACAAAAGCTGCCGAAGGGGACATATCCCACCAGGCCAACCTGTCGTCGTTCCGCCCCGGCATCTACGTGCTGAAGCTGCGCTATGCCGATGGGGAGATGGAGGTGTTTAGGGTGGTGAAGCAGTAAGATGTATTTTGAAAAAAACAAAAACGGCTGACCGGGCAATCCCGGTCAGCCGTTTTTGTTTTTTGACAAAATTTAATCCATCCAGCCCTCCGGCACGATGGACGTATTATACCTTGACTCTGGCCCGCAGGGGATAGAGGGTACGGATACCAATGGGTCTGCGGGGTCGTAGGGTTGGATGTCAGGATAAATTGTCAGGCGGGTAGCATTGGGATATTCCACTGACTGGTCAATAATCAGTATTTTCTTATTGGAAGCATAGAGGTTAAAAACGCCCAACACTTTATCATCCGGATGGCTGGTGCATTGAATATTGGTACTGAACAGCGTCTGCGAAGGGATGTCGAATTGATTGCCATTGTTCTGCGTTTGCTGGGCCACGGCCCGGAAATAATCGTAGGCATTTTTGGAAATAGCCCTTTGTTCTATTTGCAAATAATATTTCAATGGTGGCGCAGCATAAGATACCCGTAATATAGGAACATCCAAATATTGGCCATTGACCAATGCATCGGACAATAGGATCAAATCTGGGTTATAATTAATAGAAAAACAATCCCCCGCACATGGCAAACCATAAGTTACATTGCCATCTGCGATATATCCACAAAACCGTCTGCGCTCATAGTGGGCCCAAACCCATTGGTAATAATTGCCATCTTCTGGCAAATCCTGGAAATGCGCCGTCACGTCGAACCCGTGATGCAATGGATCGGTGGAAAAGAGAAAAGATTTAGTATTGAAAACATAATCCACCGTATCCAAAGACGGAGGTTTTGGCATGGTTTCAATCGTTGACTCGTATTGTTTGCCTTCTACTTCGATAAATAATTGGTAGGCTTCCCCGGCCATGCCATGAAAGGTGGTATTTTTTTCCCCGTTTGTATTAAAATAGCTTGAATTTCCACTGCCATCCACCACGTATGCAATGCCGATGAGCGGCTGTGTATTTAGGTTGATATTTTCGCCTTCCACCTCCTCTGAAGAATATTCCAGCAAAATCCTGCCATAGGATTCCGACAAGTCCGCCGTCACCACCAGGAATTTTTGTTTCTTGGGTTGGTCAATATCATCCAATGGATATTGGCATTGCCATGCGATAATGGCCAGAAAAAATATGGGGAAGATATTATTCATATTGTTTTATTTATTTGAGAGTGTAACATTATTGTGGGAGTGCCGAAGTACCGCACAGATTTGTTATGCACTCTATTCATTTGAGTGCTTCACAAAAATATGGGACTGCTTAAAGCTAAGGGGGCTTGGGGGCGGCGCAGCCGCCCCCAAATCTCCCTTCCCCGACGAGCCGCCGAAGGCGGCGAGGAGGGAAGTAAAAAAATGGCCAAAAAATTCGACCCATATTTTTGTGAAGCACTCTATTCATTTAAACTTGAAATTATAAGTAAGCGAAACGAGCGGGCTGGTAAAAACGCTTAATTTATAAGGCTTTAAACCAACTTTATCCTTTACATAAAAATAGGAATAGGCGTTTTTCCTGCCATATAAATTGTAAATCGTAAATACCCAATGTGTTGACCAATTTTTCTTTTTGGGCGGCGGGTTTACCGACAAGGAAAAATCCAAACGGTGATAGTCGGATATACGTGTGTTGTTGCGCTCGGCATAAATAGGCAAGTAAAAGTCGTCCGTTTTATAAGCTCCGACCGGCGCAGTAAATGGCCTGCCCGTGCTATAAGTAAAGGTAAAGGAAGCACTAATATGCTCGTTCATAATAAAATTGACCAGCGCATTGAAGGTGTGGGGTTTATCCGTATTGGTGGGAAACCAATCACCGTTGTTCAATTGCTGCAATGCTGGCACATCGCCCGTGATGCGCTGCAATGCCCGTGCGTAGGTATAGCCGACCCAACCCGTCGTCTTTCCATATTTTTTGGTAAACAATAATTCCAAACCATAAGATTTCCCTTTTCCGCTCAATATTTGTGTTTCAATATCAGGTGTAATTTGCAGATCGGAAGCCGTTATATAATCAAAAATATGGCGCTGCCATTTATAGTAGCCCTCAATGGAATATTCCCATTTCCCGTCTTCTTTTTCCCTAAAATAACCCAAAGTGACCAAATCGCTCTGCTGGGGCGGTATGTAGCGGTTGGCTGTTTTCCAACGGGCGTTCGGCAATGGGGTGGTATTATTGGAAATCATGTGCAGGAACTGGTTCATGCGGTTATAGCCTGCTTTAATAGAGGAATATTTGTTCACCTTATAGCGAAAAGCCAGCCGTGGCTCTGCCTTGAAATATGCCTTTTCAATGCCCCCACTTTTCACGGACTCGTAGCCGGAAATTGTTTCCACTGATTTGGGCTGGCCCTCCAGATAGATGGCCTGTTCATAAGGGCCTGCATTGACATAAAATACGCCCCGAAGGCCAAGTTCTATCAACCACCTCGCTGAGAGTTCATACTCGTCGGCCACATAAAGTGCTGATTCATAGGCTTGCTCGTGGGGCAGTTCCAGGGATGAAATAACGGATCCTTCACGGGGCTCCAATTTGGCAGGGCTGACGCCATAGCGGACAATATTTGCCCCAGCTATGATTTTGTGTTTATTATACAAATATGTCACTTCCGGGCGGAGGCCGATATAGTGGACTTTGGTGGTCAAGTCGAGTGGCGCAGCGCCTTTTGGTACGCTGGTGATATTGAAATAATTGGAGGAAACACCTGTCAAACTAAAATTCAGGCTGTCGTTGAAATTGTAGTTCCAGCGCAGGGCATAATTGTGATGCCCATATTTGAATATAGTATGGTCGCCAAGGCCCTGGGCGATACTAAATAGCCCATCCGCTTCGTATTTGTCGTTACTTAAATAATTGGAAAAAGTAATTGTATTTTTCAAATTGGGCTTATAAACTATTTTATTGGCCAAGTCATAAAAATTCGCCCGGTTATTGGGGATTGGCTTTTCGGCGATACGGGCATCCACCAATGCAGAGTTGTAAAAATTGATTAAATATTCATTGTAGGAAAGCCGGGCCGAAAGCAATACAGATAATTTATCCTCAACAATAGGTATTTCCAGGTTCAAACGGTTGGAAATCAGCCCAATACCACCTTTTGCTTTAAATTCCTGGGTGCTGGGTTCTATCATTTTAATGTCCATGACTGAAGCTGTGCGGCCCCCGAAGCGGGCTGGGATACTGCCTTTGTACAGTTGTATTTCCCGCATGGCGTCTGCCGGCAATACGGAAAAAAGACCCAGCATGTGCGTTGGGTTGAACACTGGCATATTGTCAATGTAAATCCAGTTCTGGTCGGTATTTCCGCCCCGAATATTGATGCCATTGCTGCCCTCCCCAACCGATGTCACGCCCGGCAAAATCTGCACCGCCCGCAGCAAGTCCACCTCGCCCGCTGCAACAGGCAGTTTGGCGATGGATCTTAAATTGAGGTAATTGACCCCAAGCGAAGGCGATTCGAGGGTACGGTTGGTACTTTGTCCTGACACCACCACCTCTGGCAATTGATCCACCGCTGGCTCCATCATAATATCCATTGTCAAATCGCCAAACAATGAAAATCGTTTGGAGTAATTCTCATAGCCAACAAAACGGACATTGATGATGTGTTCGTTGCAGGTTACTTGCAAGGTAAAAACGCCATTGTTGTCAGTGGCAATTCCAGTTTTTTTCAGGTCTAAATTGATAGTGGCCCCCGCCAAGGGCTGGCCGGTCAGGGCATCTTTTACAGCGCCAGTGAGCGTGCATTGAGCGTTTACTCCAAAAGAAAAAAAGCTAAATAACAGGCCAACAGCAAACAAGATTTTCGTCAACTTCATCAAAAACATGCTTTAAGTTGGCCAAATATAGCTTTTCAACTAGAAGGGAAGCCTTTTCATGGCTTAATGGCAATGATCTGACACATTTAGGCCATTTCCATTTTTACTGTTACCAAATACATCCCCATTTTTCCCTTGTTTTTCACCTCCACTTCGCCCCGGTACTGACAGGGGAAGCTGTCATTGATGAGGTGGTGGGTGGCCTCGGAGATGTTGATGGCCCCGTCCGGGCAGCTGGACTCCATGCGGCTGGCCACGTTCACCGTATCGCCCCAGATGTCGAAGGCAAACTTCTTGCTGCCTACCACGCCTGCCACCACCTGGCCCGTGTGGATGCCGATGCGGATAGCCCATTGCGGCTTTCCGTTGGAGGCGTTATTTTGATTCCTTTTTGTAATAAAATCCAGTATCTCCAAGGCGGCGTTCACGGTATCGGCGGGGTGGGTGTTGTTCTTCACGGGCAGGCCACCTGCGCACATGTAGCTATCGCCGATGGTTTTTATTTTTTCCAAACGGTGTTTGTCGCAAATTTCATCGAAGGCTGAGAAACACTCGTTCAGTTCCTGCAAAACCTCCTCCGGCGGCAGGGAAGAAGACACTGCGGTGAAGCGGGCAAAGTCGGTGAACATCACGCTTACGCTATCATAACGCTGCGGTGTGGCAAAGCCCTTGATTTTTAGCTCATCGGCCACTTTGGCGGGCAGGATGTTGAGCAGTAGGCCCTCTGCACGGTTACGCTCGGCATCTATTTCCTGTTTTTGAGATTCTATTTGGCTGTTCTTTTCGGCCAGGCGCTTGTTGAGCCGCCGTGAGTACAGCCAACTGCCAAAAATGACGAGCAACACCGCCGCCAGCAGCCCGCCGAGGGCGTAGGCGTTTTTGCGAAATGTCTCTTCCTGCTTTAGCTTCATCTCGTTCACGGTGGTCTCGTACTCCAACTGTTGTATTTGCTGCCGCTGCGCCATCGTCTGTTGTGCAGATTCGAGGCTGTCGAGTTGGCGCTGGCGGTTCAGGTTGTCTATTTCACGGCTTTGTTTTTCTGCCGACAATTGCTGTTTTAGCAATAGGGAGGCTTGCGCTGCGGCCTTTGCCTCCAGTTCGGTGGTGCGCAGTTTGGCCGCATCATTGTCTTGTTTTTGTTTCAACAATTCAATTTCCTTGAGCTGTTGCGCTGCCAGGAGTCCCTTTTTTTCGGCTTCCAATTGGGAGGCATTTTTCTCCAATTCCATGCGCCTTAGCTCGCCATCCCGCAGTTCGGATTCGGTCATGTTTTGGAGCAGTTCATTTTCCGACTGTTCGAGGATGGAGTGCAGGCTTTCCAATGCCTGCTGGCGTAGGCGTTCCTCCCGCAATAGGCTGTCTTTTAGCGAAAGGTGTTTTTTGTAAAAATCCAAAGCCTTGTCGTACTCATATAGTTGTTGGTAAATTTCCGAGGCCACCTCATAAGCTTCGCAAAGCACCTCGGAATTGTTCGTTTTTTTGGCCGATTTCACGGTGCTTTCGTTGTAGCGCAGGGCGAGATAGACTTCCTTGTTTTTCAGGTGGATGGAGGAAATAAGGTGTTCGATGTAGCATTTGTCTTTGTCTTCTTTGCTGCGCAAGTCGGCCTGTTGCAGATTTTCAATAGCACGTTCACGGTCGCCGAGGTTGTTCCAGGCGATGCCAAGGTTGGTGAAAACATAGCTTGGCGTTATTTTGCCCGAACTGTGGGCAGCCTTCTCCGATGCCGTAAAATAATCAACCGCCGCCTGAAAATCGTGCATTTGGTGGGCAGCGAAGCCAAGGTTGTTCAGCGCAGTGGGGATGGCCTTTTTATCGCCTTTACTTTCAGCCAGGTTTTTCAATTTTAAATAATACTCGCTGGCCTTGGGGTAATTTTTCATCGCCACGCAGGCATCGGCCAGGCTTTGGAGTGCCTGCACGCTGAGGTCATAACGGTCTTTTTCCTCGTATTTTTTCAAAAGGGCGAGATAGGCGTCGTGCGCTTCACGGGGCTGGTTGTTGAGCATCAAGGTCTCGGCTATCAAGGATTGCAAGGCCAGCAAATCGTCCTCTTTGCCCGATTTTTTCACCAGGCCCTCTGCCCGTTTATAAAAATCCAAAGCCCTGGAAAAAAAGCGCTCCCTGCTGTACAACCTGCCCATTTTCAGGCAAGCGTCCAGGATTGCGGAATCATCTTTTTCTTTCTCGGCCAGGCGCAGGCCGATCAGTCCCTGGCGGAATTCCTCTACCAACAGCGCTACCGCTATGTCCTTGTCCGTATTGGCCTTGATAGTGTCCAATGGGTTGGCGGGGAGCGAATGGCCAGCCATCGGCAGCAGCAGGAGGAGTATTTTAATGAATGGTTTCATACAATTTGCCTTTGTTTTACTCCAAAGAATAGTTCATGCCCAGGCGGAAAAAGGTTCCGTTCTGGGGATTGTAATGCAGGTCGTCGGGTGTACCTGTGGCCCTTATGCCGGGGTATTTTTTATCAAAAACATTGGTCACTTTTACATAGACGCTGAATTGCTGGTTGAAGGCAAAGCGGGCCACTGCATCGAGGGTGAAAAACTTATCGGTTTCCAGTCCATTGATCTTTACCTTTTCAATACCACGTACCCAGAGGCCGTCCAAAATAAATACAGTCCTCCTTCCTGGGTGTACCAATAAACGCAACTGGTGGATTTGGCCTGTGTAGGAAGGGCGCTCCTCCACCCCAACATCACCAAAAATACCGATTTGGCCTGTGTTGTTGGATTTTGAAACGGTCACATTATACTGTGCCTCCAGCCAGTTATTCGGCAAAAACTTGGAGGCACGGAGGTGCAGTTGCCACCCCCTGACCTTGGCCTCCGATTCAAAGTCGCTTTCATAGCCCAAATAGCCCTCATAGGCCGAGTTAATATCAACGCTTTGGATTAGTGTGTTGCGCAGCAAATTGGTTGTCTGATTGTTGAACCAAGTCAGGTCGCCCAGCAGATAGTCGCCAAGCTGCCAACGTACGCCACCTTCAAAAGACACCGTTTTTTCCGGATCATTGCCCAAAACGGCGTAAGAGCGGCTTGGGTGGGCCAAGTTGTTGGACGTGACAAAATAAGAAATAGAATTATAATAAAGACTTGGAGGCCTAAACGACTGGCCCCACGACGCCCTTAGTTTTAGTTTTTTGTTCAATTTCCAAAGGCCGGCAATGCGCGGCGACAAGCCAGCTTCATATATTTCCGAATACACAGAGGCATACACCCCGGCGATGATGTTGATGTTTTTCCAATTATAAAACAACTGCCCAAATGCGCTCGCCTCGCCGGGGAATTTTTGCTGCGGCGCAACAGGAAAAACTTCTGGATTGTAAAGTGGCACTCCGTCCACATCGTTGAGTTCAACATCGCCCTCAGCCACGGGCCTTGAAACAAAATAGGTAATGGGAGACCCGAATCCGACCCTGCCATTGACACCGGCTGTCAATGAGAAACGCTTCAGCAGCCTGAAATTCCTCACATGCTCGACGCGCAGTTCATCCGATACCCCGTACATATAGCGCAGCCCGGAGAAGAGGGTATCGTAGGCATTTTTGAAAATACTATTTTGGTAATACATGGCACTATCGCCATGCAGCCTTCTTGCCTCGGCCCCGGCGGCATCGTAAACTAAGGTTGAAAGGTGGTTTTGTACAAAAAGGGCCGATGAACGGTTGTCAAGCCTATAATGGAGAAAAGTAATGTCCCATTTGCTGTTCATGCGGGGCCTGTCTTTAAAAAAATTGAGGTTTCCCCGCCAAATACCTTCGCCGGTGTAGGTGAGAGGGTTGGCGTAAGAAACGGCGAGCGGGTTCATGCCAATGGCGCTGTGGTCGCGGCGGTACATGCTCTCCACCGAAAAGGTAATGCCTTTGTAATTGAGTGAAATGCCAAACTTGCGGCTCAGGTGGGGCGTATTGGTCAAAATAGGTTTAGTCTTTGTGCCCGCATAGTTTGGGCTTACCATGAACCTGGGATTTAATGTGTCTAAGAGGTAAGTCACCGGGTTGTAATTGTAACCTTCATCATAAAAAGTATTGCGCCGTTCCAACAGCACGTTGCTGCCATAGGCGAAGAGGTTGAAAATGCGCTTATCCCTGCCCAGCCTGGCACCAAACATCACATTGACACTACTATACAATCCCTGGCCCACACTGAGGTCGGCTTGTGTATAAACTGGCCTTTGGGATCTGTTTGTGATGATGTTGATGACCCCTGCGTTGGTGTCGCCGCCGTAAATTGCAGACCCCGCCCCATAAATAATCTCTATCCGCTCCGCCTCTTTGATGGGCAACTGGGCACCAATGGGCATCCCGCCAACAAAGATGGGCTTGATGGGCACGTCGTTGATCAAGATTTTTGTATAGGTATTCCCCAAAAAGCCACGCATGAGGAAAGTCTCGCCTTCGATGGCACTGCCCGGTTGCGATACCCGGATGCCAGGGGCCATCTTCAGGGCATCCACCAATGTTTCGTACCCATTTTGGCGGATTTCTTCTTTGGTAATCACATAAACTGAATAGGGCAAATCGTCCGATTCTATTGGGAAACGGCTGCCGGAGATGATTTTTATCTTGTCCGACTGGCGGGTCAGGGGGACGAGGACATCGGAGTAGCCGAGGCGCTCGGCATGGAGCAGGGAATCGAAGTTCAAAAACTTTCTTTCTCGTTGCAGGGTATCGCTTTGCCCATACAGTGAATATGCCAAGCACCAGAAAGTGACAAAAAGGGTGTAGAGTCTGTTGGCCATAGCCGAAATTTTCAGCGAATATAGCCAGATGTCTATCAAAAGAGGGAAGTAAAAGCAATGCTTTTAGATAAAGGGCTATGCCTGCCCAACCAATCGGTTTCTTTGCCTGTTGGTAGGGTGAAAACAAATGCGCAAAATAATCCGCAACTTTGCGTCTTTAAATTATTCATTAATGTGCGACCGAATCCAAATTCGGTGAATCATTGGGCTTTTACAATATAAAATATGAAATTCCAGGATCTTGACCTCATAGAACCCATTTTGCAGTCGTTGAAAGAAGAGGGTTACGACACTCCGACGCCTATCCAGCAGCAGTCCATTCCCCATTCTCTCGAAGGGCGTGACCTGCTGGCCTGCGCCCAAACCGGCACTGGCAAAACGGCAGCTTTTGCCATTCCAATTTTGCAAAACCTGCACAAAAGATTGAACGGGCAGCCTTCGGGCCGGCAGATAAAAGCGCTCATTCTCACCCCTACCAGGGAATTGGCCATCCAGATCGAAGAAAGTTTCAAAGCCTATGGGCGGCACCTGCAATTGCGCAGGCTCGTTATTTTTGGCGGCGTGGGGCAGAAGCCACAAGAAGACGCCCTCAAAAGAGGCGTTGATATAATGGTAGCCACACCGGGGCGCTTGCTCGACCTGATGAACCAGGGTTTCGTCAATTTGAAAAGCATCGAATTTTTTGTGCTGGACGAAGCCGACCGGATGCTCGACATGGGCTTCATCCACGACGTGCGCAAGGTGATAAAGGTATTGCCCGAAAAACGCCAGACTCTTTTCTTTTCGGCTACCATGCCGCCCGAAATCGCCAAACTGGCCCACGACATCCTCACCGACCCGGTGAAAGTGGCCGTGACGCCTGTTTCTTCCACCGTCGAGGCTATTGAACAGTCCGTTTTTTTTGTGGGTAAAAGGCAAAAAAAATACCTGCTCAACCACTTGTTGAAAACGGCGAACATTACCAACGCCCTTGTTTTCACCCGCACCAAGCACAGTGCCAACCGGGTGGCACAAGACCTCGCCAAAGCTGGCATCAAGGCCATGGCTATTCACGGCAACAAGTCGCAAACTGCCCGCCAAATGGCATTGGGCAAGTTCAAAACCGGGGATATCCGGGTGCTGGTCGCCACCGATATTGCAGCACGGGGCATTGATTTGGAAGAACTAACACACGTCATCAATTTTGATTTGCCAAATATCCCCGAGTCTTATGTCCACCGCATCGGGCGCACCGGGCGGGCCGGGGCTAGTGGGGTCGCTTTTTCTTTTTGCGATGAAGAGGAAAAGGAGTATTTGAGGGACATTCAAAGGCTTATCAAAAAACAAGTGCCTGTAGTGGAAGATCATCCTTTCCCATTGGGCGGTGATTATGGTGAAATGGAAAGCTCTGCACCCGCCCCAAGGCCCGAACGGCAGCAGCCCAATCGGGGGCAGCGTGGGCCTTCTTTCCAGCACCGGAACAGGCCCCAAAGGCAAGGCTCCAACGAACAGCGTCAAAATACATCAGAAAGGGAAGGCCAATCAGAAAACCGCCCACAACGGGATCAGCAACAAGGCAGCCGCCCCTTTTCAAAACAGCAAAACAGGCCGGATCGCCGTCCAGGTAGCAATGGTCCAAATCCTGCACAACAGCAGCAACCATCCGCACAGCAAGGAAACCGGGAGCAGCGCCCTGACAACCAACCAAAGGATAGTCCTTCCAATCAGGATCAGCCTAAAAATCAGCCGTCCGCTAAGACACAGGAAGAACAAAAAGACAGCGGCGGCAAGTGGTCCTCCCTTTTCAAGGAAACTGGCGGGAAAAAGGGCTTTATCATCAAAAGCGACCGTGACGAGAACCGCAGCAAATGGCAAGGCAGAAACCCCAATAAAGGTGGCGGCGCTGGCAGGCCGAACAGGAGGGGAGGGAAGCGTTAGGAACTATCGGTTAAACCCTTTTTCTATAAGGGTTTTATAAAATTTATGAGGTTGATAAAGGTTTATATCAACCTCATAAAACCTCCATAAACCATTATCAACACTTTGGTTCTGGCTTTGCCCGGTTAGGGTTTTAAACTTTTCGGCAGCATTTTTAAAAATGGAAGGCATTTGGAATAATCCAGTTCGTAGTAGTTAACGCCAAGGTTGATGTTCCGGTAATAGTCGGATATATTTTCTTTGTAAAATTTCTCTGATTGGAGGGCCCAAGCCCTGCCGTTTATTTTGGCTGACAAAAACCATTTTTCAAGTAGCCTGGCCATGCGCCCGTTGCCATCCCAGAAAGGGTGGATATGTGCCAGTTTTAAATGGACCAAAGAAGCGTGGTAAAAGGATTCTGAAAGCGTAAATTTGGCTGCAATGAGCGTTGAAATGTCTTTAAAAAACTCCTTCATGGCTTCGCCAACTTTTTCTGGCTCAATGGCTAAATATACAAGGCCGCTGCTGTCAAAAACCCCCATTCGATCATTTCGGTAAATTCCACTTTTGCTTTTTACCAGCAAAGTCCTGCCCATTATTTTGTGGGCTTTCAGAAAATTCTTTTCATTAAGAGGGTTTTTCATGCAATATTGATAGGCTTCCACCAGGTCTTCTATTTCTTGTATTTCCTTGCCTGGTTTGAATTTTTCTCTTGCTATCAAGGAGTTCATGAATGAATTCAAATCCACCGAATTGCCTTCGATATTGGAGGAATACACCGCCGACGCCTGCGTCCGGTAGCCAAGATCAACGCCCGAATTGGCAAAATCAAATGTGGCAAAAATTGCCTCAATTTCGTGGCCAATTTCATCCTGATATTGGTCAAAATAAGTCTTGTCGGAAATGCGCATCGCAGGCTTAATTTTTTTTCAAAACTACAAAGTAATTGCTGCATAGCGCCCCAAAACTTCCCGGTCGTTACTTTTGTTCCCTTCATCCAAACCCATTCCACCCGATGTCCATTTTCAAACTCGAATCAAACTACAAACCCACGGGCGACCAGCCGCAGGCGATCCGCCAACTGGTGCACGGCGTACAAAGCGGCGAACGGGCGCAAGTGCTGCTCGGCGTCACGGGTTCCGGCAAAACATTTACCATTGCCAATGCCATCACCCAATTGGACAAGCCCGTGCTGGTGCTGACCCACAATAAAACCCTGACGGCCCAACTCTATGGCGAGTTCCGGGAGTTTTTTCCAGAAAATGCGGTGGAGTATTTCGTCAGTTATTACGACTATTATCAGCCGGAAGCCTACATCTCCGTCACCGATACCTACATTGAAAAAGACCTGAACATCAACGAGGAAGTGGACAAGCTGCGCCTGCGGGCGACCTCCTCCCTGCTCAGCGGGCGGCGTGACATCATCATCGTGGCCTCTGTTTCCTGCATCTACGGTATGGGCAATCCGGAGGACTACACGACTGCCATTATCCGCATTCAGGAAGGGCAAAAAGTGTCGAGGAACGTGTTTTTGTACAAACTGGTGGAAAGCCTATACTCCCGCACGGAACACGATTTCAAAAGAGCCACCTTCCGGGTGCGGGGCGACACGGTGGACATCAACCTGCCCTACGTGGACTTTGGCTACCGGGTCACTTTTTTTGGAGATGAAATTGAAACCATTGAAAAACTGGAAATAGAAAGCGGCAAAAAGATAGAACGCCTGCCCAATGCCGCCATTTTTCCCGCCAACCTCTACGTGCCGCCCAAAGAGCGCATGGCGGAAATCATCCGCAGCATCGAAGACGAAATGTTCGAGCACACGAAGTTTTTTGAAAAAGAAATGCGCTACCTGGAGGCCAAGCGCATCAAGGAGCGCACCATGTTCGACCTCGAAATGATCAAGGAACTCGGCTATTGCAGCGGCGTGGAAAACTACTCCCGCTTCTTCGACGGACGCAAACCTGGCACCCGCCCGTTTTGCCTGCTCGATTATTTCCCCGACGACTACCTGATGGTCATTGACGAAAGCCACGTCACCCTCCCGCAAGTGCGGGGCATGTGGGGCGGCGACCGGGCCAGGAAGCTCAACCTCGTGAACTGGGGCTTCCGACTGCCCTCGGCATTGGACAACCGCCCGCTGAATTTCACAGAATTTGAAAGCATGGTCAATCAGGTCATCTTCGTGAGCGCCACACCCGGCGAATATGAAATGGAGCAAACAGGCGGCGTTATCGTGGAGCAGCTCATCCGCCCGACGGGCCTGCTTGACCCGCCCATCGAAGTGCGGCCCAGCATCAACCAGGTGGACGATCTGATGGACGAAATAAACGAGCGTATCCAAAAAAACGAACGGGTATTGGTCACCACACTGACCAAACGTATGGCCGAAGAACTGGCAAAATATTTCGCCAAACTCGACATCAAAGTGCGCTACATCCACTCAGAGGTGGAGACGCTGGAGCGGGTGGAAATATTGCGGGACCTGCGCCTTGGCGAGTTCGATGTGCTGATCGGGGTAAACCTACTGCGGGAGGGTTTGGACTTGCCGGAGGTTTCGCTCGTCGCCATTTTGGATGCCGACAAGGAGGGTTTTTTGCGAAATGACCGTTCCCTTACCCAGACTGCTGGACGTGCTGCTCGGAACGTCAACGGCCTCGTCATCTTTTACGCCGACACGGTCACGGATTCCATGCAGCGCACCATTGACGAGACCAACCGCCGCCGCTCCATCCAAATGGATTATAACGAGGAGCATGGCATCGTGCCGCAGACCCTGGCAAAAACGAGGGAAGAAATCCTCTCCCGCCAAAGCGTGCTCGACATACGGGGCAAAAAGGAATACTATATCGAACCCGATGCCGACAGCTACCGCCACAGCCTGGCCGCCGACCCCGTGGTGCAGTACATGACCCGTGACCAAATTGAAAGGATGATTGCTGAAACGGAAAATAAAATGCGCAAGGCGGCCAAGGATTTGGACTTTATTTCGGCAGCGTCTTTTCGGGATGAAATGAATGCGCTGAAGGAGCAGTTGAAGGGGAAGGAGTGACAAAATGCCCTCTCTGCTTCTTATCCTTTCGGGCCATCGTAAACAATGAAAAACGCCCTTTGGATATTCAAAACTAAAGGGCGTTTGTATTTTTTGCCTGCAAAACGTATCAGCGCTTTTTCAGCAAATCCCTGATTTCTTCCAAAAGTACGATGTCGGCAGGCGGCGGCGGTGGCGGGCCTGCCGGTGGCTGGCTCTTCATCTTGTTGGCACCCTTCACGATCATGAACATGACAAATGCCACGATCAGGAAGTCAATGACTGTGGTAATGAAAGCACCGTATTGCACGGCCACTTCGGCGGCAGTTTCTGCTCCGTCCGGCCCGATCTGGGCGGGCGTTAGTACCCACTTCATTTTTGAAAAATCAACCCCGCCGATCAGTTGGCCAATCAAAGGCGAGACGATCCCATCCGTAAAGGCAGAAGATACTTTTCCAAAAGCGGCACCCATGACAAAACCAACGGCGATGTCGAGCAGGTTGCCTTTCATGGCGAATTCTTTAAATTCTTTCCACATAATACGCTTGTTTAATTTGGTGAACAATATTTAATGTAGAGACGAATATAAGATAAATAGTATCGTTTTGTAACAACAAATTCTCATATTTTTTTATTCTTAACTTTTGATTTTCAATGATTTAAAATTTCACCAAGAATCACCGAATAAAAAAAGCCGTGCGGATGGCACGGCTTGCAAATTATAATCTCATGAAAAAAAACGATAATCAAGTAGGGTTTCGACCATTTTCAAAACAAACTCCTCGTAGCACTTCTGGTCGAAAAAGTTCCTCCCGGCTGAGCGGGAGGAACCTGGGACAGGTTTTTGGATACACTTGTGCGATTTCAAACTAATTCTGAAATCGGCCTTGGGTAATCGGTTTTTGAAAAAATAGGTTTTGGGGCGCAATCGGTTGGGAAATCGGTTTTGGGCTTTTCGGTTTTGGGAAAATTTCCGGTTTCAAGCTGTAATCGGTTACCGGGTTTTGAAAAAAGAGAGCATGTCTTATATGAGAAATCAAAAGCTGTTGAAAAACCTAAAGTAGGTTGCACTGCCTCGCATCTCACCCCTCACTTCTCACTTCTAATAGACTACAAACTTTCCAGTTTGCAGGAGCAGCCCGTCGCCCTCCAGGCGGTAGGCGTAGGTGCCTGATGGGAGCCCGTTCCGCTGAAAGCGGAGCTGGCTGCCATTAGCCTGCTGTCGGCGAACGGGTTGCCCCTTTATATCGAACACGCTAAGATCCAATGAACTAAATGACCTGCCTTTTACCTCAAACTCAATGGCCGAGGCAAATGGATTCGGGTAGGCGCTCACCTCCACGCCGGGAATTTCGGGTTCGTTTACATCTGTCAGCACAAAGTCGAGCAAGGTCACCCCGCCAATGACATGGGTGTAGGTTTGCGTTTGCACTGGTTCGTCATAACCTAAAAAGACAGCGGCACTGTTCGGGATGACAGTTCCTTCCGGGTTGTCCGGTTTCTGGGCCACTTTGAATTTGACAAAGCCCTGGGAGGCAGTGCCGCCGTCCGGTAATAGGTTAAGGTTTTCAAAGGTGAAACGCAGGACACCTTGGCTGTACACCTCGAAATCGTAGGGGTGGCTGCTGGCCCCTGGCACAACAGTACCCAGGTCGAGGCTATCGGGCAGGGTGTCCCGAATCACAAGTCTTTGGATGGTATCAGTCCCGGCATTCTGGAAATAAATGTGGTATTCGATGATGGTGTTGGCGGGGATTAGGTTTTCCCCGCCCACTTTATAGCCACTGGGATAGCCTCGCAACATAATGTAATCGGACGGACTGATAGCTTCCTGAACATCAACAGATACAAAAGGGTCGTTTTCGTCTTCCTGTAGCTGGGTAACGTAACCGGTCGTGTAGTCTCCTGTAGTGGAACAGCCTTCCACTGCCACGGTGGGGTAGCTGTTGCCGGGATGGTTCTGGGATTGTTCGGCAATTATTCTGTAGGTGGCGCCGTTGGCGGGTATGGTTATGGTCGTGTCTTTTTCTGATTCTAAAATAAATTGTCCTTGTAATCCCATTATTTGATCTTCTACAATAATGAATGCTAATGGCTGGGACATATTGCCTTGACCAGTATTTATGATTTTAAATACTACAGAGTCGTTGGGCAAATCACAATATCCATTTACTTCAATGTCCGACATGTCCCAATTTGTAACAGGGATACAAATCGAATCGGGAAAAATATGGGCCGTCACTAAATAAGCTTCTGAATTTTGGCCATTGCAATCAGATGAAACCGTAAAGTAAAAACTGCCACACTCGCCTATTTCAAGCGTGTCAATATTGAAAGTAAAAAGACTGTCAACTTGGTCAACAATGGGGATAGAAGAACCCGTTAATGTTAAACCATTATCCAAAATAAGCTGTACACTGGGCGTGTCGGCGGCAATGGTGCCATCGTTGCAAAAAGAAACAGTGTAGCCAATGTTGCTGCAATTTTGAACGACGGGCGCTGACACATCCACCGTCAACAGCGGGCACTCCACATTTTTCAGCAGGGGGAAATTCCTGACCAGCGTATCGTATTCGCTGTTGAAACTAACGGAATAGCTGTTGACGCAGGATTCCCAAAGCTCGTTTTTCAGCAGGACTTCTACTTCGTAGCTGCCCTCGTCTATAAATAGATCATAGTTTCCGTTTTCATCCGTTGTGCCAAAGAAAGTAACGGCAGGTGATGAGGCCCTGACAATCCAGTTTTCCAAGCCAGTTTCTCCCTGTTGCAGCACGCAATCGCCACCATCAATGAACACTTTGCCACTTAGGTGATTCGTGTAAACCAAACCATCCGGGCCGGTTTTGAAAAATGAGACATCGTTTAAAAAATTGCTGGAGAGGGAGTTATAGCCAACTACGATGAATCCCTCATCTTTCATTTGCGCTACGGCTATCCCTTCGTCGGCATGGGTGTTCCTGCCCATTTCGTTCATCCAAAGTAGGTTGCCGTCGGCATCGGTTTTCAGCAAAAAAGCATCAATGTCAAAGCTGTTGATTTCCGTGCTGCCTGTGACGACCAGATCGCCACCCTTGGTTTCCAGCAGGTCATAACCATTGTCAATGCCACCGTTGCCATCAAAAGACTTTGACCACAATTCGTCCCCGGCGGGAGTGGTTTTTACCAAAAAAACATCGCTGTTGGAGCCCGTGTAGCCTACCAGTGCAATATTTCCATCGCTCGTTTGTATGATGTCAAACCCTTCGTCAATATCGCTGCCGGAGCCATAAAACCTGCTCCACTGCTCATTTCCCGAAAAATCGGTTTTCAGTAAATAAAGATCAGGCGTATTGTTGGCGGGGTTAAACGAGGTGCCTGCGATCAGGTAGCCGTCGTTCATTTCTGCCACGCTCCTGCCAACCATATCGCCAACACTGGCAAAGGTTTTCAGCCAGATTTGGTTGCCGGACAGGTCAGCTTTTACCAACAAGATGTCCGTTTGACCCGAGCTTGAATTGGAACTGCGGCCCACCATCAAATAGCCGGGACTGTTGTTGGTTTCAATGATCTTGAAAGCCTGTTCGTCCTCGTTGGTATTGCCGTACTGTTTGCTCCAAAGCAGCTTGCCGTTTTTGTCCAGGCGCAACAGGAGGGCGTTGGACTTGGTAAGTTGGGTCGGCTTGATGTCCCCAGTCACTACGAAGCCCTTGTCGGGGGTTTCCAGGATGGAGTAGCCATGCTCGATGAAGCCCTCGTCGTAGATTTTCGACCAAAGCTCACGCCCGTCCACATCGGTTCGGATGACGTACACATCGTAGTCGCCGACGGATTGGCTGAAACCTGCGGCAGCAAAACCCTGATCCTGCGTCTGGACGATGGAATAGCCGAAGTCGTCGGAGTTGCTGCCAAAGTAAATTTCCCAGCCCTGGGCATTGAGTTGAAGGCAAAAAACCGCCATCCCTGCCAAGAGAAGCAGCGACCTGCGCAACAGGGGTTGCAGCAGGAATCGTAGGAAGGTCATTTTCAACTCATTCATGGGCAGATGTTTCATGCGGCTATTTGAATACGGTACAAATGTGAAGAGACCTGTCGCTAAAATCAAAGACAAAAAAGGGCGTTTGTTGAAAAGAATTTGTATCCTTTCGAAGAAAAATCTATCCGTTTTTTTCTTGAAATGCCTTTTATTGCTGGATTTATTTAAAAATCTATTTTTGCATTTTTGTTGAGAGAAAATATTCATTGGCAATAATTTTTTTATGGAAAAAAGTCACCTCGTCCACATTCTAAGGACTTTGGACAAAAAAGAAATCAGGGAAATCAAAAAGTGGGTTGCATCCCCGGCCCACAACCTGCGTCAAGACGTAATGGAATTATTGGAATATTTAGTGGCCGGCAACCGCCTGCATGACGATGCAAGTTTGGAGAAAGAAAAGGCGTTTGGGGCCATTTACCCCGGTAAAACGTTCAACGATGCCGAAATGCGGCAGGTCATCCATTTCCTCCTAAAAGCGGTGGAGGATTTTCTTGTTTACTATGAATTTATAAAAGACGAAGTCAAGTCAAAAGCTATCCTTGCCAGGGTTTACCGCCAAAGGCAGTTGCCAAAATTGTTTCAAAAAGCAATTGATGCAGGAAAAGAAGTTCAGAGGAATCAGCCTTATAGAAACCATCAGTTTCTTGAAAACGAGTTTATCATTCAGTTTGAGCAATACAACTATCTATCAGGTTTGAGCAGAACAGTGCCATACAACCTACAAGAAGTTTCGGATTCAAGTGATTTAATATTTATGGCCAATAAACTTAGGTTAAGTTGTCTGATGATTGCTCATCAAGCAGTTTTCAAATCAGATTATAAAATGACCTTCTTGAATGAAGTCTTGACGTATATTGAATCAAATCTGGAAATTTTAAAATACCCTGCGGTTGCTACATATTATTATGGCTATAAAGCCTTAACCGACCAAGATGATGTAGGATTTTACCAAAATCTAAAGGAACAAATAGTAAAGTTTACAGACATATTCCCTCATGAAGAAATCAGGGTAATCTACCTAATGGCGATCAACTATTGTATTAATAGGATCAATGTAGGTGTCGCTCCATTTTGGAAAGAAGCATTTGATCTATATAAATATGGGATAGAGAGAAAAATCTTCCTTGAAAATGGCGTTCTTTCCCGATTCACTTACAGCAATGCAATTATTGCAGGTCTAAACTTACAGGATTTTGGGTGGGTAGAAAATTTTATACACAGTCATAGCCAGTACTTGGAGGAAAGGCACCGGGAAAACTTTGTACAATTTTACTTGGCCAGAATGCACTACGAGAAAAAGGATTATGAAAAAGCTATGAAGCTTTTCGCTCAATCCGACTACGACGACCTCTTGATGACCCTCAACGCCAAAACCATGCTCCTAAAAATGTACTTCGAACTCGACGAGTACAACGCCCTCGAATCCCTGCTCGGCAGTATGCGCACCTATCTCCAACGGAAAAAAGTCATGGGCTACCACAAGGACAACTACAAGAACATCATCCATTTCACCAAAAAACTGTTGAAGGTCACCCCTTACGACAAGGCCCAAAAAGAAAAGCTCCGCCGGGAACTCACCGACACCAACCCCCTCACCGAGCGCAAGTGGCTGCTCGAACAGTTGGACAGGCTGTAAAACTTTTCCCATTTTTGCCGCCCAAAAAAAAAACAGGTGCATGAGCAGGAGAAACAAACTACAAAAATTCGCATCCATCTATTCCTTCCCCAATGTGTACGAAAACCTCGATCCCCGCACCCCCACGCTCGTTGGCGAGAACGGCCAGGAAGTAGATATGAACGGCCATTGGTGCGAGCGCCATTTTAAAAATACAAATCCACTCACGCTCGAACTGGCCTGCGGGCGGGGCGAGTACACGGTCGGCCTGGCCGAACGCTTTCAGGAAAGAAACTTTATTGGCATTGATATCAAGGGTGCCCGCATTTGGCAGGGTGCCAAGGTTGCTTTGGAAAATGGGCTGCCAAATGCTGCATTCCTGCGCATCCGCATCGAAATGCTGGGCCACTTTTTCGCTGAAAAAGAAGTGGACGAAATATGGATCACATTTCCCGATCCCTTCCTACCAAACAGCAAGGCCAACCGCCGCCTCACTTCCCAGCCCTTCCTCGACCGCTACCGGGGCATTTTGAAAAAAGGAGGCCTCGTCCACCTGAAAACCGATGAAAGGTCGCTTTATGACTTCACCCTGCTGGCCCTTTCAAAGCAAAATAACTATACCTTGGAATATAGCGACGATGACATCTACTCCAAACCCTTGCCCTTGCCCGAACTCGACCTGAAGACCTATTACGAGCGCCAACACCTGGCCGACGGCAAGACCATCAAATATCTGCGGTTTAAATTGGCAGAATGAGCAGAACTTTTATTTGCACCTTTAGGTTGAATGTGTACTTTTGCGACCGCTTTTACAATAAGTTGTAATCCCTTGTAGAAGTCTCGAAAGCCAGACCAGGTCCCATAGCTCAGTTGGTTAGAGCATCTGACTCATCAAGGGTTGTTCTTTGAAAATCGGATAATTAGATTGCCATGATGAAAACTTGCGTCGTATGCGGTGCAGATTTGGACGGGCAAAAGCAAAAATTTTGCTCCAACGGTTGCAAGCAAAAGGAGCATTACCACCGCCTAAAACACCAAACCAATACCTATCATTCTCAAACTATCAGGTCTTTAAGTAGAAAACTTGTATTGGTTGAAATGATGGGTGGTAAATGTTCACGTTGTGGTTATAATGCTAATCTTTCTGCCTTGCATTTCCATCACAAAGACCACATTGATAAGCTTTTCAAATTGGACATGAGAATTTTGTCCAATAAACGTTGGGATTTTATCGCAGCAGAAGCCTCAAAATGTGAATTGTTGTGTGCCAACTGCCATGCCGAAACGCACAATCCTGAATTGACAATCGAAAATGTCCGAAGAATTACCTTTGGTGCCTCCCCTCGGAAACGGCGGGATGTGCAGGGGGTTAACTCAGGGAAATCTTCCTCCTGAATCTTTCAGGAAATGACAATCCTGAGCCAAGCCCGGTGAATAGTCGTCACAGTAGCCGGGAAGGTGCAGAGACTAAAGGGTGAGGAGACTGACCGATAAGCCCTTCTCGAACGCCCCCCGCCTAAGTCCCGATTTTTTTCAGGATATGGCGATGATATAGTCCTACCCCATCACGAAAGTGTTGGAAGGTGAATCAGAGGGTCCCAGGTTCAAGCCCTGGTGGGACCACCCAAATTTATAAGGCTAACCCGCACATAGGCTGTGGGTTAGCCTTATTTTTTTGCATTCTTTTCTCAGTGACTGGAATCAATTCTTGGTTGCCAGCAACCTATCTTCTTGCACGTTGCGGGCGAAGAGTTTCAGGAGTTCTACCTGCAGGTTGGTTAGCGGTTTTTCTAAGTTGATGGTGGTCATTCTAAATGTGTTTTTTCAAAAAAAACAGCAATCTTCTCAATTTCGTTTCGCCTCACCCCCTACTCACCCGCACACTCACCACCTTGTACTCCGGGCAGTGCGCAATCTCGTCCGTCACGCCGCTCGTCACGTTGTTCACCTCCAGTTCCGGGAAATGGAAGGTGGTGCTAAGGATGCCCGGCTTTACGTCTTCGGTCACATGCGCCTTCACCCGGCACTCGCCACGGGGGCTTTCCACCTTCACGAAATCGCCGTTATGGATGCCCTTGGCCTTGGCATCGGCAGGATTTATCCAAAGTACATCCTCCGTGAAAATCTTCACATTGGGGGTGCGGCGGGTCATCGTGCCCACGTTGTATTGTTCCAACACCCGGTTGGTTGTCAGGATGAACGGGTAATCGGCCTGATGGTCGAGGATTTCATTCGTTTCCACAAAGTCCTTGAAAACGAACTTGCCCTTGCCCCGCTTGAACTCGCCGATATGGAGCATTGGCGTGTCCGTGCCGTCGGGTTTTACGGGCCATTGCTTGCCATTCTTGCCCAGTTCGTCCCATTTCACGCCAGCGAAGAAGGGCACGATTTGGCTGATTTCCTCCAGCATCCCTTTCGCTGTGTAGGGCGCTTGCGGATAGCCGAGGCGGTTCATCATTTCCGATAAAATCACGCCGTCGGGCTTCGTTTCGCCGATGGGCTGCACCACCCGCTGCACCCGCTGGATGCGGCGCTCGCCGTTGGTGAACGTGCCTTCTTTTTCCAAAAACGAAGCGCCCGGCAACACGACGTGGGCGTATTTGGCGGTTTCCGTCATGAAAATCTCTTGAACTACCAACAGTTCAAGATTACTCAAGGCTTTCTTGACGTGGTGCGTGTTCGGGTCGCTCTGCGCCATGTCCTCGCCCATCACCCAAAGGGCCTTCAGCTTGCCTTCGAGGGCAGCGTCGTACATTTCGGGGATGGTGAGGCCGACCTTGTCGCTCATTTTTGCCCCATAGAATTTTTCATATTGGGAATGCACCTGCGGGTCGGTCACATCGAGGTAGCCAGCGCCTTGGTAAGGCTGCGTGCCCATGTCGGCCATGCCCTGCACGTTGTTCTGGCCCCGCAGCGGGTTCACGCCGCAGCCGGGCTTGCCCACGTTTCCGGTTATCATGGCAAGGTCGGCGATGAGCATGATGGCGTAGGTGCCCTGGTAATGCTCCGTGACGCCGAGGCCGTGGAACTCCATCGCAGTTTTTGCGCTGGCGTAGGTAATTGCGGCAGCACGGACCTGTTCCCGTGGCACGCCGCTCACGGCCTCCAATTCGTCAATGTTCAGGTTCAAAATGCCCTCCTTGAACTCCTCGAAACCTTCCGTGCGGCTCGCAACGAAGTCCTTGTCGGCCAGTCCTTCGGTGATGATATAGTAGAGCATCATGTTCAGCACGGCAACGTTGGTGCCGGGGCGCAGTTGGAGGTGGTGCTGGGCGTACTTGGCCAGCGTGGTGCGCCGTGGGTCAATGACGATGAGCGGCGTGCCCTTCATCGCCTTCTGCTTGATTTTTGAACCTGTGACGGGGTGGCCAGCCATCGGGTTTGCGCCAATAACCAAGATGCACTCCGTAAATTTCAAATCGGAAATACTGTTCGTCGCAGCGCCCGTGCCGAAAGTGCGCTGCATCCCCAAGGCAGTCGGCGAGTGGCAGACCCTTGCGCAGCCGTCAATATTGTTCGTGCCGAAGCAGGCCCGAATCAGTTTTTGCATCAAATAATTCTCCTCGTTGGTGCAGCGGCTGCTGCTGATGCCCGCCACAGCGTCGCCGCCGTAGGTGTTTTTGATTTCGGTCAAACGGGCGGCGAGGTAGTCGTAAACTTCGTCCCAAGTCACACGTTCCAGTTCGCCATTCTTGCGAATCATCGGGTATTGCAGCCGCTCTGGGTGGTTGTAGAACTTGAAGGCGTAGCGGCCTTTCAGGCAAGTATGCCCAGCGTTCACCTCGGCGTCGAAAGGCGCTTGGATGCTGAGGATTTGGCCATTTTTCACACTCACTTCGAGGTTGCAGCCCACACCGCAGTAGGTGCAGACGGTGCGCACCTTGTCCTGCCCAACCACCGCCTTCGATTGGTAAATATCGTGGATGGCATTGGTGGGACAAGCCTGCGAGCATGCGCCGCAGGAGACGCAATCGGAGGAGAAAAAGTCCTGGTCGAGGCCCTTGATGATTTTATTGTCGAAGCCCCGGCCCGCCACGCTGAGCACGAGCTGGCCCTGCACCTCATCGCAAGCCCGTACGCAGCGGTAGCACATGATGCACTTCGAGAGGTCGGAGGTCATGTACGGGTGGCTATGGTCGGCCTCCCGGTCGGTGTGTACTTCGCCAGCCGGGTAGCGCACTTTGCGGATGCCGACACGGGCGGCCACGTCCTGCAGCTCGCAGTTGCCGTTCACTTCGCAGGTGAGGCAGTCGAGCGGGTGGTCGGTGAGCACCAGTTCGATGATGTTCTTGCGCAGCTTCTGGATGGCTTCGCTTTCGGTGAAAACCATCATGCCTTCGTCAACGGGCGTGTGGCAGGAGGCGACGGTGCGGAGTTGCGTTCCGTTCCCGACACGGCCTACTTCTACGGAACACACCCTGCACGAACCAAACGGCTCCAAATTGGGCGCATCGCAGAGGGTGGGCACGTAGTCCTTGCCCTTGTAGCGGCGGACGAACGAGAGGATGGTCTCCCCCGGAATGATGGCGTAGGATTGGCCGTTGATGAGGGCCGTTTTGGTGGTGACGGCGGGTTGTGAGATATTGGAGGTGGTTAAGGCTTCGATGACCATGGTTAGGTGAATTTAAGTTCCATTGGATTTAAAGCAGGTAAAATTAGGGTTTTTCAATGAAAATAATTTTGTGGTGGAAGGATAACAAATGCGATTCGTTGTTCGAATTCTTCCACGACCTGAACCTTTACAAAATAATGGTGTACAAAGCTGCTGTTTGCTTCCTCCCCCTGCAAACAAGCCCCAAATCCCTTTTGTACCAACTCTTTTTTTATACTTTTGCGCAACTTTGGAAAAGCGTGGCCCGCTTTTGCAGCCGATTGAAGCATTTCTCATTGATTTTCAATCGCTTACCCATTCAAAACGGCCTGTGCTTGCGTCCTAAAAATCAACTAAAAGACGTACATGAATTCCTTTAAATCAGTGACCAACATAACCGGCTGGCTGGTGTTCGCAATTGCCGCCGTCGTATATTACCTCTCTGCCGAACCGACTGGCAGCCTTTGGGATTGTGGCGAATTTATCTTGGGTGCCTACAAAATGGAGGTCGTTCACCCGCCCGGAGCTCCATTGTTTATGATCGTGGGGCGCATTTTTATCTGGTTTGCCCAGATATTTTCGGATACACAGGCACACCCTGAAAATATCGCCTTTGCCGTCAACTTTATGTCTGGCATCAGTACTGCCTTTGGTGCTATGTTTTTGGCTTGGGTTACTATTATTTTGGGCAAAATGGCTTTGGTGGGACGAGATGGGCCAACGAGTCCGGGCGAGAACCTTGCTTTGGCTGGCGCTGGCTTGGTGGCTGGTTTGGCAATGACTTTTACCACCTCGGTTTGGTTTTCTGCGGTGGAAGGCGAGGTGTACGCCATGTCCACGTTTTTCACTTGCCTCACTATGTGGACCATGATAAAATGGTACCATTTGCCAGACGAACCTACTCACGACCGCTGGTTGGTGTTTACGGTGTATGCAGCAGCGCTTTCTATCGGCGTCCACTTGCTCAGCTTGCTCACTTTTCCCGCCTTGGCCTTGTTTTATTATTTCAAAAAATATAAAAACCACACCCTACTGGGAATGGCGGTGGCGGCGGGTATCGGGGTGGCCATTATCGTGGGCATTCAATCGCTCATTATTACCGGGATAGCCCAACTATGGGAAGGCATGGAGCTTTTCACCGTCAATAGCCTTGGTTTGCCCTTCCACTCTGGCTTGATTCCGACTTTGTTGGTATTGGCAGGCATCTTCTTCTTTGGTATCAGATATGCGGCAACGGAAGGAAAAATGGATCTGTACGGTTTAGCCGCACTGTCCATCTTTTTCAGCTTTTTTGCTTTTGGTTGGAAGGCCATTATCGTGGTACCAGTGGCAGGTGCTATTTTTTACTATGGCATGGGCAAGGCCGACCGCCACTTGTTGCAAGTGTTGATTTTCAGCGCTTTATTTTCGGTAGTGGGTTTTTCTACCATAGGCGTTATCATAGTTAGGGCACAGGCCGACCCGCCAGTCAACATGAACAGGCCATCAGACCCTATCCGCTTGTTATCTTATGTCAACCGTGAACAATACGGCGAACGGCCCTTGCTGTATGGGCCCAACTTCGATGCCCGGCCCGTTGACAACAACATCGAAGAGCGCTACGGCCAAGTGTCAACACCTGAAGGAGACCGTTATGAAATAACCGACGAGAAACTTTCCTACAAATACAACAACAGCGATAAGGTACTTTTCCCCCGCATGGGCGACGACTCGCAAAACCGCCCGGAAAAATACCGGGCATGGGTTGACAAGCCAGCGGGCGAGCCAACTGTTTTTGATAATGTTAAATTCCTATTCCGTTACCAGTTGGGCTGGATGTATTGGCGCTATTTTGCCTGGAACTTCATCGGGCGGCAAAATGGCGAGCAGGGCTACTACTCCTGGGACAAAAAGAGCGGGCACTGGGAGTCGGGCATCAAATTTATAGACGAAGCAAGGCTGTACGATAAAGATAAAGTACCTGCCTACATGCAGAACGACCAATCCAAAAACCATTACTACTTCCTGCCATTCCTGTTCGGCATACTCGGCCTTATTTTTCATTTTAGAAAAAACCGGGAAGAAGCGTTTGGTCTGATGGGGCTTTTCATCATCACGGGTATAGGTATCATTATCTATTCCAACCAGCCGCCTAACGAGCCCAGGGAGCGTGACTACGTTCTGGCGGGTTCGTTTTTCACATTCTGTATTTGGATTGGCATGGGCGTACTGTGGGTATTTAATATGCTAAGGAATAAAATCGGCGCTGTGAGTGCTGCTGCTTTGGGTTCTATATTGGCGTTGTCTGCCCCTATCATCATGGGCACTGAAAACTGGGACGACCACAGCCGTGCCGGCCATTACGGTGCCAGGGACTATGCTTCCAACTTCCTGGAAAGCTGCGAGCCGAACGCCATTATTTTTACCTACGGCGACAACGATACCTACCCGCTCTGGTACGCCCAGGAAGTCGAAAACATCCGCCGGGACGTGCGGGTGGTCAACCTGAGCCTTATACAAGTGGACTGGTACATTGACCTGCTGCGCAGGAAAGTGAACGACTCGCCGCCCATTAATTTGACCATACCCAGAGAAGCTTACCGGGGTAAAAAGCGCAATGCCGTCTATTACATTTCTACCCAAGATAAAGGTGAAATGACCGTTACGGACGCACTCGCTGCCGTAGGTGTGGATCGCACGGGCAAAAACAACCGCATAGACGCTGTATTGCCAACGGATAAACTTTATATGCCGATTGACGTGTCAAAGATGGGCAGCCTCTTTAGCTTCAGCCCCGGCGATAGTTTGTCCTTTGTGGACAGGATACCTATCAAATTGCCATTGCACAAAACAGGGCAGGCCGAACTTTCCTACATCACCAAAGATGAATTGGCCATCCTCGATGTCGTTGCATCCAATATCAATGAGCGCCCAGTTTATTTCGCCGTCACTTGCCGACCAGAAAAGATGATGGGCTTGCAGGATTTCATGCAATTGGAGGGCCTGGGCCTGCGCATCGTTCCGGTAAGGTCGCAGAGTGAGCAAGGACTGTATGTCTATGGTTACGGCCGTGTGGCTACGGAAAAAGTGTATGAAAACGTGATGAACAAGTTCAGGTGGGGCAACTTCGATACCCACCGCACTTACATCAATACCAGCTATGGGCCAAGCATCCAGAGCATCCGGGTGGTCATACTCCGTGCTGCAAGGCGCTTGAACGACCAGGGGCAAAAGGAAAAAGCCACGCAACTGGTAGAAAAATACCTGGCCGCTTTCCCAGATTATAATTTCCCGTACGACTGGAACACCATGCAAATGCTCAATGTGCTGTTACAGGCTGGAGGTTTGGAAAAGGCCAAACCACACCTCGACATCCTTGCACAACGTACTGCCGAGCAGTTGGCCTTCTATACTTCGCTTGGGGGGACATGGATCAGCGAAAATGGTGATTTTGAGCAGGATTATCAGTTGGCCATGAACACAAAGGAGCTTATCTTGCGTGCTGTAAGAGCACAAAACGACGAGGCGTATTTGAAACAAATAGAAGATTTGTTTGCGCCGTATAAATAGGGCCATTTATCATTGGTCATTGGGCCGCTTTGGGAAATCAATGGCCTAATGACCAATGACAAATGACCAATTGACCTAACCAAGGACATGAAAAAAGAAGGGAAACCCGTACCATCCCTCGACAAACTGGAGAAACTTGCACAAGCCTTTCGTGCCACTGACTCGCCTGTAGTGGATTTCACCAATACAGAAATAGCGTTTGCCGATAAAAACCACAAGGAGCTTAAAAAAACCGCTTGGCTGTTCAAAATGATGAACAACCCGACCCTTGTGAACATAGGCTCAAAACTGGCCTTATTGGCGGTAAAACTCCGCCTGCCTTTTTTTGAGACTATTGTAAAAAACACCATTTTCCAGCAGTTTTGTGGCGGCACGACCTTGCTGGAATCGCAGGGAAGCATTGACCGCCTGCACCGCAACGGCGTCTTCTCCGTGCTTGATTATGGGGTGGAAGGAATGGAACGGGAGGAGGATTTCAATCTGACGATGAACGAAAATATCCGTGCCATCGAATTTGCTTCACGGCACCCCGGCATTTCGGTCATCAGTTCCAAAATTACCGGCCTGGCCCGTTTTGGCCTTTTGGAAAAAATAACCCAAGGCGGTACGCTCAGCGAAGCTGAAAAAAAAGAGTACAAAAACGTGTTGAAAAGGGTGGACTCTATCGCTTACCACGCAGCCCAAAAAGGCATTGGCCTTTACATTGATGCCGAAGAAACCTGGATTCAAGATGCGATTGACCACATCGCCAACCAGATGATGAAGCGGTACAACACAGAAAAAATAGTGGTCTATAACACCTTTCAACTGTACCGCACCGACCGCCTTGCCTACCTAATGTCCTCTTTCGACAAAGCCCAAAAAGACGGTTATTTATTAGGGGCCAAACTTGTACGTGGTGCCTACATGGACAAAGAGCGGGAACGTGCCGCCGAAATGGGCTACCCTTCGCCCATACAGCCCAGCAAAGAGGCTACCGACCACGACTACAACCTCGCACTCCGTTTTTGTTTGGAGAATTATGAAAAAATAGCCTGTTGCAATGCCTCGCACAATGCAGAGAGCAACCGCCTTTTCGCCGAGTGGATTGCTTCTAAAAACATCCCCCGCAACCACCCGCACCTCCAGTTCTGCCAGCTCTATGGCATGAGCGACAACATCACCTTCAACCTTGCCAACGCTGGTTTTAATGTAGGCAAGTACATGGTGTATGGAAAAGTAAAGGATGTGATTCCCTACCTCATCCGCCGCACCAAGGAAAATACCTCCATCACAGGCGACATGAGCAGGGAATACAGTTTTATCGTAAAAGAAGTGAAGCGTCGGGGGATATGAGAGGGCGGGTTATCAAGCCCGCCAGTTTGGGGCCTTAACATTGAAATACCACCAGCGGGTTTGAAACCCGCTGTCCTGATTCCTATCGGGCGAAAGCCCTGCCGAGTTTTATACCAGGTTCTCACCTATACTTTTCCACAAATTCAATCACCAGGTTTACGAACCTATCCGTATCGGCGTCCATGGGCGAGTGGCCAGCATTGTTGAAAATGGTCAATGACTTGTCGTCGCTGGGAGTGCCGAGGCTGTCCAACATTTCCTGGCCCAGGGTAGGGGATACCACGAAATCGTATTCGCCCCAAATCAGCAGCGCAGGGGTTTCGATATTGTGCAAATCAGCGGTCAGCGGTGCGTTCAGGATTTCTTCCCACAAGCCGCTGCGGGAAGTCTGAATGAGGTGGGTAAACTCGCTGATGATGCTGTAATCCGAGAAAAAAGTTTTAAGGATTTCCTTTCCCGAAGGTGTATGCCTCCCGATCAAATCGTCGTTGATGGCCAATCCATTTGCTTCCTGCGCTTTGGCATTCACGTCCTCGGTCACGTCAATATTGGGGGTTGAAAAATTCAAGTCATTTAAAAAATCACGGATATTTTTCCATTTGGACTCGGAAACATTGGCGTCAATTTGATCTTGTGCGACAGTTTTCATCAGCTCTGCTCCGTCCACGGTCAGTTTCCAGATGTTGTGCGCTCCGGCCACGTCAATCCAGCCGCTTACTTTTTGCTGGTTTTCTTTTTTTGCCAAAAAAGCATTGCCCAAATAGCCGCCCCAACTGTGCCCAAACAGAAAAATGCTGACATCCTGCCCATATCGGTGCCGCAGCAAATCCACCACCAATTCCACATCGCTCACCACGGTCGCCACATTGAGGTTGTCCAAATCGTCGTTGCCCCTGGAATTCCCGGCAATGCGCTGATCCCAGTAGGCCACGGCAAATTTTTCCTCCAGTGGATCGGAAAGCGACTGGTAGGTTTCGTTGTAAACCTTCGCCGAGCCGCCCGGTCCGCCGTGCAAAATCAGGATGATTGTTTTTGATGCCGTGTTGCCCTCTACGAGGATGGGCATTTTGGCACCCTTATGCTCCAGCCACAGAAGATCAGATACTTTTTCGCCGATTACATCATCTTTTTTGCAGCCAAAAAAGGAAACCAGACCGAATAAACAGGCGAGAAAGAGATATGTATTTTTCATTTTTTGCGTGATTTTTTGTTTTTGGTCAAGGTCGAAGCCAGCCCTGCCTCAAAGGCAAAATGCGTTTTGAGGCCAGCGCTGTAAGGTATTTCAAACATCAGGAGCGGTTTTACATAAGCCCGCACATCGGCGGATTTTATAAAACGCAGGTTCATGCCCCAGGCGGCAAAAATGGAGGGCATAAAAGCATTGCCGCCGCCGCTGTTTTTTTCGTTAAAACCGCCCTCGCCATCTGGCTCGAAGGTGGTGCCGATCAATTGGTAGCGGAAATAGCCCACACCCAGCCCCGCCTCAAAGTGCCGGTAACGGTTTTTGTAGGAACGGTTCCTGATGCGGTGCCAAGTCAGTTCGGCGTTGAACAGGAGGCCATTATGATCTTTTGGATGGTGGTAAAACGTAAAACTGCCGCCCAATTCCAAACGGTGGGTTTTGGTCAAAACATAAGTTTCTTCCCTGTTGAGCGGCTTTGTTTTTTCCTTTATTTTTTGGGCAAAGGGATAGGTGACGCCCAGTTTTACCCCAGGCCGAAACAGGTAATCGCCAAAATAGGCCAGGCGGAATTCGGGTTTTGGAGGATCGGGTCGGCGTCTTTGTGCGAAAAGGCTGAGAGAACAAAGTAGTGCCAAGGCGAGGCAGGATAGCATTTTTTTCATGCGGGTAAATTTTGCGGCAAATTTCAGTAAAAACGAATTCAGGGCGAATAACCCTCCCACAAAAACGTGGCGGACAGCTGAATGATGCCGACCCTCTAACTTTTATTTGAGTTCAAAATTGTTTGCCATCAGCATGAAAAATCCAACACTTTCCATTTTAAATCACCCCCTTTTTCCTCGCTGCTTCCACGGCTGCAGTTTTGTTGTGTACCTGTAGTTTTCGGTAAATGTTTTCGATGTGTTTCCGCACCGTGCCGGTGCTGATGTGGAGGTTTTCGGCCACCTGATCGTAGCGGAGGCCCTTGCTCAGGTGTTCCAGTATTTCTATTTCACGGTCGGAAAGGTCGTGGTTGATTTCGGCTGGCACAGCCTGGAGCGGTTTTTTGCGCAGCATGGACAGGGCCTTGCGGGCTATGGCAGGCGACATGGGCGCTCCGCCTTCCATCACTTCCAGCAACGATCGGTGCAACACTTCCGGCGATTCGTCTTTTAGCAAATAGCCATCGGCCCCGGCGAGGATGGCGCTGAAAATGCTCTCCTCGTCATCAAATACGGTAGCCATCACGATTTTTATTTGCGGGTGTTTTGCCTTCAAGGCTTCCGTGGCAGCAATGCCGTTCATCACGGGCATTTGGATGTCCATCAATACCACATCGGGCAAGGAAGGGATGGTGATAAGCTGGTTCAGCAAATCTTGTCCGTTCACGGCCATGCCTGTCACCTTAAAATCGGGCGACATTTCCAGGTTTTCCCGCAGCATTTTTGCCAGTCGGGGCAGGTCTTCGGTAATGTGGACATGATATGTTCTCATATTTTAAAGTCGGATAATTCAGGACAGGTCAGGCTTTATTGTTCATCATTCATCGTTCATCGTTCATCTTTCACTTCTTATTTATTTCCTCTGCCAAAATTAATCCCTATCGTCCATCCTATCCGGAAGAAAACACCCCAGTAGTTGTCTTTTCTGTTTTCGAGCAAAGGGTTTTCGATAGTGTATTCGCTACGGTCGAGGCCATTGCCTGGGTCAAATTTACTGTAGTTCACACCGACGCCAAAAGATAAGTCCATTCCAAAACCTTTCAGCAAATACAGGCCGCCTACGTTCAACATGCCCACATATTGCTTCACGCCGGGCTTGAAGGTCTGCAAGGTATATGCGCCATCCACATCGTGTACGGTGTTGACGGCCATGCTGTCAAAGCTTTTTTCGTTGTAGCCAACTAAAATGCCGACGTAGGTCGGTTTGCCTTCTGTAAAAAACTTTGGCTGGAAATGTACCTTATAGCCATCCCAGCGGGAAATGTTGTCCTGATCGGCATCGTCCACTTCGGCAATCCAGAGGTCAAAAATATTCTCCTTGTTGCGGCGGATTTTGGTGTAGCCAAACTCCAGTGCGCTCTTTTTAAAAACAAAATTCACGGTGCCACCATAGTCCCGCTTTGGGTTGGTGGTGAGCAGGGGCAAAATACTGGCCCCCACGTAGAAATTGAAGTTGCTGTTCGCCCGGCGGGCAGCTTTTGCTGCTTTGGTGGCGGCTTTTTCATTGTCATCAGCACAGGTTTTAGCCTTGTTGAGATAGGCAGTTTCCTTCTCTGTTTGGTTCCAATACTTGTACATGGCTGCGATGTCTTGCAGTGCCTGGCAATCGGAACTATAGGTATTGGCGGCGAGGTGATCGGCGGCGGCAATACCCACAAACCTGGCTTTTTTGGAAGCCCCAAAATCAGCGGGCTGCGCCATTTGTGATTTGGTATGGGCCACTTTGGCAAAATCGTAGGCAACACGGTCCCAGGCAGCAGAGCCGTTAAAGTTGTTTTTATAGCAAAGTTCGAACAGTGTCAGTGCGTTGGGGTTGTCCTGGTCGTATTTGACAACGATGGGAGCCGCTTCTGCACAACGGTTAATGGCCTGTGGAGCAGTGCTGCCTTGTGCATTGTCCACCAAAATTTCTGCGTTTCGCTTTACGGTTGGGTAGTTGTTTTCCTTTACCGTTTCTTTGAAATCCTCATCGAGTTTATCGTACTCCAAGGTCGCTTCCAAGGCGTACTGTGATTGTTCCTCCGTACTAAGCAAACTGTTATCATTGCTATAAATATCCAGCATTTTATTCAATGCTATATAGCGCAGCCAATCCGTAGTATTGGGGTGGGCGATTGCTTTTTTGTTTACCCTGGCGGCGTCTTCATACTTGCCGAGGTTGTAGCAAATTTCTGCCATGCCCGTGAGGAATTCTGCCTGTGTGGGGGCAAAATTTTCCCAATTGATGACGTAATTTTTATCAAAATACAGATAGCGCAAGGGGAAATCGGCGGCGGAAAATGAAGTAACGTCCTTCTCAATTTCCTTCATTATTTCAAATGCCAGTGCATTTTGGCCCTTCATACCCAGCACGAATCCGTATTCGTATTTGAAATTGTTGCGGAAATAGCGGGCCACTTTTATCTGGTCAGCGTTGCCCTCCCGGATGACTTTGTCCAACAAGAGGGTGCCCTTGTCCATGCGGGATTTCATGTCGTCAATATTTGATTGGGAAAGGGTATTGGCGTCGAGGCCATCGCCATATTCCCGCATGGCGTTGTAAATTTCGACCGCCGATTGGAGGTTTTCAACGGGCGTTTGGGCTTGGATAAATGTTGAAATAAATAGCAAGGCAATGCTTGCCAAGGCGCTGCGCAAGGAAGTTTTCATGTTTAACAGATTTGTTGGAATAGTTGAAAAGTATAGAAGTGCTGCCGGGGGACGGCTGCCCAAAAATTTTCCTAAGTAGTTGATTATTATTGTTTTACGTACTCAAACCTGGATGTAAGGCATTCGGGTTTTTTGAGGGAAGCAGATACCTCCTCCCTAAATGCATTTGTGCTGGTCACGGCGTCCATGCCACCAATGAGCAGGCTCACATCTTCGATGATCAGTTTTTTACCGTCCAACTGGTAGTGATAGGTATAGTAGTCTGCTTCGTCTGAATCGGCGCCTTGTGAAAAAATAAAAGTATGGCCGTCCAGGGTGGTCGTCCAGCTAAAGAATTCGGTTGACTCGGCCATGTAATTTTCCCCTTGTTCGAGTACTTCTATGGCGTATGTTATATCATCTTCTTTGGCAATTTTCACCAAAAGGATCTCCGCAGAATCGGAAAGGCACTTCCATGTGCCAAGTAGGCGGTTGTCCACTTTTAGCACTTGATTTTCTTCGCAAAGTGGGTAGGCAATGCCAACCGGGCAGCCTGTGGCCAATATGGCAAACAAAAACAACAGGCCGAAGCCGAACATGGGATGTATTGATTTTTTCATTTCTGTTTTTGATGGATGAATTTGATTTTTTTGTGAAAAACCAGTGCAAATTGGCCCAATTTACAAACATAGGGCAATACGATGGAATGCGTATTTTAATTAAAAAATATTGCCGGAAACCAGCATTTGCCAGCCTCCGGCCCGAATCCATGCTTGGCTTGGAGTTTCTCGTTTTTGGATGGGGATTTTTTTCCGGTAAATAAACTTCCGCAAAATGCAAGGATAAGGCTGGCAGGGCAATACGACGAAATGCGTATTTGGCCCACTTACTCCGCTGGGCTTTTTATCAATTTGCCAATTTTGTAAAACAACAAATCCACCCCGAATTTCACAGCAACAACGGCTATGGCTATCCATTTTGCCTGCTCCAGTGCGGGGTATTTTGGGATGAGGTGCATGGTGAAAACCTGGAGGATGGCCAGCACCGTTAAAAGCTGGGCAAAGGTTGCAATCAGCTCCGAAAATGGATTGGCCCTGCGGAAACGGCCATTGGCAAAAAAATGCAGCACGAGGCCAAGGACAGTAGCCGCCGTCATGATTTGAATTTGAATGGAAATGTCTGCCATTCCGCCGCTCCAGGTTTTTCCGGTTTCTATTGCATCAAAAGAAAAAACAATTGCGAAAACAATGAAAGCCCCGCCCAACACCAAGCCGCTGCCCAGCAGAAAAACCCGCAGCAATAAATTTTTATAAAAAGGCCCGCCATCCAAAGAAAAAAACATCCTAATCAGGGCTGCCCCGACCAGCAGGATGACCTCCCACCAGAAGAAAAAAATGATGGGGAAAATATGCCAATCGAGGAAGAGGATACCGTACAAAGTAAGTGCAATGGAAAGAATGGGCAGCCACCAAGGCAGGGGGTTACGGAGTAAATATTTATCAACCATGCTGCTGTTCATTTTACAAAATCAATGTTTTTCTCTGCCACTTTTTTTAAGGATAAACCCGCATGGAACCTGCAATATCCATCGGAATCGAAGCTTGAATGCTCGTTCCCTTATTTTTTTCGGAGGTTAAATTTAAAACACCTCCCATTTCCGCCGTCCTCGCCCGCAAGTTCACCAGGCCGTTGCCTGCAAAGTTTCCATTGGGGTCAAAACCCTTGCCGTTGTCGGAAATAGTGAGTTTCAACTGGCCTTCTGGCTTATTTTCAAAAACCACCCGAATAGCAGTTGCCTCGGCATATTTTACGGCATTTGTAATGGCCTCCTGTGCGATGCGGTACAGATTGAGGGTTTGGGATGGAGATAGGCGGGAGGAAATCTCTGGCGTGGCGATCTCCACAGGGATGTTGGTGGCCCGCATGGCAAAATCCCCGATTTTTTCGGCCAATTGTTTCACCGTAAACTGCTCGTGGCGGATGGCCCAAATGGTTTCCCGCAGCATCCCCATCGCTTGCTTGGCATTGCTGCCGATAGCCTCCAGCTCTTGTTTTTCCGTTTCCGAATTGGCTTGATATGCCTTGCGGGAAAGGCTGCTGCCGATGATGGTCAACTCTGCGCCGAGGTTGTCGTGCAGGTCACGGCTGATGCGCAGGCGCTCTTCTTGTAGGCGGTTGCTGGCCTCGGAAGCGGCGAGTTCGGTTTTGAGTTCCGCTTCCCGTTGCAGTTGTTTTTGCTTCAATTTTTGCTGCCGAAAAACGAATCCGAACACGGCGGCCAAGATGCCCGTTCCACAAAACGAAGCAGCCAGGATGGTGTTCCGGCGCTGCAATTGTGCCTCCTTTAAGGCCAGTTCCTTTTCTTTTTTTTCCGTTTCGTATTTCGTGGCCATTTCGGCCAGTTGCCTGCTCCGTTCCTCGTTGAAGAGGCTGTCTTTCAGGGCATAGCTGTTTTGCAGCCAGAAAATGGCATTTTCATGGTCGCCCAGTGCCAGTTGGGTTTCCGACAACATCTGCATCACGTGCCGCCGTAAGTCGTTGAAATTCAGGGCAGTAGATTTTTTCAAAGCATCTTCAAAATAGGGAAGTGCCTCCATTGGGCGTTTCGCCTTCAGCAGCATCTCCCCAATGTTGTTGATGTTGATGGCTACGCCGTGGGCATCGTTGTTGCGCTGTCGTATGTCGGTTGATTGGTTGATAAGTTGGATGGCCTGTTCAAAAAATCCACGGCCTGCCGCCACCTCGGCCAAGTTGTTCAAAGTATAGCCAAGGCCAGTTTCATTGCCCGTCCGCTCCAGCAAGGCTTTTTCTTTAATAAAATTGGCCTCCGCTTCGTCCAATTGTCCCATTTCGAGATAGACCACACCTTCAATATCCAGCGAAGCGGCCAGGCAGTTGGTGTCTCTGGCGGCGCTACAGAGTTGGATGGCTTTTTCCAATTGGGTGAGCGCCTCGGCGTACTGGCCAATCCTTTTAAAATAATTGGCCATTTCACGGAGCGTTTCGCCCTGGCCTACCGGGTCGTTGAGGTTTTCGTATCGTGTCAGGGCGTATTGATAATGGGCCAGCGCTTTTTCATAATCGCCTTTCAGGTAATGTACCACGCCCAGGTTTTTGTAGGTCAAAGCTTCCGTGGCGGGGTCGTTGAGTCTTTTTGAAATATCAAGGGCTTCTGCACCCAAGGCCAGCGCCTGGTCGAAGTCGTTGGAGTAAAAGGTGTAAAAATGCTCGTTGATAAAGGCCGCCCGCTGTTTTTCATCCAAACTTGGCAGGAGGGCGGCAAGGCTGTCCACAGGGGGCTGTGCCCAAATTTTAGCCCCCAAAAAGACACACAGCAAGATGGCACCCGCCTTTAAGGTGGCATGGATATATTTGTTTGGTGATACCATGAAGAGAAGTTGATAACACTGTGAAAAACGGGAATTTACGAAGAATGTTCCTATCCTTTTTAATGGTGTGTTCCTACTTTTTTCAAAAAAAAATGCACCCGAATGCGAAATGGGTTCACTCAGAAAGTAGCTCATTTTGAATATTTTCAAATATTCATACAGCTTGAAATTAACGGCTTAAGTTGAGGACGATGGTATTTGAGAAACTTTTTCCATTTTTTGCAAAAAACCAAAGGAAGCTGTCGCCAATGTTAATGTTGTTTAGTCAAAAAACAGGTACGTTTCTTGTACTTTTGGAATGCTGGTCATGCAATTTCTCCCCTGCCACTCCACTCATTTATTTTCTCCTTCCTCTCGATTCTGACGCCTTCAATCTTCCTCAGTTTTAGTTAAAATTCAACCAATTTCATTTTTTTAAATATTGGAAATGAACAAATATTGACTTGCTAACCTGTGTGTGGTGCTTAGAGAAATCTTCTATAAGCCCCGCCCTATTGATTTGATCTAAAATCCTCGCACCGAACCTTATTTTTTTCCCCTGCTTTTATTCCCCCTGGCCAAGCTATAGAGTTCCTGAACAAGGGCTACTTGAAAACAGTACCCAATGTTTTATCCAGTAATTGCAACGCTGCTGGCAGGCTATTGCTATGCCCATAGCCCAACCTATAACCCAAGAGGAAATATTTAACTCGAACCTTTTTATAAATCACTAAACTATTTTATCATGCCAAAAGCATCCAACACTCGCTTGTGCAACAAGTTTTTTTTGTGGAAACCAGTTGTACTTTTCTTTGCACTTGCCCTCTTTACTTTTTCGGCATTTTCGCAACAAACTCCCAATTTTCTTTCCTTAAAGCTGAACGAACTAAAGGCCGCCAGAAAAGCAATCGTGTCTGTTAACCTCTTTACGTCCATCGGTGAGGCCCGCTCCGATTCCCATTTTGGCGACTTGCTGGCTGAGGGACAATTGTTGAATTTGGACAAAAACGGACTCCGGTCGCTTTACAATTCCAAACAGGAGATCCTCGAATTCAACTTGCCTGTCGGAAACGGGAATACTATCACCCTGGAACTTTACAGCCACCAGCTTTTGACAGAAGATTTTAGCGTCGTCACCAGCACCTCCAATGGCCAAGCAATTGACTATCAGCCCGGTGTATATTATCGTGGCATCGTGAAAGGTGATCCAACATCCATTGCCGCCATCAGCATTTTTGAAGATGAAATCATAGGCGTTATCAGCTTGGATCGGGTCGGTAATATGGTTATTGGCAAAACGGGCGAAGATGCCCGGACCTCTTCTTATATTTTCTACAAGGAAGACGACATGCTGTTCGATCATGGATTTTCATGCGACACGGAAGATATGCCCGTTGACCCGCACAGCCACCAAGACGAAGGCGGCGGCGAAAGGGTGGCCAAATGCGTAAGGGCCTACCTGGAATGTGAATACCAGCTGGTGACTGAAAAAGGTGGTGCCACAGGGGCCGTCAATTTTATGACCGGACTATTTAACGTAGTGGCCGCTTTGTACCAAAACGAGGCTATCACCACCAACGTTTCCCAGATTTTTACCTGGACTACGCCCGATCCTTATGCCACGAGCTCTACCAGCGCCGCTTTGACTTCTTTTAGAAATTATCGGACGACTTACAATGGCGATGTGGCCCACTTGGTTTCAAGGGGTGCGCCCACGGGTGGCGGCATTGCTTGGGTGGATGCGCTTTGCACCAGTTATGCCTACGCCTATAGCTACATCAACAGCACTTATTCCCAGCTTCCTGCCTATTCTTGGTCGGTGAACGTGCTGACCCACGAAATGGGCCACAACCTCGGTTCGCCCCACACCCACGCCTGCGCCTGGAACGGCAACAATACGGCCATTGACGGCTGCGGCCCTGCCGCCGGTGCCAATGAGGGCTGCAGCGGGCCGCTTCCATCCTCCGGCACCATTATGAGCTATTGCCATTTAATCAATGGGGTAGGCATAAATTTCGCCAATGGTTTTGGCCCGCAGCCCGGCGACAAAATCCGCAACGAAATAACCAATGCCTCTTGTCTGGTAGTTTGTTCCAACCCCTGCGTGAACCTTACAACCAGTGGCAACAACGTGTCATGCAGCGGCGGCAATAACGGAACGGCTACCGTCACGGCCAGCGGCGGCACTGCGCCTTATACTTACGTTTGGTCAAATGGTGGCACATCGCAAACCATTTCCAATCTGGCGGCGGGCAGTTACACGGTAACGGTTACTACGGCTACGGGTTGTACCAGCACTGCCTCCAGGGTAGTCACGCAGCCTAGCGTTATCGCCGTTTCTCTGTCCATCACCAACGCCACTGGCGGCAGCAACAACGGCAGCATCAGCCTCACCGTGAGCGGAGGTACGCCAGGCTATACTTTTTTATGGTCAAACGGCTCAACTTCCCAGAACATCAGCGGCTTGGCCCCTGGCACTTACACCGTGACGGTCACTGACACAAAAGGCTGCACAAAAACGGCTTCGGGCCAGGTGCAAAATGGTGGTTCCACGCCGATGAACCTGAGTTTTTCAGTTACAAATACAACGAATGGGGCTAACAACGGAGCCATTGATTTAACAGTAACAGGAGGCACATCGCCCTACACTTACACTTGGTCAAACGGCGCCACTACGCAAGACCTCGTCAATATTCCTGCGGGCACTTATTCCGTCACAGTATTAGACGCAACTAATGCCACGAAAACTGGTAGCGCCACGGTGACGAATTCAACGGGCGGCTGCGAAAGCTTGCCACATGCCAACAGTTTTGAAAACGGGCTCGGCGGATGGATACAGGCCACCAACGACCAAATGGATTGGACGCTCCTTTCCGGCTCTACGCCCAGCCCTTCCACAGGGCCTGACAATGCTGCAAACGGCAGTTTTTATGCCTACACCGAGGCTACCGGCAACACGAATAAAAATGCCTATCTGGACAGCCCATGTCTAAATATCGCAGGTGTTTCCAGTTTCCAGATTTCATATTCCTATCACATGTACGGCTCGCAAATGGGTACGCTGCGGCTACAATACAGCATCAATGGTGGCACAACTTGGTACACAGCTTGGACAAAGAGCGGCAACCAGGGCAACAACTGGAAAACGCAGTCCATCACTTTTACGAACAATGGCGTTTCCAGCCTCAAGCTCCGTTTTTATGGTAAAACAGGTGGCGATAAGAGCGACATGGCCATTGATAACGTAAACATCATTTCGAGCGGAAATTTGGTTGCAGGTGAAGTGAAACAAAGGGATGGGGAAGTATTGGTGGAATTGGGGAACGAAGTAGAAAATATTTCACTCAGCCCGAACCCCGTTTCCGATGAATTGAGCGTCGGGTTCAAGGCTGGTTTTTCTCAAAAGGCACTGATTTTGGTGAGCGACCAAACGGGCCGGGAAGCCATCCGCCAGGAAGTGGAAGCTCTTGAAGGCCAAAACAACGTCTCTTTGGACCTAAGGCATTTGCAAGCAGGTGTTTATTTCCTAACGGTCATCGAAGGTTCAAGGAAGCAAATAGAAAAATTTGTCGTCATCAAATAATTCTAAGGCGACAGCGCAAAATGAAAAGAGGTTGTGCCAGACATTGGCGCAACCTCTTTTTTTTGTGAAATACAATCTCTATTTCACCGTCTCACCGAATTTCCCAGGTACTGCTTCCCGCCAGCAATTTGTCCAAATCGCCTTCTCCCGAAGAAGTAGTGGCTTTTTCAATTTGTCCAAAAAGCAAATCCTCGTAGCAGGGCCGCTCTGTTTGATAAAATATGCCAAAGGGGCGTGGAAGCGTCCCAGCCCCATCCTTAGGATCGTCGAAGAAACGGGAAAGTATCTGTGCTTTAATGAGGTCGCCCTCGTCGTGTACCCACAGGTCGTCTTTGGTAAACTGTCCAGCGTTCAAGTCCACCACTTGTGGCTTGAACCCGTCCAGGCGGATGCCTTTGTCGCTTTGGGCGCCGAATACCAGTGGTTGCCCATGTTCAAGTAAAATGGTAGTGGATGGCTTCGTCTCTTTTTCCGTAAAAGTGAAAAATGCCCCATCGTTGAAGATGTTGCAGTTTTGGTAAATTTCAAGGAAGGAAGTGCCTTTGTGCGCATCCGCTTTTACCAGCATGTCCTTCAAGTGCTTTGGGTCACGGTCCATAGAGCGGGCGACAAAAGTTGCCTCGCAGCCCAGTGCCAATGCGATGGGGTTCACCGGGTGGTCAATGGAGCCGTAAGGTGTGGAGGCGGTGCGTTTGTTTTCTTCCGAGGTGGGCGAATATTGCCCTTTTGTCAAACCATAAATCTGGTTGTTGAACAACAGCACGTTTAGGTTGAAATTCCGGCGGAACAAGTGCATGATGTGGTTGCCGCCAATGGACAGCCCATCGCCATCGCCTGTGATGACCCAAATGCCCAGATCGGGGTTCGACATTTTTAAACCTGCTGCAAATGCAGGTGCCCGCCCGTGAATGCTGTGCAGGCCATAAGTCTCCATGTAATAGGGAAACCGGGAAGAGCAGCCGATGCCCGATACGAACACCGTTTCGTGCTGTTTTTTGCCCAAATCGGCCAGTACCGTTTGTACTTGTTTTAAAATAGAATAATCGCCGCAGCCGGGGCACCAGCGCACGTCTTGGTCAGTGGCAAAATCCTTTGCTTTCATGATGACCGGGCCGCCGTTCATATTGATATCTACTGACATTTTTCTGAAGGTTTATGAAGTTGATTAGGGTTTATAAAACGTTGATAAATAAACAATTATCAATCTTTATAAACGACTATCAACCTTTTATCAACTTACAATTGGCTCATTGCAAAATCGTACAATTCCTCTTTCGTGATGGGTGTACCTTGTATTTTATTGTACTGCACCACCGGGAGCAGGTATTTATCACGGATTACCTTGGCCAGTTGACCATTATTGATTTCTGGTATCAACACTTTGTCAAAACTATTGAGCAAACTGCCAAGGTTGCGAGGGAATGGACGCAGGTAGCGCAGGTGTGCATGGCCGACCCGGTAGCCCAATTCCAATAGGCCCCTCGTCACTGATTGGCAAACGCCATACGTGGAACCCCAGCCCAAAATGAGCAGGTCGCCGCTGTCGTGGCCGGCCTCTATTTTTTGCTCAGGTATAAAATCGGCGATCATTTCCACTTTGCCCTCCCTGGTTTTCACCATGTGCTCGTGGTTGGCCGGGTCGTATGATACATTGCCAGTCACATCCTCTTTTTCAAGGCCGCCTACCCTGTGCAATAAGCCTGGCGTACCGGGAATAGCCCATTGGCGCACCCGTTTTTCATCCCTGGCATAAGGCATGTATGGGGTTCCGTTTTCACGGCTTTTGGCAAATTCTACTTTGATTTCTGGAATTTCAGAAGCTTTTGGAAACTTCCAGGGTTCAGCGCCATTGGCAATGTAGCCGTCGCTCAGCAAAACGACCGGGGTCATGTGCTGTATGGCAATACGTACCGCTTCGTAAGCCGCTTCAAAAGCATCGGCGGGCGTGCTGGCTGAAACGACCGGGAGGGGGCATTCCCCATTTCTCCCATATAGCGCCTGCAACAGGTCGGATTGCTCCGTTTTGGTCGGCAAGCCTGTGGATGGCCCGCCTCGCTGTATGTTAATGATGACTAGCGGCAATTCCAACATAACGGCCAGGCCGATGGCCTCTCCTTTCAACGCCAGCCCAGGGCCAGATGTGCCCGTAATGCCAATATTGCCGCCATAAGAAGCGCCAATTGCGGAGCAAACGGCGGCAATTTCATCTTCGGCTTGAAAGGTTTTTACCCCAAAATTCTTGTACTTGGCCAAGCTGTGCAAAATGCTTGACGCTGGTGTAATTGGGTAGGAGCCGTAAAAAATAGGCAGGCCCGATTTTTTGGAAGCTGAAATCAAACCTAACACTAAGGCATCGTTGCCCATAATACTCCGATAAGTACCTTTTGCGAGCTTGGCTGGTTTTATGTCATAGCGGTCTGTAAAATCTTCCCGGGTATCGCCAAGGTTGAAGCCAACTTGCAAGGCAGCCTCATTGGCGGCCAGTATGTCGGGTTTGTTCTTAAACTTTGCCCGCAGGAATTTTTGCGTTGTGTCCAAGTTGCGATTGTAGCGCCAAAGCAAGAGGCCGAGTACCAGCATGTTTTTGCAGCGATCCTGCTCCTTGGTGCCAAGTGGCATGTCCTTCAGGGCTTCCCTAGTCAGTTTCGTGACCGGGATTTTGATGACCCTATACCCAGACAGGCTTCCGTCTTCCAGTGGGTTGATGCCATCTGGATACTTGGCAAGGCGCAGGTTTTTGGAATCAAAACCATCCTCGCTCACAATGATGGTCGCCCCAGGCACCAACTGGCCGAGGTTGACTTTCAAGGCTGCTGCATTCATGGCCACCAGCACATCGAAGCGGTCGCCGGGCGTGTAAATTTCACGGCTGCCAAAGTGCAATTGGAAACCAGACACACCGGCCAGGGTGCCTGCTGGGGCACGTATTTCGGCGGGGAAGTCAGGGAAAGTGGCCAGGTCGCTGCCTGATATGGCCGTATCATCGGTAAAAAGGCCGCCCGTTAGCTGCATCCCGTCGCCGGAGTCTCCGGCAAACTTGATGATGACGGCATCTTTTTCAAGTAATTGCGTCTTCATATTTTAAGAAAATAACTTTGAGCCGAAATTATGAAAAGGAAGCGGTAAATCAGGCAATATTAGGTAAGTGATTTTTCTCATTGAGCTAAAATTAGTGTTGATGTGACACTTCTCCTATGGGTGTATAAAAAATGGCCGTCCTGCCGAAAGCAGACCGGCCATTTTTCGCCTACCATATTATTAATAGGCAGGCACCTCGCTGTCAATTTCTTTTGACCACGCCAAAATGCCGCCTTTCAGGTTGTATAGGTTTTCGAAGCCAAAAAGATCTTCGAGTTCCCTGATAGCGTTGGCGCTCCGCACTCCGCTCCGGCAATGGACGATTACTTTTTTGTTTTTTGAAATGCGGTGGGCGGCACCTGCTACACTGGCCAAGGGAATGAGTTCTCCATCGAGGTTGGCAATGGCGTATTCGTGCGGTTCCCTTACGTCAATCAATTGAAAATCAGCGCCTTGTTCAAATAGTTCGTGCAATTCCTGAACAGTCACTTCTTTTACCGTCCGCCTTTCGGCAGTAGGTTCGAGGCCGCAGAACTGCTCATAATTTATCAGGCCAATGATTTTCGTATCAGGACTTTTTTGCACTTTTAAAATGCGGGTAGTAAAAGATGCCGCATCGAAAAGGAACAGCCTGCCTGCCAAAGGTTCCCCCACGCCAGTCACCACTTTGATGACCTCGCTCGCCTGCATGGAGCCGAGGATGCCAGGTAGCACGCCCAGCACTCCGCCCTCGGCGCAATTGGGTACAAGGCCAGGAGGCGGAGGTTCGGGGAACATGTCACGGTAGTTAGGCCCCCTTGAGCCATCTTCGTGCAGGTAGTTGAATACCGAAACTTGCCCCTCAAATTGGAAAATGGAGGCATAAACATTCACTTTCCCTGCCAAAACACAAGCGTCGTTTACCAGGTAGCGGGTAGGGAAATTATCTGTGCCGTCGGCCACTACGTCGTACTCGCTGACCAATTCGATGGCGTTTTCCCTGGTAAAACGGGTTTTGTAAACGATAACTTCAATGTGAGGATTAAGTGCCTGAAGCCTGATTTTGGCTGTTTCTGCTTTTGATTGGCCAAGGTCGTTCACATTAAATAGTATCTGCCGTTGCAAGTTGCTGTCATCCACCGTGTCAAAGTCAACGATGCCAATGGTGCCGACGCCAGCAGCAGCCAAGTATAACAGTACCGGGCTGCCCAGGCCTCCCGAACCGATGACGAGGACTTTGGCCTGTTTCAGTTTTTTTTGCCCTTCCAAACCAAATTCTGGTATAGCAATGTGTCGGGCGTAACGGGCCATTTCAGGGCCGGTCAACATAACTTCCTGTTTCATGATTTTCGAGTAAGATTTTAAGTTGACAGGGCTTTGTGCCATTATCTATCGTGTATGGCACGCAGCACAATGTCATAGGTATAGCTGCTGTCAGGATTATTCCCAACTGGAAAAACGATGGTCAAACTATCACCAACGGCCATGAGACGCAAACCCTCCACTAAAGCTTGTGGATTGCTTTTAGCCTCTTCGGGTGTAGGGATGATGCCGCCCGACGGCGAGCCGCCGTAATTTGTTTGCACAACCCGGCCACCACGCCTCATCTGGTAGTGGTAAAAAACGGCTTGGGTCGGCAGTGGTTTTGGGCCTTCGTTTTTTACGTAATGCCAGTATTCAAAATTACCGATTGCGGTATGCTGCCCTGTCGGCCTTTGAGGTTCAGGCTTAGGAGGCTGAACATCCGGTGCTTGGGCAGATGCGGCGGGGTCAGTAGTTGAAACGGCTGGCGTTGTACTGCTCTCAGTCAAACTGGCTTGGGGCCCTTCGTTTTTACAATGAAAAAATAGAACACTGACAAAAAATGCGAACAATAGGTTTTTCATAATGAATTGGAAATGAATGGTTTGTTTAACAGCCGCCTGCTATGGCCGGCACAATGCTGATGACTGAATTTTCGGAGATGGAAGTCTTCTCTTTTTGCAAAGAGTTGATGTCTTCTTCGCCCAAATAAACTTTGATAAATGATCGCAATTTGTTGCTATCATCCAGCAAATGTTTTGACAGGCCTTGGTGGCTGTCAATCAACTCCTGAATGGCTTCGCCAATGGTGCTGCCATTGGCTTCAAAGGTAGCAGTATTGCCCGTAAATTTCCGAAGAGGTGTCGGGATGATAATTTTTGCCATGACTATTAGGTTTTTATAAGTTTTAAAATAAATAATCTAAGTTATTGCTTCATTGTTTTTGCTTAAACTGCAAAATGTGTCTCGGTTTCAGTTTCAACCAATTCTTCTGAAAATTCTCTTTTCCCATCTTTTAATTGCCAAGATTTTATATCTGCTCTTTTTTCATTTATCACCGAAATAATGACATAAGAAAAATAGGGCATCGCTACTGCCAAATCATGCTCTGAGGCAATGGCAGGATGGTTGGGATGGGAGTGATATACGCCCAAAAGTTGCAGCTTGTTTTTCAGGGCAAAATTCTCTGCCTTCATGTACTCAAAAGGGGAAATTTCGAAGCGCCTTCGCTGATCGCCCTCTTTGCTGTTCTCTACAGGTACGACAAGTGTAATTCGTCTTTCAGGGTCATCGTGGCCGTACATAAAGCCGCAACATTCAAAAGGAAAAACTTCTTCCGCATGTAGGTACATGGTCTTTAGGGGTTGGGGATCAATTTTGATTTTGTAGTCGGCCATGATGTTCAGTTGAAAATTTGTTTCATCACTTCGGAATACTTGTCTGCATTGTCAGCGAAAGTGGTGACGATGACACCGTGATCGATTTCTTCGGCCACTTTGATTGCACCAATCAGATTGGCTGCTGCCGAGGGGCTGACCAACAAACCCTCTTCCCTTGCAATACGGCGGATCATGTCGTAAGATTCCCAAGAATCAATTTCGAGGAAACGGTCGGCCAAGTTTGGGTCGTAAATCTTTGGCACAATAGCCGTTTCGAGATGCTTCCAGCCTTCCAAACCGTGCATGGGGTTGTCGGGTTGAAGTGCTACCAATTCAATATCGCTATTGAATATTTTCAAGCCCCGCCCAGTGCCGGTAAACGTGCCAGTAGTGCCGAGGCCAGCGACAAAATGGGTGATTTTCCCGCAGGTTTGTTGCCATATTTCAGGGGCTGTGGTTTCAAAATGTGCCTTCCAGTTGTGTTGATTGGCGTATTGGTCGGCATAGAAAAATCGGTCGGGGAATTCCTTGAACAGTTCCTTGGCTCTCAACTGGGCACCATCGGTCCCGTCAAATCGGGAAGTGTAAATGATGTTCACGCCAAGGGCTTGTAAAATAGCTTTCCTTTCGGAAGACGCATTTTCAGGCAAGCACAACGTAATTGGAATGCCCAAGGCGGCGCCAATGGAAGCGTAGGCTATACCGGTATTGCCACTGGTAGCATCCAAAAGTTCCCGGCCTTCGCCCAAAGCGCCGGAGCGGATGGCTTGTTTGATGATGTTGAAAGCGGGCCTCGATTTAACGCTCCCCCCAATTTGTTGCCACTCCAATTTGGCCAAAATTCGGATGCCAGGTTTTCTGAAAACGCTGGTGATCTCGTGCAAGGGTGTCTTGCCCACCAACTGTCCGGTGCGCCAGATTTTCTCTTCGGACGAAAGCCGCTGTATTTGAAAAGTTGCAGTCATGAGATTGGATGAAATAGTATAAAACAAAAAAGCCCTTCCGATGGCGGAAAGGCTTTTTTGTTTTGATAATCAAACGATTACATACATCGCTTAAACACCATTGCGCCTTTCCTTGCAGGAACGGAACAGCAACAGCAACAACATGCGATGTTATGAGTATTGAAATTCATTGATTAAGAGCAATATGAACCTAATGACAAATATCACCTACAAAAGTTCAAAACTTGTGCCACGAAAATGGAAAAATGAAATCAAAGTGAGAAATTGTGACGAAAGATGGGCAATAAAAAACAGGATGAAACCAAGCGGGTCAAATTTTTTTCCATAACATTTAAAAAACAAGAATAAGATGTTTTTGGTTGGCGAGGTTTTTGAAACAAGGCTACACGCTACCAACATAGAGAAGGGAATTTGTTCGATTGGCGTCTGATTGTTGTTTGGTAATTAAAAATGAAGGTGAGTTTTAAGGTAAATGACTAATGTAAATGGATGAATAACAGAATATTATGAAATTTTTGGTTTCAAATGTTCAAAACATAATTTTTTTTTCATAAAATTTAAAATAAAAATCCCAAACACGATTGTACGGTTGGGCTTTTTTGTATAACTTGCGCTCGTTTTCTGAACAAGTCAATCTATTTTGTCCCTGAACAACGAATCTCATGAAAAAGACGAAACTTACATCTTCAGTACATCCTTTTATTACAACTTCTCGCCCATTACTTTTCCCAAGTATTCCACGAAGTTACTACTACCTTATCCGGTGATGATTTTCCGCCGTTGATTATCCAATTGTACGTCTTTTTCACTTACTCCCATTTCCGATTTACAAGTAAGGACATCAAAATGAAACCGCAACCTGTGAATTTTTTCATGTGGTTGGACGGAAGCATTGATGATTTGATACTGACTATATATAATAATGTGTCGGATGGTTTGAGTAAAAGCCGTAGGCGCATACAAATTTTAAATTAAACTGCCAGGATGACTGGCAACATTAACAAACTATAATCCATGACGATTTTTTACACCAGCCTTTCAATTCATTTTTCCAAACGCGAAGGCATCCTGCCTTGTCTTTGGATTTTTTCATTGGATTGATTTACACTTTGTCATTGGATTTGGTTTGTAGGTACCTTGATTGACAGCCTGACTTCTTTAAGCGGAATGGGGGCGTTTACCATACTATGTGAGATAATTTTCTGAAAACCAAAATTTAAAAAGTTAAAACAAATTGTAATCTTATGAAAAAAACGAATTCTACGTTTGCCAAAATTTGGAGCATTGTGCTCCGACGGCATTCGTCAGTGAGTCCGCTTTCTCTTGCGGTCACCCTGGCGATGATGCTCGTTGGGCATTTTGCTTTTGGGCAGATTATGGATCCATGTCCGCCCGGCTCGGGTAACGTGGTGCTTAACTGTCCTCCCACAAATCCGGCCCCCATCCCTGCTGACGGAAGTTGTCAGGCCGTGGTGCCGGATTTCAAACCTGGGGTCTCAGGTACGGCTGGCGCTGGCTACACATTTGTAGGTGTAGTGCAGGTGCCAATGGCCGGTACCCTGTTGACAGGTGTGGGGAATCACAATATTCAGGTTGGTGCTGCCTTCCTGAACCTTCCGCCTCCTGGTGGTCCTGCAGACCCAATGGACGGTACATTGTGCGCCGAGGTTTGTCCGACCATTGTTCAAAATGTGTTTGACAACACCAACCCAACCATTAGTTGCGCTAGCCCGCAAATTACAGCGGATGCCAACTGCCAGGTTGTGTTAACGGAGGCTATTGTCCGTGCGCAATTATTGTCTGGCCTTTCTGACAATTGTACAACGGATCCCAACAGCATCGGCATTACTTTCAATCCAGCTGTTTTGGCAGGACCAAGTTGCCCTGCTGATCCTAACCCTGTTGTTAGGATGGTGACTGTAACTGCAACTGACGCATCAGGAAATATGAGTTCCTGTATTGCGAATGTAGGTGTAGCAGACTTGACACCTCCAACTGCCACATTCAATCTTTTCCCTAACGGTACTAACATGGATACTATCCCGGCAATTGACATTCCGGGCCTTGGTATTTTCTGTGGTAACGTTACCCCGGATTTGACAGGTATGGCTGTAGCTGGTGCTGACAATTGTGGTGGCGCTGTGAATGTTTTCCAAGCTCCACCGGCAGGTACACCTTATACACTTGTTATTAATCCAATGACTGGTTGTGTTGAGGAAAAAGTGCAGCCAATTGATGTTACGGTGGAAGACTGTTATAATAACGACACTACATTTAGGTATTACGTTCACATTCAGGATCAAACTCCACCAGTTATTACAAGCAACTGCGCTGCGGTTCCTCCACAGGCAACTTTGGTAGCAGATGCAAGTTGTATGGTGAACGTGCCTGATTTGACTGGATTCATGACGGCCACAGATAACTGTGTTGGCCCACAATCATGGATACAGACTCCAGTTGGCCTTACGGATGTGAGCGGTGTTTGCCCTCCAAACAATACAATAGATGTGACCTTTGTCGCTGTTGATTGTTTTGGCAACCAAAGCGCTCCGCTGACTTGTCCTGCATTGTTAACATTTACGGACAATACAGCACCTGCCATTGTTTGCCCACCGGCTCCTATTACGGTAGTTGTACCGTTTGACGGTGCTACTTGCCAAACAGACATGGCTGTTATTGATATTGCATTTTTGATTGCAAACGGTGTGACTGTAACGGATGCTTGCGATCCTAATCCGGCAATTACTGGCCTTGATCCGATGATGTTCACTTGTGCTGACATCAACAAGGCCAACCTGACCATTGACATTGAAGCTACTGACTGCTTCAATAACGTAGGTACAGGTTCTTGCCCGGTCAACGTTGTGGCTGATGTTGATTTGACCGCAGCTTGGTCTATTCCAGGCGGCGACTTTATCGTTTGCCCTGATGAGTTTCCAGTTTGTATTTTGTTTGGCCCAAATACTCCATCCTGCGGTGTATGGAGCGGTGATGTAGCCGTTAGCGTTTGGAGCGGAGCTGTTTGCGCCTCTGGTTATGCACTGGAATCAACATCCTTCCCAGACCTTGATAATGATGGGACACCTGATCCGGGTTCCTATTCCATCACTTATACAGTAGGCCCTCCTGGCTGCCATGTAGAAGAGACACATAATATTATGATCTCCCCGGCTTTCGATTCAACAGATGCACTTTTGATTGCTGATACAACAGTTTGTATGGAAGCAACTGAGTTGTTTGATCTGGAAGGATTGTTGGCACCAGGCTCTGCTCAAGGTGGTTTGTATTCTGTTTCTTTGACAGGAAACGCTACTGGCCAGTTGCTTGGCAGCTTATTCCAGTACCTGGGAGGTGATGGAGATTTGATAGTAACTTATCTGCTCGAAGATTGCGATGCCAACGTGGAAACGGATACAGTGGTTTTGTCAATTGACGAAAAACCAGATGGCCATTTCACCTTGCCAGCTAACTTCTGTCAGGACGAAGGCGCTGCTGCCGCCGTGATCACCGGCGTGCCAACCGGTGCTTCTATTGAATTCACCAGCTTGCCAACTGGCTATATCGCTAACGCAACAACTGGTTTGTTTGACCCAACTGCTGGACCATTGGCTGGTGAATTTGCCGATGTGTTTGTGACAATGAGGGTAACGAACGGCGTTTGTGACACCTTCTACATTTCACAGTGGATTGTGGTGTATGCTTCTGGCGATCCAGCTTTCGTAATTCCAGATACAATCTGCGAATCGGCTGCTCCGCTTAATTTGGTTTTGACCAACCCATTGAATGACAATGGTGTCAATGCACTTTTAGCCGATAATATTACCTGGACGGGAACAGGTGTTACCGATATTGGAACAACTGGTTTCTTCGACCCACAAGATTTGGCTCCAGGCTATTATACTATATGTGTAACGGTTGGTGCTCCAAGCTGCGAAGAATTGCTTTGCCAAGACATCTTTGTTGCTCAGGATTATACTCCGGCTGAAGTTGCTTTGATTGATGACTTCTCATTGTGCTTGTTGCCAGATGATGTGATTGACTTCAATGGCCTGCTTGCCAATGGCACACTTCCAGGCGGTTCTTTTACAGTTACCGAAAATGGTGACCTGAACGGCTTTGGTACGATCAACGCCAATAGCTATGTTTATCATGGCGAATGTGGCACCTTGGAAATTATCCACTTCTTCGCTGATGACTGTGTGCCTACCAGCGATACAATTGTAATTACAATTGAGCAGAAGCCTGATGTGGGTGGCCTCGCCATTCCTGGCCCGCTCTGCGCACAAGATCCAACTGCCTTTATTGAATACAGCGGTACACCAGTAGTTTGCAATACACCTGGTGTGTTCACAGCTCCTGTTAGTCCTGTTGGAACGCTGACTGACCTTGGTACTGGCACAACGGCTATTTTCGATCCGGTTGCTGCTGGCGAAGGTATCCACATCATACAGTATGAAATTGGCAATCCAGTTTCTGGATGCTATGCTATTCTGTTTGGTGAAATTGAAGTAGAAGCTTCAAGTGATCCTGAGTTCACGCTTCCAAGCACTTCCTGTGCAAATGAAGTAGTTGATCTTGCTTTGGATACTGCGGATCCTTCCGTACTTCCTACTTCTCCTGATGGTGTTACCGAAGTTTATTGGTTCGGTGGCGACGGCTTGAATGCTGTAGTTACTGACAATGGCGACGGTACGGGTACTTTTGTTGGATACCACACTGGCACATATACAGTATGTGTGCAGACTGGCGATCTTGGTTGCACCCAATTCAAATGCCACCAAATCACAGTTGACAATGTGCCTCCAGTACTTAACTGTGCTCCATTGGTCAGGACAAGGGACAACGCTGCTGGCGTTTGCACTTATACTGCCACGGGAGTAGAGTTCGACGTAACTGCTACTGACAACTGTTCTCCGCCAAACGATCCTTCTTCCATCATTTTGACGCATAACTATGCGCCTTATGTTGCAACGAATGACAACAGCTTGGATGGCGCTACTTTCCCAGTTGGCATTACTCAAGTAGTGTGGACTGCAACCGATACGGCTGGCAACTCTGCAAGCTGTACTATCCAAATCGTTGTTGTTGACAATGAAGATCCTACTGTAACTTCTTGCCCAGCAGACACAACTTTGGGCACTGATGCCGATATCTGTGGCGCTGAGCTGAACTATGCACTTCCTCAGTTTGCTGACAATTGCGACGGCACTGGTCTTGAAGGTGTATTGGTTGCAGGTTATGCTCCAGGTGCAGACTTCCCAGTTGGTACTACAACTGTAACTTGGGAATATACTGACCTGGCAGATAACACCACTGCTATTTGTACCTTCGATGTGACTGTTGAAGATGATGACGATCCAACTCCAATCTGTTCACCTGCTTATGCAGTTTCATTGGATGGAGATGGTGAATTCGATGTTTTGGCAACTGATATTGACAACGGCAGCTATGACAACTGCCAAGTTGTTAGTACACTTATCAGCCGTACCGGTGCTGCACCGTTTAGCGGTTCAGTGACTATGACTTGCGCTGATGTAACGGTTAGCCCAATCATCGTGACATTGCAAGTGACTGACCAAGCTGGCAACACAAGCACTTGCACAACTGCTGTCACAGTCAATGATGATCAAGTTCCAGATATTGAATGTCCAGGCGACTATACAGTAACTGCAATGGCTCCTAACTGTAGCGCAGTTCTTAATTACCCTGCACCTACAGTAACTGACAATTGTTCTTATACAGTTGAGCAATTGCCAACAATTGGCGGACCAGTAAGCGGTGCGCAGGAAGTACCTGCAAATGCTTCATTGGGATATGGCTATATCAATGGCTATTTCAACCCATCGAATAATGAGTTGTACCTAAGTGTTACTTATACTGGATTGGGTAGTAATACTACAGCTTCCCATATTCATGGTCCGGCTGCTCCGGGTGTAAATGCTGGGGTGATTGTAAATCTAAATACAATTGGATTTACACCAGGCAACACAGAAGGAAGCTTTGCGGGCACTGTTACTTTGACACCTGCTCAGGCAACTGACCTTTTAGCTGGAAATACTTATGTCAACATCCATACGACTGGCTTACCTGGTGGTGAAATCAGAGGCCAACTCAATGTCCAGAACCTAACAAGCGGTAGCTCATTCCCAGTGGGTGTGACTTCACAGGCTTATAAAGTGACGGATATTGCTGGCAATATGGAAGTATGCAGCTTTACTGTAACGGTGATTGACGAAGTTGCGCCAGTTGTTAACTGCGCACCGACTGTTAGGACTGCATCTGCTGATCCAGGTGTTTGCACCTTTACTATGCCTGGTGCCGGTTTTGACGCTACTGCAACTGATAACTGTGGTGCTGTATCGTTGACGCACAATTATCCAACTGCAGTTAGCCCAAGTTCTTTAGCTGGCTCAACCTTCCCGGTTGGCACTACGCTGGTGACTTGGATTGCGACAGATGCTTCTGGCAACCAGTCTGCTATCTGCGGTATTGAAATCGTTATCACTGACGATGAAGATCCAACTATCACTTGCACAGCTGCACCGACGGTATTCGACAACGATCCAGGTTTGTGCTCCTTCAAAGTGACGAATACCAACCTCGATCCTACAGCAAGCGACAATTGCCCGGATTATGAAGTGACGCATGACTATGCAATGGCTCCGAGCAACAATTCGCTCAATGGTGCTGTCTTCCCAGTTGGTACTACGAATGTTGGATTTACAGTAACTGATGCTGCTGGCAACACTGCCACTTGCTCCATCACAGTAACTGTAAACGATACGGAAGATCCTGTTTTCGTTAACTGTCCTACCACTATGGTGATGATTGGCAACGATCCTGACCAGTGCAGTGGCAAGCTAAACTGGTCTATCCCAGTGGCAACAGACAACTGCGAATTGGCTTCTGTAATCCAAACTGGCGGCCCAGCCAACGGTACTCCAGTACCAGTAGGTGTGCCGATGACGGTTACTTATACTGCTACCGATATTTATGGCAACTCTTCAACCTGCGTGTTCGATGTTCAGGTAGTGGATACACAAAATCCTGAATTCGACGCAGATATAGTCATGCCAGGCAATGTTACGGTAGAATGCAACGCCGTACCGCCACCATTTGTACTCACTAACGATGATGTCCACGATAACTGTACGCCATCTAACCTTTTGGTTATTACGTTCACACAAACCAGCACACAGGGCAACAACCCGAACAACTGTAATTTTTACAATTACACAATTACCCGCACCTGGAAGGTAACCGACCAAGCTGGTAACATGCTGGTTCATACGCAAGTAATCACAGTTCAAGACACGCAGGCACCAGTGCCTACTTGCCAAGACGCAACGATTACTTTGGATAAATTTGGCTCTGCTACTATCAATCCTGCTACTTTGATTGCAGGTACAACTGACAACTGTGCTCCATTCTCTGCACTGACTGTCACGGCAAGCCAAACAACCTTTACTTGTGCTAACCTTGGCCCGAACAACGTAACACTTACAATCAGTGACCCATGTGGCAACACAGCGACTTGCACTGTTGTAGTAACCGTTAACCAAGGCATCGGTGCTTGTACTCCGACTGGTACTTTGGCTTCCTCTTGTTTGAACAATGCCACAACTTTGACCAATGGCCAATTCGAAGAATTGATTACCATTTCCGGTTTGGCAATGCAAACATGGACCATCACCGCAGCTAACGGATTGTACACGAATACAAGTGCTAACCCACCTGCTGCTCCAACGCCTGTTGCAATTGGCACAGCATTGACGATGGGTACTGGCGATGGTATTGACAACGACGGTGACGGCCAAATTGACGAAGCAGACGAGATGGTGTTCTACACTATCAAGGCAAGGTATGTTGAAGCAATTGGCTACACAGCCACTGTGACCAACAACCTTGGCCAGACTGTTACCTTGTCGAATGTGGGTCATTACCCAACGCCTATTATCAGTGGTGGCCCATTTGGTCCATTCTGCTTGAGCACACCTGCATTTGTTCCAACAGTTGTTGACCAATTTGCCGGTGCCAATGCTTATGTAAGTGTGACTTTCTTGGTGGATGGTGTGCCTGTAGCCCAGGTAGATCCTTCAACGCTGTCAGTAGGTCAGCATACACTTACAGTAATAGTTGATGCAGGATCGGCTGCCTTCTCACGCAGGATCAACGGCGTACTTGTGCCAGGTGATGCTGCCAATAGCAATGATGCAAGGCTTGATCCAGGTTGTATCCAGAGCATTACTCAGTTCTTCCAAGTGGTTACCACTCCGTCACAGGTTGTTTGTAACGACCTTATCCATGTGACGCTTGAAGCTGATTGCAGCAGCACAATTGATCCAGACGATGTTCTGGAAGGCTCTTATGCTTGCTTCGACGACTATGAAGTTCATATCTACTTGCCAAATGGCGTTCCGCTCAATCCGTTCAACGTGGTGACCGGTGCCCATGTAGGCTTGGATCTAAACTACATTCTTGTACATCCAGTTAGTGGCAATACTTGCTGGGGCCATATCCTGGTAGAAGATAAGATCAACCCAGTGGCTATCTGCCCTGGTGACGTTGAAATCCTCTGCACAGTTGATCCTGATAGTGTTGTTTACTGGGTGCCACCTACCAGCCCACTTTATCCAGCTAAAGACTTCTGGGGCAAACTCGTTCCAATCAACGATTCCTTGTTGTACTTGGGCGAGCCGACTGCCACTGATTGTTCTCCTTGGGTGTGGCCGTTTGCTTATACAGATGACTATATCCTTTATGAATGTACTGATAACCCAGCTCTGATTGCTGAAATCACTCGTACGTTCATTGTCCAGGATATATGGGGCAATAAAGACACATGCCAGCAGCACATTACTTGGGTAAGGGGTGAAGCTGACCATGTAAACTGGCCCGCTGACATCGTGATTCCTTGCAACGCACCGAACATTGACGACTATATCAATGCCGATTTCCATCCTGATCACACTGGCTGGCCTTATATATGGGGTCCGAACGACAGCAGGTTGTCAATCTATGGCAATGGTATTTGCAACCTTGGTTTGACCTACTCTGACCAATTGGTGAATGTTTGCGTTGAGGAGTATAAAATCGTCCGCACTTGGATACTGTACGACTGGTGCCCTGCCAACGGTGGGCCTCCCACTCAGACTATACACGTACAGTACATCAAAGTGGAAAACGTTGCACCAATCATTACTGTTGACTGTTTGGAAATTGATCCAGCTACGGGCTACTGTGTGATGAACGCTACCGAACCAGGTAACTACCCGCACTATCCTTGCTATGCGATCTTTGTTCCTTACGCTCAGGTTGAGGCAGTTTGCGACCAAATAGTTGACATTTCGGTTGAAACTCCTGGTGGTCACACGACCAACGGTGGTATCATTCCAGGCGGTGGTCTTCCAATTGGCGGCCCATACGTAATCATCTACCGTGCAGAAGATCAGTGCGGCCATATCACTGAATTGGAACTGACCGTAATCGTAAAAGATTTGACCGCTCCAATTGCAGTGTGTGATGAAATCACTGATGTTAATTTGTCCAGCGATGGATTGGCAGAAGTATTTGCTGAAACATTTGATGATGGAAGCTACGACGGCTGCTGCCTCGACCACTTTGCAGTTCGTAAGATGAACGGCGACCCATGCGGTCTTGGTGGTACAAGCTTTGGCCCAAGCGTTACCTTCTGCTGTGAAGACATTGCCAACAGCCCTGTAACTGTTGTGTTCCGTGCTTATGACTGCAACGGCAACTACAACGACTGCATGGTTCAAGTGAATGTCAACGATAAGACTCCACCTATCCGCACATTCTGTCCGCCTGACAAACGCATCACTTGCGACTGGTTTGCCGATAATCTCGAAACTCAGTTACAAGGTTTGACTGGTGCTCAGCAGTGCGAATACCTGGCCGATGCAGGCTTCGGTGAAGCTACTTTCCAGGACAACTGTCCGCTTACGATTAGCTGCAATACCAGCATCAACCTCGACCAGTGCCTGGAAGGTGTTATCACCAGGACTTACACTGCTGTTGATGGTGCAGGCAACTCAGCCAATCAGAATTGCCAAACCCGCATTTTCGTTGATCATGTGTCTGACTGGGTTGTTGAATTCCCTGCTGACATTACCTTCAATTGCGGTTCTACGGCACCTAACTTTGGCGAACCTGAAATCTTCTACGAAACATGCGAATTGGTTGCAATTTCTTATGAAGATCAATTGTTCAACGTGGTTCAGGACGCTTGCTACAAGATTCTCCGTACCTGGAAAATCATCAACTGGTGCGTTGTTGGTGCCAACATTGACCAGGAAGTAGTAGAGCAGCCTGAAAACCAATTGGGTCTTGTGTTCCCACTTTGTGACCTTGACGGCGACAACGATTGCGATAACCGCACCTTCCGTGACAGCTGGAATTCTTCTTCCAAGCCAAGCGCTGCCCAGGCTACGCAAACGACGAACCCAGACACTGATCTTGATAGCGACCCATGGGATGGTTACATTACCTACCAGCAAACTATCAAAGTGGTTGACGGTGTTGATCCAGTCATCGTTGATTGTACTATACCTGATGTTTGTATCGAAGATAACTCTTGCGTTGCAAGCATCGTGCTACCAATACCTGAAGTTGAAGAGTGCAGCCATGTTGTTACTATCTCTGCTCAAATCCGTTTCAACGGTGTTTGGACAAGCGCAGGTTCTGTAGAGCTTGTAGCAGGTGTGACAACGGATGCCTTCACGATCTTCGATAACGTTGCTCCAGGTGAATACGATGTAAGGTATGTTGTACAAGACAACTGCAACAACCAAGCTGCTTGCGAAACAACTGTAACAGTTGAAGATTGCAAACTCCCAACACCATATTGCAAAGATGGTCTGGTCATCGAACTGATGCAGACTGGCATGGTGGCTACTTGGGCCAGGGACTTCAACGCTGGCAGTTTCGACAATTGCCCAGGTGCCCTTAAGTTCTCCTTCAGCAGCAACCCTGTTGATACAGGACGGGTGTACACTTGCGACAGCCTTGGTCTGCGTACTGTAAGGATTTATGTAACGGATGCTGCTGGCAACCAAGACTTCTGCATTACTCAGGTTGAAATCCAAGCTAATCAAGGCCAGTGTGGCGATGACACATTGAGCGTACAGGTTGGCGGTCTGATTGAAACCGAAGACCATGAAGGTGTCGAAGAGGTCAACGTTCAATTGAGCGGTTCTTCACAGAACGCCATGATGACGGACATCAACGGTATGTTCAACTTTGCAGTTGTTCCTGGCGGTGACTATACCCTCACCCCAGTGAAAGATGACCAGCCACTCAATGGTGTGACTACTTACGACCTGGTGCTTATCTCCAAGCACATCCTTGGCGTACAGCCGTTGAACTCACCGTACAAGCTGATTGCTGCTGATGCAAACAAATCAGGTACTGTGACTACGTTCGACCTTGTCACTATCAGGAAAGTGATTCTGTTCATTGACAGTACGTTCCCAAACAATACTTCATGGAGGTTTGTGGATAAGGACTTTGTGTTCCCGAACCCGCAAAACCCATGGCAGACGGTGTTCCCTGAAATCATCAACGTCAACAACATTTCTGCTGACCAATTGGCTGCTGACTTTGTAGCTGTGAAAATTGGCGACGTGAACTCAAGTGCCGAAACCAACGTGGCTGGCAGCAATGAGGATCGCAACGCCAATGGCAAACTGGTTCTTGCAATAGATGATGTACAACTGACTGCTGGTCAGGAATACACTGTTGATTTCAAAGCACGTGACTTCAACGTACTGGGCTACCAGTTTACTTTGAACTTTGACAAAGGAGCACTTGAATTTGTGCAAGTGAATTCAGGTGTGGCCGGTGCCGAAAACTTCGGTCTGACCTTGCTCGAAAATGGTGCTATCACCACAAGCTGGAACGACAACAGTGCAAATGTTGCCGATAACCAGACAGTGTTCAGCCTCGTATTCAAAGCAACTTCCAGCGTGAAACTGAGCGATGCATTGAGTGTAAACAGCCGCTTCACTAAAGCTGAGGCTTACAAGCGCAACGGCGAACTGCTTGATGTAGAATTGGTGTTCAACGGTACTTCTTCTGTCCGCAACTTCGAGTTGTACCAGAATACGCCGAACCCATTCAGCACCTATACGGTGATTGGTTTCAACCTGCCGGAAACTGTTGCTGCAACGATGACCATTACGGATGTATCTGGTAAAGTTGTGAAATCAGTGAAACAGGAATTTGCGAAAGGCTACAACGAAATCAAGTTGGAGCGTCGTGAACTGCCTGCCACTGGCATTCTCTACTACCAATTAGATACGCCGACTGATTCGGCTACTAAGATGATGTTACTGATGGATTAATACAAAGATGCAATTTGTAATCCCTTGAGAACACGCAAGACCTCTCCCCGATTTTTCGGGGAGGGGTTCTGCGTTTTTAGGGGGTTGGTTCTGCAACTTTAGGTGAGGGATCTTAAATTGGTCAGCCCACCATTGTTTGAAAACTTTAAATGAAATTTTTTTTGATAAATAGTTTGCGGTATCCACTCAAGCCTCTATTTTTGGGCATGGTTTTTTGAAATAGTATAATACACTAAATCCTGTGAACATGAAAGGAATGTTACTCAACACAAAAGCGTGGTGAGAAGCCGGAAATAAGGACATCTACCAATTAACATCACCAATTTTTCTATCCTATCCTAACAACCGATTTTTAGTTTAGACATCTCGCAAACCATTGGTATTCTTGGCTTCTCACCCATTTTTTGCTTTTATATTTCCCTCCATTGTTCGCAGTCGGAACTGGTGATGATTTAAAAAATTGATTCAATAAACAAGACCGTACCTCTGTAAAGGTTATTACCTTTTGCAGTTGATTATAATCCATGATTTTCAGCAAGTATCCAGAAGGTTGCTTGCTTAGATAACGTGCCCCATTAAGCACAAGAAGTAATCGGTTTTTGGGATAGCCTCTCTCCGGAATTTTTGGAGGGGGGCCTTTTTTTTGCCCTCAAATTTTTACCCAAAATTTGTGCTTTCCCAAACTTCCTCCCTTCCGGTCATCCTGCCTTTATGATAGTTCTGTCGAAAAGTTGAGTATCCTCGTGGATGGGGCTGCGTCTGATTAGCCTCACTTTTGTTTACCTTGCACCGCCTTATTGAACACCTAAATTTCAAAGGGCGTTTGACTAAGAAATTCCACTATGGTTGTTTGGATAGGTTTTCTATTATTGATTTTCATCTTTTTGGCGCTCGATCTTGGTGTTTTTAACAAAAACCCACACAACATAAGCACCAAGGAGGCGCTCAGGTGGACATCGCTTTGGGTAAGTGTTTCACTACTTTTCAGTGGCTTCATATATTTTGCCTATGAATACCATTGGTTGGGAATAGGTATAGAAATAGGCCACGATGTGGGCGGCGCTAAGGCAGCTATTACATATCTGACAGGTTACATCATCGAGCAATCGCTCAGTATGGACAATATTTTTGTGATTGCCGTGATTTTCAGTTATTTCCAAATCCCTCAAAAATACCAGCACAGGGTATTGTTTTGGGGCATTTTGGGGGCATTGGTCTTTAGGGGCATCATGATTTGGGCAGGTTCTATATTGGTTGAACGTTTTGATATTGTAACATATATTTTTGGGGTCATATTACTTTGGACAGCCTATAAAATGCTCAGATCAGGAGGGGAAGACATCCACCCTGACCAAAACCCAGTGGTACTTCAGTTGCGAAAATTTTTACCGGTCACCAAGTCTTTGAAACAGGAGCAGTTCTTTATAAAAAGGCATGGAAAAATCCTCGCAATGACGCCCTTGTTTGTGGCCCTGATAGTGGTGGAGACTACCGATGTAATGTTCGCATTTGACAGTATCCCAGCCATTTTTGCCATTACCACCGATCCATTTTTGGTGTTTACTTCCAACATATTTGCCATTCTCGGCTTGCGTTCCCTTTACTTCGTGCTTGCCTCCATTTTGGATAAATTCGAATACGTAAAATACAGCCTGGCAGCCATCCTTGCTTTTGTTGGCATCAAAATGTTGTTTTTGCACAGTGTGGAAATGCCTGAATGGATATCGTTGGTGGTTATCGTTGTTTTGCTGGGTGGCGGCATCTTGTTTTCCTGGATGATGCAAAAGAAGAAGGAGAAATTAAGTTTCCATCAAAAGAAGGAAAGCACCCTTCCAAAACCGGTTAAAAAAGGTTGATTCAAAATTTGTTTTTCCACATCATGCTTTCCACGGGCCTATCGGTTCGGGAGGTGTATTTCGCATCGCCTTTTTTGTTGTACAAACGGTCAATTTCGCCTTCTACCATAAAATAAATCAACTGCCCGATGGGCATCCCGCCGTAAACCCTGACGGGCTGTGTGCATGAAATTTCAAGTGTCCAGGTATTGCAAAAACCAACGTCGCCCTTGCCTGCGGTGGCGTGAATATCAATGCCCAAACGCCCTACGCTGCTTTTCCCCTCCAAAAAAGGCACGGCATTGAATGTTTCCGTGTATTCTTCTGTCACACCGAGGTACAAGGTGCCGGGTTGTAATACAAAGCCTTCTTCGGGTATTTCAAAATGTTCAATTTGATTGTGTTTCTTGGCATCAAGGACGCCGTCTTTGTAGGTGGCCAGCCATTTCCCCAAATGCACATCGTATGAATTGGTACCCAGGCATTCTATTTTAAAAGGCTCGATGACTATCTCGCCCGATTTTATGGATTCTAGTATTTTTTTATCGGAAAGGATCATGTAGGTTGAATGATAAAAGCTTGTTTTTAACGCCTTTACCTGACTTTTAGGCAGGCAGGGCGAACAGCTTTTCGCTGATTTTCAAATAGTTATGGTGCTATTTTGTCGCACTAATGGGACAAAGAAATTTTTGCGGGCGCTAAATTAATTTTTCTTTTCAGCCAAAAAGCAAAATGAACTCAGTGCATTACATTTTGCCAAACCATTCCTTCACCACTGCTTCGGCAGGTTTGCCGTATGGCGAGAAGTTGGTGTTCCGCCGGCGTTTACTTTCCATGTCGGAGGGGAATTTCCACCAAAGGATTCCTTGGCACCAAGCCTGGTTTTCAAGGCATTTGAACACAATTTCATAACAGCGTTTCTGGTGTTCGGCATTGTGTTTCAGGTCGCCCCAGTCTTCGTGCGGCTGTTTCCAAGGGGCCTCCACACTGGCGAAGCCTATCTCTGAGAAAATAACTGGCTTGCCATTGGCCTCGCTTATTTTTTTGATTTTTTTCAAAATGCCTTCAAAAGCCCTTTCAAGTTCCCGATCGCTTGGATTGTCTTTTGGGCTAAGGGGGTAATAACAGTTCAGGCCGATAAAATCCAGCTCGCCCCATAGCTGGAAGTTTTCAAATTCTTCGCCCCAGTTGGCAGCATAGGTGAGTTTGCCGTGATAGATTTTACGGACGGAACGTATCAGGCTCCGCCAATCCTGCTCACGGGCCGCAGTCGTTTTTACCATCTCCGTGCCGAGGCAGAGTAGATCAATGCCATACAATTCGGCGAGAATGGCATAGTGTAGCATCCAATGTTTGTAATATTTAAAAAAAGCTTCCCAATCCTGATCGCTTTTCATGGCAATATCGCCAGGCCAACTGCCGCCCCCCAACCAGATTTGGGGTTTTAACATTACCGTCAGGCCGAGTTTTTTAGCGGACATGCAGGTGTGAATTACTGCCTCGTCCGTTTCAGCGCCCGAATGTTTCACCACAGGTATCGGCACAGCTGTATTTGGATTTTTCAAAAAAGAATAAGGGATGACGGCCACGGCGTTGACGCCCAAATCTTGCTGCATTTTCCACAATGCTTCGTCAGCTTTTCGGGAGCCGTATCCATTGTGCATCCGGTAGCCTTCGTGGGCAAAATTGAATCCTTTCAGGTAAGGCAAAGGAGGGGAGGGATCAACGATATTTGTTTCAACAGGTTGATTGTCAAACTGTTGTTTTAAAAACCCTGACCACAGCGGCTGTAGGGTATCTATTTCGGCTTTGCTTGGCTTCCAGGAAGGGTATTTTTTTAAAAAACTTTGTTTTCCCCATTCTTGCAAAAGAAAATCGGTGAAAAGCGCCATTTGGCAACCCAGGATAATCTCGGAAGATTGCTCCCAAAAATTTTCGTCGAACATGTCTTGCAATGGGAGCAGGCCCTCGCTTTTGTACAGCATTGATGCCCAGAGCCGATAGCCTTTTTTTTGCCAATTTTCTGAAAGATGGACGGCCATGCCGCACTCAAGGATGGGCGTAGCAGGTTGGCCAAGCACCCTGCGGAGCAACATTTGGCCTTCCTTGCCACAAGGATTTTCACTATAAATATCGTCGAGCACGGAATGCACCTCCCATTTCTCCAGTTCAAATTGCGATGGCTGGGTGCTTTGCAGCAGAAGGCCTTTTTCTTCAATAGAAGGGTACAAATGATACTGCACTTTTGGCAAAGGCTGCTTGTAGCCCGTAAAGGCTATTATTTTTTCAAAAGTGGCCTCGCATTTTTCGGCAAGGCACCCGATCATGGCCGTATCTTTCAGGCCGTGCGCAAGAAATTGAAAATGAGCAGTTTGTAAAATAGAATCGGGTTTGTAAGGAAGGCTGTCAAGTGGTTGGTAGGTGTTGTTTTTTAATGAAACAAGATAATCGGAATCGTCGTCGAGACGTGCCTCGTGGGACTGGCAGGCCAAAGCAAAACCAGCCAGGAAAATAAAGGCCAATGTTTTAGCCACATAGGTCACGATACGAAGGTTTAGACAATGAATCTTTTTGCTTTCGCAATATTACAATTCAGTAAAATGGTAGTGGGTTCAAAGGTTTTAAGTTTGGAAAAAGCGAAAGGGTGGCCCAAGCCAAACCGACATAACAAACTCCCAGATCCCCTAACTGAAAACTACGACCGAAATCAATGTGTCCCATTTAAAAGATTGAGATACATTTGGAGTTTCATCCGACAAATAACTTTTCAAGCGGCAAATTAGGCAAAAAAGAAAACCTGAAGGGCCGTTTGACTGAAACTCTATAACGTGAAAAATGTAGTTGACCTTATAGCCAGGATTTTAATGGCTTTTATTTTCCTGTTTGAAGCTTACGACTCTGTGTTCTTTTTCAAAGCTACCAAGCTGAAAATGACCTACTATGGCCTCACCTGGAACCAGGACATGTTGTTGTACGGGGCCATTATACTCCTCGTACTGGGCGGGTTGATGGTGCTGTTTGGCTACAGATCCAGCCTCGGCGCTTTTTTGTTGTTGCTGTATTGGCTGCCGGTTACCTTCATCGTCCACGATTTTTGGAACATACCTTTTGAATGCAAAATGCAGATCAATTGTCCAGAGCTGGACTTGCAGGGCCTCGAAGTTTACCGTCGCATTCAAGCCATCCTTTTTATGAAAAACCTGGCCATATCAGGCGGCCTGCTGATGATTTGGGTAAATGGCAGCGGGCGTTTCAGCATAAAAAGATTGTTTGCCACCACCAAAGTGCCGGGGGCCTGAAAAAGGATATTTTTAAAACCATAGCCCATATTTTAATATAAAAATATAGCATGAAAATCCTTACCGATCACCAAATACGGCAAAAAATAAGGCGCCTTGCCATTGAAATTGCCGAGCACAATTATGATGAGCAAGAAATCATCCTGGCCGGTATCAACAAGGCAGGGACGACTTTTGCCCAATTGCTGCACGACCACCTCAAAAGTATTGCCCACTTGCACATCACCATCACCCAAATCTTGGTAAACCCTGCCGATCCGCTTGGTTCCGGGGTACAGTTGGAGATGCCGATCGAGCAAATAAAAGGCAAAGCCATTATCATCGTGGACGATGTGGCCAACACGGGCCGCACCATTTTTTATGCCTGCAAACCCCTCATGGAAACCCTACCCAAAAAGGTGGAAGTAGCCGTGCTCGTGGATCGTACCCACAAATCTTTCCCTATCCAGGTGGACTATGTTGGCCTTTCCCTTGCCACGACCCTACTTGAAGACATTAATGTACAGATAAAAGATGTGGAAGAATTCAGTGTATTCCTGAATTGACTATTCAACTCGAACTAAAAAAGGGCCTGCCGGGCCGAAGCCCAACAAACCCTGGAATTTTAACTACTCCACGTACCTCGTTCGGTACAGGAGCAGCCCACACACTATGAGAACACCCAATATATCTTTACATCCATCAGGGAAAGGCAAGGGGAACTGACATGCAGAAGGAACGAAGTCCATCGAACCATTCTTGTCTGGTCGTTGGGAAAATTCGATGAACCTTCCAACAGTTAGCGAAAAAAGCCTTTATCCAATCCATGCCCTTTCGCCCTTGCCGGGGGAATCCCTGATGTTGATGCTTTCAAAATTTCAAAAAGTGGACTTTTCCACGCTCATTCAAATCTTCTTTTCATTGTAAGAAAGGCCACGGCTGCGCTTGGCAGCCGAACGGCTCCTAATCTCATGAAAAAAACGATTTAATTCTATGAATAAAGAGGCTATGGTAATTGTCACGCCTCTGTTCATTTTCAAAAAATGGGTTTGCTAAATTCAGCATCAGCAAACCCGTTAACAGAAAATAACTACTTATAACCGCTCCAAATTCCTTTGTATTGTAAGGGTTTGTTCATAGTAAAATAGGGGACTTTGCTATCGGAACCTGGAACTTGAGACCCATGAGTTATAAGCTGGAACAAAGCGCAAGATTCGTATTGATTGAGCAGGCAAGCATTCGGGAAGGCAGCATGCAAATAAGTTGCCTACCCTCAAAACATGGCAAAGATCAACAGCGGCCCGATGGCTTTGGGGCTTCTCCAGCCGCTGTTGCCGTCCCATGATATGTTTGTCCGGGCTGTTTTGCCCCTTGTCAAAAACGGAATTTTATCACTGTGTTTGTTCCATTTTCTGTGTCAATCCTTTGATTGATTTGTTTGATGGTACAAATGTATGGGCGGTGCAAGGGCTGGGCAATCCAGTTTTTCTTCCAATTGAGGTTTCTACCGGGAAGGTTTTTGGTGGCTTAGTAGGTCCGGAGATTATAATTTAGTAAAATACAATTTCCTTATAAACTCATTTTCAGTTTCTTAAAATCGAAGTGTAAAATATTTTTTAAGGAACTTTGGTAAAATATTTAAGCTACTTACTCTACTTAGATGAAGTTTCTAAGGGTCTAAATATTTTCTATTTTTCCCTGATTTTAACGAAATCTTTTCATTTTTCAATGATAAAACTGTCTGTGACGCTTAAAAATATCCTCCTCGGCCAACAGGCAAAGCACCAATGACCAATGATTTTCAATGACTAATTGACTAAATAAAATGCGCAGCAAAGAAGACCTACACCACCTCATCCAGGCCATGTCCAAGTCGGAGAAACGCTACTTCGTACTGGACGCCAAAAAAAGTGGCCGCTCGGCCAGCCGCTACCTGTCCCTGTTCGAGACCATCAATGCGATGGAAGAATACGACGAAGAAACGCTGAAAAAGAAATTCCCCAAAAACCTCTCCTCCGATAAAGCCTATCTCTACGAAGCCATCCTCCGCAGCATGCGGGACTACCGCAGCAAATCCTCCAAAGCCGCCCAGGTGAAAGAGCGGCTGATGGATGCCAAATACCTCTACGAGCGTGGCCTCTACCAGCAGTCCGGCGACCGTATTATGGAAGCGAAGGCTCTGGCGAAGGAGTTGGAGGATAATTTTTCGTTGTTGGAGATTATAAAGGAGGAACAGTTGTCGCTGTATGACAGGAGGGTGAGGGTGGATATTGAGCAATTAGAAAAGCTTGAAAATGAGAAAACAGTTGTATTGGAAGCAGTTATTGAAGAGCAAAATTATTTGGACTTATATTTTAAGCTACTGGTAGAGCTTTATAGAGAGGGCATATTAAAGGATAGTGAAAGCATTGAAAACCTTAAAGAGCGCATACCAATTAAATTATTAGAGCAGAGGAGTTTGCCAAATTCGGCCACAGCCCAGCGAAGGTTTTATTTGAGTAGCGCTAATTATTACCGTTTATTGGGTGATATTGATAAAATATATGAAAGCTATGTCAAGGTCATTAACTGGTGGAATGAACATCCGGCATTAAAAGACGAAGAATTCTTTAGATATATTGCCGACATTGGAAACTTAGTAAACACTTGTTATAAATCTGAAAAATTGTTCCCCGAAGCCCAAAAATGGATTATTGAATTAAAAACAGAAGAGCATGGCAGAACCTACCATGAGAAAAAGCATATTTTTTTGAGCCTTTCTTTGTCGAACCTGCTACATTTTCTCAATGCTAATGATTTTGTATCTGCAAAAGCCGTAATGCCAGAAATAATTAGTGGGTTAGAAGAATTTGGACTTAAGAAATCTGTACTGTTATTGGCAAATATTGCGACTGCCTTTTTTTTAATAGGCGACTACAATAATTGCATAAAATGGTCAAATATACTATTAGCATTAAAAAGCGGCAGTAGAGAAGAAATAAATCGAATTCTTAGGATTTATAAAATTATTTCAATGTATGAGTTGGGAAAAATTGATGAATTGGAAAGCAGTGTAAGGATTGCAGACAGAGCGAATAAAAAATTCAAGCTACCGGCAAAAAGATTCGAAAATGAAATTTTGAACCACTATTTGAAAAAAATATTTAATGCTCCATTGAATGAAGTTAAGCATACTATATATGAGTTTAAAGAGTATTTAAATACAATAGCGCAAACAACAGGCAAAGAAAAACCTATTGGTTTGGGTGAGTTGCAATTATGGGTAAAAAAGAAACAGTAGTAATGACTCTTTTTTTTATCCAAGTTAGTTTTTTGCGTCTATTAAATAGAAGGTTATTTTCTTCGAATTGCCAATATTGCCTTCAATCCTCGTCAAAATTACATGGCTTGCCATTAAAGTTGAATTTGTAGCAGGCTTAAGTTTTACCGCAGTTGCTTTAATTTTATCTGGTGTTAAATCTTGGGGGGTAGCGAATGAAACAATTACGTCTGTAATTCCCACCACAAACACCGTATTACTCTGCTCCTGATAAGAAATACAAATATGGTTCTTATCCAGGTTTTTTACCTCAAACTCAAAAAACGGTTTTTTACCCCGAAGTTTATCTGCGATGGTTTTGTCCAAATCGGCAGTAACTGGCGAGCCAGTCAATTGGTTGCCGAGCACAGACAGCAGGACGCCCCGGTTGCTGATGGGCAGTTTGCCCCCATCGGTGCAGTCGTTGGCAATGACATATTGTAGATCGGAAGTGATTTGTGCAGTATTTCCCATAGTATTTGTAAAATTTGGTTAATGTGTAGTTTCATGGCGCAGCCTGTTTTTGAAAGGCGGGAACTGGCTGCTCTAAAAACGCCGTGCAATTTAAGCCGAAACTTTTCAAGCCAACAAACTTTGACCAACAAAAATGAAATAAATGCGGCTCGCCTTGGCCTGAAAATGCAATCCAACTGCCCATTTCTATATGGCAGTACTGGCAACAAAGCCCCCAAAGAAGCGTTTTTCATTGCATCGTGTCGGAAATAAGTTGCTGGTTTCGGCGAGTGTATTTTTTCCGAGAGCGAGGCGTCAAAATAGGCGCATAGTGCTGCTACGCAACTGTTTTGATAACGAAGCTATCGGGAAAAAGACGCCGCCCAAATCGGTAAGTTATTCCCGACACGATGCTTTGTAAAAAACAACCACCAGCATGAAGCAATTTTTCTTTTTTATAGGCCTATTTCTAATGACCATCACCGCATGTACCTATACCCAAAAGGTGAAAGACGGCGGTTTTGCCTACGATCGCAAGCAGTACGCCGTGGCGGTCAATTTGCTCCAAAAAGAATACAAAAAGGAAAAGTCGAGGGTGGAAAAGGGCAAAAAAGCCTTTTTGTTGGCCGAAAGTTATCGCCAGCTCAACAAGCCCGCCGATGCTTCTACCTGGTACAAAATCGCCTACGACAACGGCTACGGCGTGGACGCCCTGCGGGAGTACGCATACACGCTCAAGGCGATGGGGCAATATGAGGATGCCATGAAGGCTTTTAAAGAACTTGGCATCGAAATCGGAAGCCCTTACGAATACCGCCGTGAAATCAGTGCCTGCCAGGTGGCACAAGGCTGGGTGAAGGAAAAATCGAAAGCCTACACCGTGCTGCCCGCCGAATTCAATAGCCAGTATGCAGATTATGCGGCCACATTATATAAGGATCGGCAATTGGTGTTCACTTCCGATCGCAGCCTGGCCACCGGCGACGATACTTACAACTGGACGGGCAACGAGTTTTCCGATCTTTTCGTGGCCGACATCCAAACCAAGAGCGTACAGCCTTTCAGCGAACAAATCAATACGCCTTTCAACGAAGGCACGGCGGTTTTCAACCAAGATTTTTCGGAACTGATATTCACCCGCTGCTATGGCGACAAGAAGGAGGACTACTTCTGCAAGCTGATGGTAAGCAAGCGCACGGGCGAGGAGTGGGCAGCGCCTGCCACGCTGGGGTTTGTGCAGGAGGGCATCAACTACGGCCACCCGGCTTTTTCCAAAGATGGAAAAACGCTTTATTTCTCCTGCAACTCACCCGATGGCTGGGGTGGCTACGACATCTGGACCAGCGAACGCAACGCCGACGGCTGGACCGAACCGAGCCTGATGGGCCGTAGCGTGAATACCATCGGCAATGAAAAATTCCCCTATCTGGACGGCGATACGCTGTATTTTTCCTCCGACTTCCACACGGGCATGGGGGGGATTGATATTTTTAAAACCTACAAATCGGCCAATGGCGCCTGGGCGCCCGTACAAAACCTTAAGCCGCCTATTAATTCAGGGTACGACGATTTTGGATTGGTGATAGATTATGCCGGAAAAAAAGGGGCAGATGTGCTACAGGTTGGCTATTTCACCTCCAACCGTCCTGACGGTACTGGCAACGACGATATTTACCGTTTTGAAAAACGCATCTTGCCGCCGGAGCCAGAACCAGTTGTGGTGGAATACAAAATGATGTTGGAGGGGTATGTTTTACAAAAAATATACGCCGAATCGGACAACCCCGACACGAAACTGTTGGGACGGAAACCTTTGCAAGGTTCAAAAGTGAAGGTGAAATTCGGAAAAGAAACAAAGGACTTCACCGTTGGCGACGACGGTTTTTTCAGCATGGAACTGAAAGAAGGAACGGACTATAATTTTCTCGCTTCGCATGAAGGCTTTCTAAACGGCGAAACGACCTTTTCCACCAACGGCATTGGCAAGGATCCCAATAACCCGGTGCAAACTTTTGAGGTGGAAATTGTGCTCGATAAAATCTACATCAATCGGGAGATCGTACTCGAAAATATCTATTACGATTACGACAAATGGGACATTCGGGCCGACGCCCAACCAACGCTCGACAAGCTGGCCCGTGACCTGGCCCTCAACCCCGGCATCCGCATCCAATTGGCTTCGCACACCGACTGTAGGGGCAACGACGGTTACAACGAAGATCTAAGCCAAAAACGGGCGCAATCTGCTGTGGACTACCTGCTGGCCAAAGGCATCTCCGGCGACAGGCTGATTGCCAAGGGATATGGTGAAAACCAGTTGAAGGTGGACTGCCTTTGCTCCCGCTGCACCGAAGAAGAGCACCAGGAAAACCGGCGCACTACTTTTACGATTTTGGAGCAACAGTGAGGGGGTTCAGTCTTCAGTCCACGGCCTTCAGTCTTCAGTCCGCAGTCCTCGGCGAAGGTGTCAAATATGTAGGCAGTTACGAATAAAGTAGACAGTGCTCCCCTCACCTGTGAGGAGAGGGGGTGGGGCCTTTGGCGACAACTAGCCAAATTGGTTGACAAAACACACAAACACCCAAGCACATAAACACACATACACACCCACATTACCACCATTTTAACTGCTCTAAAGGGTAGTTTTCATCAAATCAGGTAAAATTTTTCAAAAAAAACTTGATTCTGCCAAACAAAATTTTTTTCGCCCATAAAATTCTAATGGAATTCATTTATTCTTTAAAAATTGGAAAAGCAAAATTCCCATCTGGTTTTTTGAGGAAAAGCCGCACTGCAAACGAGTGACTTTTATCATAAAGCACTGAATTTCAAGCAATAAGGTTTGACAAATAAAAAAAGCTGCTTACTTTTGCGCCTCGAAATAAAAAGGCTGTCCACCATCCATTCAAAAAACAACCTGACGGCAGCAGACAAAGCTGAACAATAGCACCTAAAACAAAGAACTAACCTTAGCCGACTCCGGCCAAATTATCTTCCAAGACTACTATCATAAACCTATATCACAGACTACTACCATTTTTGTTAAACCATTTAATCCACTAACGATGTTGAAAAAATCATTTTCCAAGACAAAGCCCGTTTGCAAAGTCACTTTCACCCTTCCACTCGAAGCTGCCCAAGGCGGCCAAGAAGTCCGCATCCTTGGCGACTTCAATGAGTGGAGCTGGGAAAACGGCTACAAGATGAAAGCCGCCAAGGCTGAATTCACCACTGAAGTAGAACTCGTCGCTGGTAAAGAATACCAGTTCCGTTACTTGATTGACAACCATATCTGGGAAAACGACTGGAAAGCTGATAGCTACGTACCTGTAACTCCTTTCGGAATCTACAACTCTGTTATTTCATTGGTTGAAGCTAAAACCAATGGCAATGGCGTCGCCAAAGCTGTCACTGCCACTGCTCCTGCCGCTAAAAAAGTTGCCCCTAAAGCAACTGATGCCAAAGCCGCTACCGACAAAGCAGCCCCTGCTGCCAAATCGGAAGCCAAGCCCGCCGCTACCAAAGCTGCTGCCCCCAAGGCCGCTGTCAAGCCTGCTGCTAAACCAGCCGTTGCAAAAACCACTGCTGATGATTTGACTAAAATCGAAGGCATCGGCCCGAAGATCGCCGAACTGCTGAATGCAGGTGGCATCGTTACTTTCGCCAACCTGGCCGACGCCAAAGTGGCCACGCTGAAAGCCATCCTGGAAAAAGCTGGCAAGCGTTTCCAAATGCACGATCCTGCTACCTGGACAGAGCAAGCCAAATTGGCCGCCAAAGCTGAGTGGGCCAAACTGGACAAACTCCAGGCTGAACTGAAAGGTGGCAAGCGTTAATCCGCAAGCACCTACCCTACAAGTTTTCTCGTAAACTTTTTATACGTGTCGGCGGCGCTTCATCGAGGCGCCGTTTTTTGTTTATTCTGATTTGGTAGGCAAGTTAGCCGTTTGTCCACTCAGCAGTTTCCATCCATCTTCCCGTTTTATCACGATGCCTGTTTCTATTAATGAAATCTCCATTGTATTCCCTGCTGTATCCACCATTGTTCCGCTGCTGATGCCCGTATAATTGACAATTTGGTCAGACAGCGGGAACAATTGTAAGGTATCCCATTGGAATTTCACTGACTGGAACATGCCTGCATTCTGCTCCACAATTCCCCTGACAGAGTCATAGGAAAGCGCCGATGTGAACCCGGGCGGCACCCAAAAGAAATCCTCCGTATTGTCCAGGTATTTGAACTCCCCTTTGAGGCCCTTTTGTGAAATGTCCCTGTGATAATTGTCAAACATTTCCAGCACTTCGGCTTTTGTTTGAGAGTGGTCTCTAATGGCCTGTTCTGGCGCATGGCTGCAAGCTGAGAGTGTGAAAATGCTCAGGATTTGTGAAGCAATAGTTCTTAGCATTTTAAAAATTTTATGAGTGAAGTGACCCTAAAAAATTAAAACAAGCTATTATTGGCCTAATTAAATGGCGATTTTTCCACGCTCAATACCCAATATGAAACAGCGCATCCCCCGGCCCCACCACTGGCGCATTGTTGTGGCCGATGATATAGCCATCAGAGACTGCTAAAACAGGCACTTCCTCCTGCCCGTAAGGATCGTTGATGACGCCCAGCGGCTCCCCTTTTTTTACCCTTTGGCCAGAACTTTTCCACCAGCGGAAAATGCCGGGGCGGCTTGCCCGCATCCAGGTGCGTTTTGTAATGTGGACGGACGGCTGGGCGGCAGGTGCGCTTTTGGTCATTTCCAAAAAATGCAGCAGGCGCTGCACACCGGCCACGCCTTTTTCTATGGCAAAACCATCGAAGCGCAGGTTTTCGCCGCCTTCAAAAACGACGATGGACTTGCCCGCATCCTTAGCCACCCTGCGCAAAGACTTGGGAATAGTTTTGGTGCCGATGGTGAATGGTGCTGCAAAGGCATTGGCCAGTTCCAGGCTCTTCTTGTCGGTGTCGGTGTAGCGGGTTTGCGGATAGTTGTAGTTGTTGCTGCCGCCTGTGTGGAAGTCAATGCCCACATCAATGAGCGGCAGGATGTTTTTGGTAAAAACATGCGCTACCCGGCTGGCCACAGAGCCTTTCGGATTGCCAGGGAAGCTGCGGTTCACATCCTTTCCGTCCGGCACGTCACGGGAGAAATTGTTGAAACCATAAATATTTAAAACAGGGATAGCGATGACGGAGCCTCTTTGAAGTTGATCCATCACCTTGTGGGCTATGCAGCGCCGCACGATTTCTACGCTGTTGATTTCGTCGCCATGCACGCCCGCCATAAGCAGCACGACCGGGCCGGACTGGGCGCTGCGGTAAACATGCACGTTCATGTGGATTTTGGTGTCGGAGGGCAGCCTGCCTACCAGCAGGCGGATAATGGCGCTTTGACCTGCTTCAATGGGGGTGTTGTTGATGATCATTTATTGGATGGCTGAATGGTCAAATGGTTGGATGGTTGCATGGTTATTGGCCGCAAAAACCATATAGCCATCCAACCATCTAACCATCCCTACTACCATTTTTTATTTTTATTAAAACGCTCCACGCCCTGTTCCACATTTTCGATAATGGCACTGGCAATGTCCACGCCCGTGGTGCCTTCGATGCCTTCCAAACCTGGGGAGGCATTTACCTCCATGACCAATGGGCCACGTTTGGATCGCAGCAGATCCACCCCGGCGATGTCAAGCCCCATGAGGCGGGCGGCTTTTAGCACGATTTCATTTTCCTTTTGGGTTAATTCAGCAATAGTGGCCATAGCGCCCCGGTGCAGGTTGGAGCGGAATTCCCCCACCAGTGCCTGGCGTTGCATCGCCGCTACCACTTTTTTGCCAACCACAAAAGCACGTATATCGGCCCCGTTCGATTCGGCGATGTATTCCTGTAATATAACGGGTTGATCCAATTTGAAAAATGATTCGACCACGGAAATGGCTGTTTGGCGGCTTTCTGCCAGTATGACGCCGACGCCGTGTGTGGCTTCCACCAGTTTGATGATCACTGGCACACCACTGAAGCGGTCTATCAGGGACGGCACATCTTCTACCGCCCCGGCCATGAAGGTTTTTGGCACATCGAGGCCAGCGGCGGAAACGATTTGCAGGCACTTCAACTTGTCCCTGGCCATGATGAGCGACTCGGAGCGGGTGGCGGTGTATATGCCCATCAGTTCAAACTGCCGGATGACCGCCGCTCCGTAGTCCGTCACGGAAGCCCCGATGCGGGGTATCAGTGCATCCATGCCGATGAGCCGGGTGCCTTCGTAGATCACCTGGGGCAGGCTCCGCTCAATGACGATATGACAGCGCTGGTGGTCAATTACCCGCACATAATGGCCCCGGTTGCGGGCCGCCCTGAATAGGCTTTGCGTGGAATAAAGTCCAGCGCCACGGGAGAGGATGGCAATGTTGAGCATCTTAAATTGTCAGTAACTATTTAGGAGGGTGCGGGAGGAGGAAGAAAAAATTCATTTTTTCTTCCTCCTCCCGCAGGTTTGGGGGGTGTTTTGGGGTAAAATCTTACCCCGAAGCACCCCTTGCTAAAAGTTACAATTGTCATTGGTCAATAGCGTCATTTGGTCTTTGGGTTTTGCAAAGCAAACAAAAGATGTGCGGAATCTGCAAATTTTTTAATCGAACACAAAAAAACCGATTGCCGCTGGAATCCCTACCTTGCAGCCAAAGCACCTCATGCAATGAACGAAACGAAAACAGTTGTACGCAACGACCCCAAGACCATCAAGGGCTGGGCTTTTTTTGATTGGGCCAACTCAGCCTACGCCCTGGTCATTACCGTTGCCATTTTTCCCGGTTACTTTATGGCCGTCACCGACGACCAGTTCAAGATGCTGGGCATCAACATGACCGACAGTGCGCTGTATGCTTTTGCCGTGTCGGCGGCCTACCTGCTCATCGCCCTTGCTTCGCCATTCTTGTCGGGTATTGCAGATTATGGGGGTAGAAAAAAATGGTTCCTGCGTTTGTTCACCACCATCGGTTCGTTGTCCTGTATTTCGATGTATTTTTTCACGGGCATGAAGACGCTGCCGCTAGGTACCGCTTCCTTTATCCTGGCCACCATTGGCTTTGCGGGGGGCTTGGTTTTTTACAATGCCTACCTGCCCATCATTGCCACAGAAGATCAGTATGACCGGGTGAGTGCAAAAGGCTTTAGCTACGGCTACATCGGCAGTATTATCTTGTTGATTGTCAACCTGTTGGTCATTACATTTTATAAAAACCTGGGCTTTGAGGAGCAGAGCATGGCCGTGCGCCTGGCCTTCGTCATGGTGGGGCTGTGGTGGATTGGTTTTGCCCAAATCCCCTTTCGCAGCTTGCCCGCAGACAAGACGGATCCGCCTGGTGAAAATTTGGTGAAAAAAGGTTTTGAAGAACTTAAAAAAGTTTGGCGTGCCTTGCAGGGCCTTTCCAACACGAAGCGTTTCCTGTTTTCATTTTTCTTCTACAATGCTGGTGTGCAAACGGTGCTGTTCCTTGCCGCCACCTTTGCCGAAAAGGAACTGCAATTTGCCGCTACTGACCTCATCATACTTATCCTCATTTTGCAATTGGTAGCTGTCGTTGGGGCGCAGGTTTTTGCCAAGGTCTCGGATTGGAAGGGGAACAAATTCTCCATAACTGTCATGTTGTTCATCTGGATGGCCATTTGCGGCCTGGCGTATATTGTGCAGGATAAAATGCAGTTCTATATCCTGGCGGGGGCAGTGGGTTTGGTCATGGGCGGTATTCAGTCCATGTCACGCTCCACTTATTCCAAGCTGATCCCTGAAAACACACCTGACACCACTTCCTATTTTAGTTTTTACGATGTGCTGGACAAAGTTTCTACCATGATTGGTACTTTCGGTTTCGGCCTGGTGCAATTGATGGGCGGGATGCGGGATGCGGTGGTGGCATTGGCGGTATTTTTTTTGATAGGACTAGTCATTCTTTCCAGTGTCAAAATTGGACACGTGCAAAAGGTTGAAGGCAACTGACCTCAACCGTGCTTTGATGATTTGGTAGAGAACAAGTATTTTTGAAAAACTCCTTTGTGAAAATTTAAAAGGGATGGAAATCACCGATATAAAAACCGATCTCAAACAGCGCATCGCTCAGGGCCTGAACTTCGGCTTCGAGGCCGTCGAAGATGTCCTTGACCAAGTGGCCGATATATACAACGACTTCATCCTGCTGAAAAGCAAGTACAACGACCTGATGTACTTATCCACACTGAACACAATGCCTTACGAGCAGATCGAAATTGGGCAAGACAGGCTGCGCAACAGCCTGCTCGGACTCATAGATCGGCTCGCATCGTCGAGTTTGAAAAAACAGGAGGTGAATATTGACTTGAAAGTGCAGGCACTACCCACCCGGCGGACAAATTTTTTCAAACTGCTGGATATCCACTTCCGAAACCTGGAAGTCATCAACATCGTGGAAATTTCCTCTGATATGTCGGAAAAAACGACCGGGCGAGAAGGCATTTTTAAAATTTACAGGATGCACAGGCGGCAGTGCCAGTCATTCAAGGAATTGCCTGAAAAAGAGAGTTGGGAAAAGACCCAGGAATACTTCTACAAATTTTTCATCGGCGAAATTGGCTTGTTTGAGGTTTATTTTAAAAACATCAAGCACATGATGTCATACGTGATGGAAAGCGAAATAGAGCGGCAGTTTTTCCTCAACACCCTGCGCTCGCTATTTTCAAAATTTGAGCTGTGGACGATTTTTTACTATGCCCTCAGCGGCGTGGATGCAGAGTTCAAGGAATTAGTGTTAAAATGCAACATGGTGGACGCCTCGATCAAGCCATATTTGATACAAGAGGGGCATTTTGAGTATTTGAAATAAAAGGCCGAGAAGGGCTGGTTCATCGAAAGCCCTCATAACTATTCTCAACCATTCTCACGGGTGTGCCGCCACCCAAACTTCCCCGTCCTCAAAAATTTCCTTTTTCCAGATCGGCACTGTTTCCTTGAGTGTGTCAATGATGAACTGGCAGGCTTCAAATGAGGCTTTTCGGTGCGGCGTGGAGACGGCGATGACGACCGCTGCATCCCCAATTTCCAAGGTGCCGACCCTGTGGTAGATAGCTATTTTTTTTGCACCAAATTGCTCCATGGCCTGCCTTGCTATTTTCTCTATTTCCGAAATGGCCATTGGTTCGTAAGCCTCATATTCCAGCCGCAGCACCTGCTTGCCCTGCGTGTTGTCCCTTACCGTGCCAATAAAGACATTGATGGCCCCGGCAGCGCCCGACTGGGCATAATCTATACAATGCTGCACAGATAGTGGAGAATCTAAAAGTTTGATTTCGAGCATTTTATGGAAAATATTGAAACAAAAATCAGCCCCCCGCCACCGGCGGGATGATGGCCACTTCGTCATTTTCTCTTAAAATAACATCGCCATCGGCATATTCGCTGTTGACCGCAAGGCGCAAAGAAGCCAAATCTATGAGGGCAGGAAATTGGGCTTCGAGTGCTGTACGTAGTTCGGCCAGGCGGGTGTTTTCCCCCAAGCTCCAGTCCATGAACCGATGGCCGGTGATGTCCTTGGCAATGCCGAACGAAAGGATGGAAATTTTCATACAAATGCTTTCACGTATATTTTATCAAAAGCGTGGCGGCTATATAGAGAATCAGCAGAGCAGTCGCCCTCCTGACCCAAACCTGCGGCATCCGCACGGCACCCAGGCGGGAACCTGCCTGGCCGCCCAAAAATACGACGCTGAGCAGCGGAAGGGCAAACTGCCAGTCCATTTTAAAATCGGGCTTCGCCATTTGCCCGCCCAAACCTGCGATTGAGTTGACCAAAATAAACAAACTTGCCGTGGCGGCGATGGTTTTAGGCACAGCCCAACGGGTGAGGTACAGCAAAGGCGCCAGGAAGATGCCCCCTCCGATGCCGACCATGCCTGAGAGCAGGCCGATGCCGCCCCCCATGCCTATGCTCACAGAATCGCCGTGTTTGTGTTTTTCCCAAAAATTCTTGTCCTGCACCTGTGGCTGAAACCAGGTGATGATGGCAGCAAGCAGCAGGGTAGCGCCCAATAGCAGAAAAAAGGTGCGCTCTTTCAATGGCAAATACCCGCCGATGAAGGCCAGCGGTACACTGGCCAGTGTCAATGGCAATGCTTTTTTCCAGTTGAGGTGGCCTTGTTTGTGAAAAATATACACCCCGCCCGTGACGACGACAACGTTGCACAACAAGGCCGTTGAGCGGGTGACGAGGAAATTGACATCGAGCAATGCAAGCACTGCCAAATAGCTTGACCCGCCCCCAAAGCCCACGGATGAATAGGTCATGGCTATCAAAAAGAAGAAAAGGTAGATTTCCCAGCCCATGTGTATTTTTTACATTAAGGGTGGCTAAGATAAGGAACATTGGCAAGTATTTTGGATATTGCAAGCTGTTTCCCCCACCGGCAAATTTCAATTTCCCACACCTACTACTGCATCAACTACAACGAGTAAATAGCGTTAATGCCCTCTCCGTGGGCTTTTGAAAACAAAAACTTCTGATGAACAAACAACTTCAACTCTTGCTGAGCGACTCGCTGACGCATTACCGCAGCCGCCTCTTAAAAAAAGCGCTCAATACTGCCCAGATTGCCCTTGAATTTGGCCATAATGAAGGTGCCGAAATACAGGGCCTCGTCAAAGCCAACCTTCTCCTCGCTAGGATTTACAATACCAACGGACGTTACCAAAACGAGCCTTCCTTTTTTCAAAAAGCCATTTTTTACTTGTCTGAGGCCAAACGGCTGAACGAGGTTAGGCCGGATGTTTCGGCCAATGTCGAAATCCCATTGATTGGCGGAAAAATCTACATTAATTTAAAAGATTACCAAAAGGCGGAAAAGTGTTTGGCAGAAAGCCTCAGGCTGGCCAAGGAAGCGGGAGCCATAGACAATATTGTTATTTCGCTGGCCATGCAAAGCCAGGTACAATTGGGCTTCAACAACCTGGACCGTTCGGAGCAGGTGGCTGAGGAGGGCATTGCTATTTTGAATGGCCTCAACGAAATCAGGTATGCTTCCCTCTGGTCAGAAATCTACCTGCAACTGTCGCATGTTTATATAAAAAAACAAGACTACTCCCGATCGCTGGAAATGAGCCAGTCGCTGCTCGGCCTTAGCCGTGCTACCGGCGACATAGAAAAGGAAGTTTTGGCGCTTCGCAATATCGCCGTGGTGTGCGGCGTGAAATCGAACTACAAAATCGGGATGCAATATTTCCTGGATGCTTTGGACAAATGCGAGGCCATCGGCTACCGGGAGCTTTTTGTGCAAATACAGGTCAACATTGGAACCCTGTACGCCCACCTTTACAACTATGATGAGGCCATCCAGCGCTACCGCTCCGTACTGCAAGAATACGGCGAACTGCTGGAGGACAAGACTAAGGTGGTGGTTTACAACAACTTAGGAAATATTTTTGTGTCAACTGACCAGCCCGAAACGGCACTGGAGTTTTTTGAAAAAGCCAACACCCTGGCCGAAGAGTTCAAATTACAAGAAATGTCGGCCTACACATTGTCACAGATTGGCCGGGCCAAAATCCAACTGAAAAGGTATTCCGATGCTGCTCAGGACGTAAAATTCGCAGCAGATCATTTTCAGCATTTGGGAGAAGTGAATGGTTTGCAAATACACCAGTTGAACCAAGGCCAGTTGGCATTTCACAGTAAAAAATATCAACTGGCCGTGGACCTCGCCACCAAGGCGGTTGACACGGCCCGCAGGATGAAGGACGATGCGGCAGAGATCAGGGGTTTCAAGCTTTTGTCAACTATCCTGAAAGCAATGGGCGAGTATGAAAGGGCGCTGGAGTACCAGGAACGCTATGCTGAAATTCAGGAGCAATATGCCAATGTGCAGCGTAACCGCCAGTTCCTCGACATGGAAATCCGCTATACCATCAAGGAGAAGCAAAAGGAGATAGAACAACTCACCCGTGACAATGAATTCAAGGCGCTGCTGCTGCAAAAAAGCGATCAGATTTCCAGGCAAAACGAAGAGCTGAAACAGGCCAACGAGGATTTGAAACAATTTGCATACATCGCCAGCCACGACCTAAAAGAGCCGCTTAGGATGATCAGTTCTTTTACCCAAATCATCCAGCGCATTACCGAAAAGCACCTGGATGAGAAGCAAAAACAGTATTTCGACTTTGTGACAGAAGGCGTCGGAAGGATGAATGGCCTGTTGGACGGCCTGTTGAAATATGCGACGGTTGGCAACAACGAGCAAGAAATTGGCCCCGTGGATTTAAACGATGTGCTGGCCGTTTGCCAGTCCAACCTGAAAGTGCGCATCGAAGAAACAGAGGCCAGCTTGATTATCGATCCCTTGCCGACCGTGCAGGGATCCATGCAGTTGCTCACTCAGCTTTATCAGAATCTTTTGACCAATGCGCTTAAATTTATAAAACCAGGTGTAAAACCTGTGATAAAAATCGGGGTGGCGGAATCTGAGGAAAAGCAAATCATTTTTGTACAAGACAACGGCATTGGTATTTTGGAAGAGCACAAAGAGAAAATCTTTGAAATTTTCCATCGGCTCCACCCTCAAACAGAGTACGAGGGAACAGGCATCGGCCTGGCCATTTGCCAAAAAATAGTAAAACGCCTGGACGGTTCTATTTGGGTCGAATCGGAAGATGGCAGCGGGGCTACCTTCTATGTTTCGTTGTTAAAGGGATGAGAGGCAAGGCGGGCTTGCCGTCCCAGTTTTCATCACTTATTCACTCCCACGGGGGTTTCTTTGTCAAAATCGCCGCAGAGGATGGGCGTTTGGGCGCCGGCAGTGTATTTTGTCACGTTTTGGTTCACATATTTGTACAGCTCATCTATGGTCACGATTCCATCTTGGTTTGAATCGGCACCGCCTTTCAGGCCCTTCACCATAAAGTGGCTGAACACACCGGAACGCAGGCCAGAGTCCTCCAGCGAAACTTCTTCTTCTTTTGAGGATAACAGCAGCGCCGTGCCGCCATTGCTCTTTTCAAAAGCCCGGTAATATTTTTCCAGCATCTCCTTCACCGCAGGCTCACGGGCTGCCAGGATGTCGCCCTGAATGCCGTTGTTGGTCCATGAACCGGAGTGGCAAGCATCGCCGAACACGATTTTGTATTTGGCAGGGCTTTTATCCAAAACAGCCGTAATTTCTTCATGGAAAAGGCGGTTGTGGTAGCCATCGAAATCAACCGGAATAAAAGCCCCGTTGACGCCATGCCCCGAAAAATAAAACAGGATCACGTCGTTGCCGTCGGCTTGAAGGTAAGTTTTCCGCATGGCGTTCAGTATGTTGTCGTGCGTGGCATTGTCGTCCACCAGCACCTGTATTTGGCCATCCGGCAGGGCACCTCCCTGGGGGCTTTTCAAAAAAGCATATACTTGGTAAGCATCGTCGTCCGTGAAGTTGAGCGCCTTCATGTGCTTGTATTTGGCGATACCGACCACTACCGCGAAAATACGCACAGAAGAAGCTGCTGGTGTTGGGTGTGCAGGCACCGGATAACTGATATTGGGTGCAGGAGCCACAGATTCACTGCCTTCGTCCCTTAGTTCTATTTCTACCGTAGCGCCATCATTTCCGATAGATTGGCTTCCAAGCAGGGGCTGGCCGTTTATCCAATTGCCGATGCTGGCCTTGCCGAGCAGGTCGTAATAGGTGCCGTTTCCGTGCTTGCGGTTGTCACGCCAGGAGCCGTTAAATTTTGATCCATCTTTGTAAAACATGATCCCTTTTCCATTGAACCTTCCATTTTGGATCTGGCCTTCGTAGCGGTTTCCAGTTTTGAAAAAATAGGTGCCGAGGCCGTTGGGCTTATTGTTTTGCCAGTCGCCCGTGTATTTGTCGCCATTGGCGAAGTCCATTTTCCCTTTGCCAAAAAACTGGCTCCGTTTAAAATGCCCTTCATAAATATGCCCTACCTGAAAGATGAACTTGCCCTCGCCCTGGCGGAAGTTGTTTTCCCAGTCGCCGAGGTACTTGTTGCCGTTGGCAAAGTATAGGATGCCCCGGCCATTGGGACTGCCCTGGCGGAAGTCGCCGATGTACTTGTCGCCGTTCGGGTATTGGTAAGTGCCATATCCATTGGAGCAATCGCCGTTGAGACAGCCGTTGAGTTTGGCAGTTTTTTCCGTAGGGGAGAAGGCATTTTTGTCAGAAGCAGAAAGTTGGGTAAAGCATAGCGAGGTGCAAACTACAGCCAATAGCATCAAATTTTTCATAGTTCCGGGTTTTTAAAAAATTCTGATTAATGGGTTTTTGTCTTGGGTAGTGATGCGTTATAAGCTTGGATTTTAATGAAAAGATGGATGCTGCACAGGCAGTGGATTCGGTTTCAAAAAAGTAGTTGTGGCAATATTTTGCTTGGATGGCTTTACTTGGGAAGCTTGGTTCAGCCGCATTGTTTATATGTAAACTAAACGTAAAGCTGCTCCTATGTTATTTTGCCCTTTTGAATATTTTAGCATAAATTTTTAACACAGCCTGCGATTTGGCTATTTTTGCGTGGCAAATCGTAATTGTTTTAGCAGGGGTGTTTTGGGGGACAATTGAAAATTTTCCCCCAAAACACCCCCAATTGCGGGAGAGGAAGAAAAAATGAAATTTTTTCTTCCTCTCCCGCACCCTCCTAAATAGTTGCGGCAAATCACTGTAATAAAAAATAAAATCAAATCCTATGTTTAAAAGATTGATGCTTCTTTTTGTCATCGCCACGTCTGTTGCCGCATGTGGCCAGGCACCTGCCGATAATACCCAGGCTACGGGCGAACCGCAGGCATTTGGTGAAACCATCACCCCAGACGGCGCCGTCACTTTTGGCGAAATGCTGCCAAAGTTGGAGGGCGTTGATTCAATGGCCTTGAAGGTAAAAGGCAAAGTGGTAAACGTTTGCCAGGTAAAAGGCTGTTGGATGAACATCACGGACGACGCAACGGGCAACGAAATGTTTGTCCAGTTCAAAGACTACGGCTTCTTCATGCCCAAAGATATTTCTGGGCGGGAAGTGATCATGGACGGCTATGCGTACCGTGACGTGACGCCCGTGGAAGAACTCCGGCACTATGCCGAAGACGAAGGCAAATCGAAGGAAGAAATCGAATCCATCACTGAGCCAAAAGAAGAGTTGAAATTTATGGCCAGCGGCGTGTTGCTGTTGCCAGAGGACAAGAAATAATGGGCCTTGGCGTTTCATGGCCGCATCGTTTCTTTGCCACTGCTTGCCCGCAATTCTTGGTTGGAACAAGAAGGCAAAAGCCTCGTGCAATGCGCCAAAAGAAACACATCCATTCAAATTTTGAGTAAAAACAAACACCCGGTAAAGTGCTTTTTTCCCGTTTTGCTTTTAGCAGCGGTGGGCATTTTGCCGGGTGTTTTGTATTCGCAGCAAAATGGTGTTGTAGATTCCTTGATTCAGGTATTATCAAAAGCCCGCCCCGACACAAATAAAGTAAACCTGCTGACTGAACTGGCTTGGCAATTGAAAGTGGACGACCACGACCAAGCCGTTGTTTACCTGGATTCTGCCCTTGCACTTTCAAGAAAGTTGGGTTTCAAAACAGGCGAGGGAAATTCGCTCAATTTCCGTGGCGTCGTGGAGGATATCCACGGCAACGGCGAAGCTGCCATCCTTTATTTTGAACAAGCCTTGGCCATCCGCCAGGCCATCGGCGACCGCAGCGGCGTAGCCTCCCTTTACAACAACATTGGCAACTTGAAAGAAAACCAGGGCGATTACCCGGCAGCCTTGAAAAGCTATCAAGAGTCGCTGCGCATAAGGGAGGAACTCCAGGATACTGCGAAAATCATCAACACCTTTTATAATATTGGCATCCTGCACGAACGGATGGGCAACTACATAGAAGCCCTGGACTACATTTTTCAATACCTGGAAGCAACCGAGCAGCGCAACGATACGGAAAGTGTGGCCAATGCCTGGAACATGATTGGCAACATCAAAATAGAACTGGACAGGTTTGAGGAAGCTTTTCAGGCTTTTGAAAAGTCGCTGGCACTGCACCGCAAGATGGGCAACGACTGGCAAATTGCCTCTGTGTTGACCAACAAAGCAGTGCTGAACGATGCCGTAGCAGAAGACAAGATGGAGGCAAATGACTTGAGCGATTCAGTGCTTCAACACTTCAACGAGGCCATTGTCCTGCAAAAAGAAGCCTTGGCCATCCGCCAAAAGTTGGGCGATGTGCAAGGCCAGGGCGACAACTACAACAACATTGGTTATATACTCAAAAACTTAGGCTCATTTTATAAAGAAAGGAAAGACCAGGCCGATGCCGAAAAAGCATGGAAGGAAGCCGAAAGTTATTTGCGGCGCTCCCTCGAAATGCGGGAAAAAGAAGGAAATAAGGCCGGCATCATGGAGGTCTATAACGGGCTTGCCGATGTACGCCGGCGGCAAAAAAAATATCCTGAAGCCCTGGAGTTTACCCAAAAATACTATGCGCTGGCCCAAGAAATAAATGACCAAAAATACCAGCAAAATGCACTCAAGGACCTGGCAAGGATACACTTTGCACTGGGAAAATACAAAGAAGCCTACGAATACAGGGCACAGTACGACGAGCTTCGCTATGCCCGTTTCAACGAAGAGCGTATCAAAACCGAAGAGCGCAGGGAGGCGGTGTACAGCGACAACAAAAAGAAATTTGAGATAGAACGCCAGCAGCAGGAACTGCTCCTGCAAGATGCCCAACTAAAAAATGCAGCCAACATCCGAAACTCACTGATGGGCGGGGCAGCCTTGCTGCTGTTGCTTGCCTTGGTGCTTTTCAACCGCAATACCGTTATCCGGTCGGAAAAACAGCGTTCTGAAAATTTGCTGCTTAACATCCTGCCTGCCCAAACTGCCGAGGAATTGAAAAAAAGCGGCAAGGCCAAGGCCAGGAGCTATGAATCGGTGACGGTGCTATTCACTGATTTTCAATCGTTTACCAGTATTGCCGAGCAAACTTCTCCAGAGGAATTGGTAGCACAATTGGATGAGTGCTTCCAGGCTTTTGATGAAATCATTTCCCGATACAACATTGAAAAGATAAAGACCATCGGCGACGCCTACCTGTGTGCGGCAGGATTGCCCATTCCCAGCGGCACCCACGCCGAAGACATCATCAGGGCCGCCATAGAGATGCAGGAATTTATGCAAAAGTTCAGGGAAAAGCAACGGTCGAACGGTAAGCCTGAGTTTTTCTGCCGAATCGGCATCCATTCAGGCCCGGTGGTAGCAGGCGTGGTTGGCAAGAAAAAATTTGCCTACGACATTTGGGGCGATACTGTCAATGTGGCTGCCCGCATGGAGCAAAACAGCGAGCCAAACCGGGTGAACCTCAGCCAAAGCACCTATGATCTGGTCAACACAAAATTTAAGTGCGTACACCGGGGGCAGATCAAGGCCAAAAATAAGGGTGAAATGGACATGTATTTTGTAGAAGCATAGCGACAAAAAAATCCAATTTTTTTTGTCGCCTTGGCAGCGTTTGTAAGCGGCCATCCGTATAGAAAGTGGTTTAAAGAAATAGGCGTTATTTTCTGAAGGCAGCCCCTTGTTTACTCTCACTAATCATAGTAAACAAACAATGCAAAGGGGCTGCCTTCATTTTTTCCCTTCTAACAGTTTCTCCAATATCGAATTGTGGGTACCTAAAAAAGAAAAACCTTTGGCCCAGCTCAGGCCAAAGGTTCAACAGCAAGAATTTTGTGTTTTGTCAAGAAAGATTCCGGCACTGTGGGTGGAGCATTTGCTTGGAAACTGTAAAGCGAAGCAAATTTGGAGCGCTCGCAAAAACCTGTAACTATCGCCGCCAGAACCTTTCTGAATAAATCTTCACGGAGACATGCCAAAAGTGGTCAAATCCCTCTTGTGGGATATAATTTGGCTGTGCGAGAAACACATGGCAAAAGTATCCGGCCGTCATTTTTGAAAAAACTTTAATGAAAAGCTAAAAAAAGGCGGCATATTTTTGGTTATTTCCGTTTTATAATGGTTATTTGCCTGAAAATCAGTTCTTTAACACGTAAGATAAACAAAAAAGCAGGACAAAAGTCCCGCTTTTTTTGTTTTGGTTGCTGAAAGTTGAAAAAACCCAGCGGTGGAGTGAAGTGGTTTTTATACCATTTCTACATCTTGAATAAGAATAAATTGAGCCATGATTGATATTTTATTGTGATTATTTAAAAAAATCGATACAAAGCTATAGGCTCAGTTTAGGGTGGATGACCACCCTTTTCAAGGTATTTTGTTTAGGTAAATTCGCTTGTTTTTCAACAAAATCATGTGTTAATATCTGACAAGGAATAAGTTGATAGTTGACATATCCCCTTAGATCATAAAATTTTATATTAAATTTAAATATAAATTCTAAAAATAGCTGATTTGGCACATGGAAGAGCTTATAATGTTATCGCAATTGGTTGATAAAAATGCTGAGAAGAGAATAGATATTGTTGGGAATCCAGCCAGCTATATGAGTAAAATGAACAAATTATATGAAGGCATTTTATCGGGCAACTTAAAAAATGATAGGGAAGCATTGGAAAACCTTTATGGGGAAGAAATAAATCAAAAGGTAAATTATAATAAACTAAAAAGAAGATTGTATCAAAGGCTATTAAATACGCTTCTTTTTATTGATGCTAATAAATTAAATTTTAATGAATCCCAAATAGCTTATTATTATAGTTATAAAGAATATGCATCTCTTAAAATAGTCATAGGTCGTGGTGGGCGGCAAATTGCCATAAAATTGGCTGAGAAAATACTAAACAAAGCGCTTGAATTTGAAATTACAGATTTGGCTGTCAATGTATCAAAAGAATTAAGGAGTTTATATGCGAATTTTGAAGGAGATCAAAAAAAGTTTAATAGTTTAAATCTGATATTAAAAAGGCAAATGGAAATCTTAAACATAGAGCTATTAGCCGAAGAATTTTATTTATCCCTTTCAATGCACTACGTAAAATCTATTGCTTCAAAATTAGAATTTGTAGAAATTGCTGCGAAATATTCAAATGAATTGTTGCCACATTTTAATATTGTATCAACTCAAAGGTTCATTTTCTTTGCATATACAGTATTAGCAATGAGATATCAAATTGATAATAATTACTCCAAAACATTGGAAGTTAGCCTGGAAGCAATAGAGGCGCTGAAGAATAAAGGAAAGCTGGCCCAAAAGAACTTCATTCTTGGGTTTTTAATTAAAGCGATAAGTTGCCAGATACAACTAAAGCAATATCAGGAAGCCAACAAAACAATCGAAGAATGTTTACAATTAGCTGAATATGGTTCGTATAATTGGTACTTGGTCAAAGACTATCAAATTTTACTTCACTATCATTCTACCCAATATGAACACGCTATTGAAATATTTCTTGAAGCCCGCTCTCTCCCCGACTTTAACCGCCTCCCAAGCCACTACAAAGAGCAATGGGTCATTCATGAGGCTTATTTTCACTATCTCATTGCTATCAAGAAAATTTCGCCCTCTTTAAAGATTTTGGATGACATGGGTAAGTTCAGGCTGACCAAGTTCCTCAACGATGTGCCGGAATACTCTAAGGACAAGCGGGGAAGCAATATTTCCCTGCTTGTTATCCAGCTTATGTTTTTGATACAGCAGAAAAAATATGAGGATTTTTCGGACAGGCTTGCGGCACTCGAAATGTATTCGCACCGCTACCTGCGCAAGGACGAGACTTTCCGGAGCAACTGTTTCATCCACATGATGATGCAAATTCCGAAAGGTTATTTCAACAAAAAAAACGTGGCCAGGAAAGCTGAGAAATATGTTGAAAAGCTTAAGGAAATGCCGCTCGAGGTGGCCAACCAAAGTGGCGAACTGGAATTCATTCCTTACGAAACGCTGTGGGCGTTTGTGATTTCGACCTTGAAGGGTTGATTTTTGTTCCGGTTTTTGGTTCACCTTCACCTCAAAACAACCCATATTTGCGCTTGGTGGTTTGATTTGCAGTTTCAACTTATAATTGATTGGAAACCAATATTTTAGAAAATAAATTAACTAAAATTACCTTCTTGGGCACCGGCACTTCCCAAGGTGTGCCTATCATCGGTTGCAACTGCGAAGTTTGTACTTCCCCCAATCCTAAAGATAAGCGGTTGCGGACGTCTATCCTCATCAACAGGGGAAACGCAAACGTAGTGGTTGATACTGGACCGGATTTCAGGCAGCAGATGTTGCGGGCTGGCGTCAAAAGTTTGGAGGCCGTACTGCTGACCCACTCGCACAACGACCATGTGGCTGGCCTTGACGATGTAAGGCCATTTAATTTTATGGAATTTAAAAATATGCCCCTTTATGCTACAAAGGATGTGCAGGCTGAAGTAAAAAAACGCTTTGCGTACATATTTGAGGAAAACCCATACCCCGGCGCTCCGATGGTTGAATTCAAGACCATTTCAAAAAATAGCCATTTTGATATAAAAGGTATCCATTTTCAGTCCATCGAAGTTATGCATGGCAGCCTTGAAGTCTTGGGTTTTAGGATTGGCGATTTTGTGTATTTGACTGATGTGAAAACAATTGATGAAACTGAACGAAAAAAAATCCGAGGAGCTAAAGTATTGGTTATAAATGCTTTACACCACAACGAACACCATTCTCACCTCAATTTAAAAGAGGCGTTGGCCATGATACAAGATCTCGCTCCGGCACAGGCTTATTTAATTCACATGAGCCACAACATGGGCCTGCACGATGAGGTTTGTAAAAAACTTCCCGACAACGTTTCGCTATCATTTGATGGGCTGGAAATTTGGGTTTAGTGCTTTTGGTTTAGCTTTGGCCCTTCAATCCCCAAGCTTTAAACCGGATCATTTTTGAACAAAACCACTCACCAACCATGAAATTGCTACAAGGAAAAACGGCTATCGTTACGGGCGGCTCCAGGGGCATTGGCGCCGCCATCGTCAAAAGATTTGCAGAGGAAGGGGCCAATGTCGCATTCACCTATCTTTCTTCTGAAGAAAAAGCCAAAGCATTGGCTGCTGAAATTGCCAGCACTTGTAATGTTAAACTGGAGGCCTACCGCTCCGATGCCAGCGATTTTGCGCAGGCAGAACAGCTTGTCAATGATGTGATAAAAGATTTTGGCGCAGTAGATATTTTGGTCAATAATGCAGGCATTACCCGTGACAACCTGATGCTGCGCATGTCGGAAGAACAATGGGATCAGGTCATCAATACCAACCTGAAATCTATTTTCAACCTGACCAAGCACATCCTGCGCCCGATGCTGAAGGCAAAATCGGGTTCTATTATCAATATGAGTTCAATCGTGGGCGTGAGCGGCAATGCAGGTCAGGCCAACTATGCAGCTTCAAAAGCGGGCATTTTTGGTTTTACAAAATCAGTGGCCAAGGAGGTTGGCTCCCGCAACATCCGATGCAATGCCATTGCCCCAGGTTTCATCGAAACAGAAATGACCGAAGCCCTGGACGATAAGACAAAGGAGGCTTATTTTAGCAATATACCCATGAAGCGCTTCGGAAAAGGCAATGAAGTAGCCGACGTTTGTGTGTTCCTTGGCAGCGACATGTCGTCCTATATGTCCGGCCAAACGCTCAGTGTCTGCGGGGCGTTGAATTGTTGATTCAAAAATTGGGAAACTGGACTATAGCCTGCCGTTCGATAAAAAAGCGTCAACGCTGTTTTTTATCAACACCAGCTTGGGTTCGTTGGCTTCAATGCTGTATCCATCATTAGAATCTTCCAGGGAAACCAAATCGTGAAGGTAAAGTACGCTGACATGCTCGGACAGATATGCTTCGTCCACATTCAGGTAGGAGGCAAGCTCGCCCAAAGAAAGTTTGCCGTGGTTTAAAAGGCATTTTATGACGTCGTAGCGGAAAGGATGCGTGTACGCATGTAGGATTTTGGCAACTCGGCCAACCTGGCAACTATCCAGGCGTGGGGGATTTTTTGTGTTCATACGCTTGTGCGGCTGTTTTAAGGAATGTGCGGCCAAAGATAGTTTCACCTCATAACTTAACAAGGGCTTTTAAATTTTTTTTTAAAAAATAAGACTGTTTGCCCATCTTGAAAATCCATAAAAAGAGAAAGGTACGCAGTGGATTATTCAATCATAAGAAAAATACCCAAATCAACAAGGATTGCCCCATTTTATCACCCACGCCTGAATAGCCGCTCCCGTTCAAAGCGCATCACTGTGGTGCCTACGCCTGTTTTTACAATGTCGTCGAGGCCAGTAACGATGGGAAGGGAAATTTTTTGCAGGAAAAGCGCAACACCTGAAGTGGGCAGTTCATTGTCGCCGGTGGGCGGTTTCATCACCGATTTTGGGAAGCCCATTAGGTAGAGTAGGGGGCTGAACAGCCAGCGAATCCAGTGCCAGGGGTTGCTGCCGCTGGTGAAAACATATTTGCTGGCAGCTATGTCCAGCAGGTCTGCCCGGCGCAGGTAGTATTTTTCATTTTTAAAAAATGCTTTGTAATCGTTCACCGTGCGGCGGATGTAGCCTTGTTTTTTTTCAGTGGCCGGGGCTGTGTCCTCCACCAAAATGACCCATTGGCGGCTCACCCGGCAGGCTTCCCGTATCACCCGCAGCATTTGCGGCTCGTCCAGGATATGCTGTAATTCAAACATAACAAACACCATGTCGAAAGACTTTTCGGGGAATGGCAGGCTGCGGGCATTGGCCACAGATAGATCCACTTCCTTGCCCTCCAAGTATTGCCGGGCCAAGGCGATATTTTCTTTTGAACCGTCCACACCGAACAGCTCTTTGGGCCCGTGTTTTAAAATTTCCATGAGCAGGTCGCCGAAGCCGCAGCCAACTTCGAGCACAGAGCGGTATGGCACCAATTCATTGAATTTCAAGAGGTTGACCAATTTTCTTCGCCGATAATGATCAAAGGGCGTCTGTGGAATGGGCAATTGCAAGGCCCGCCGCTGGCCAGATTGCGGCAGCAATTTGTTCCTTTTCACTTTTGCCGATTCCAGCAGTTTGCTGAACTGAGGCAATTTTTGTGGTAAATAACTTTTCATGGCTGGCTTCACTTGGCCAAATGTAGCGGATATTGTGAATAAGCGCCCGGAGTTATTTCCGGCCAAATATTTTGCAAAAAGCAGCCTTTCAGCTATTTTTCAGCAAAATTTAGAGTTTCAAACTATCGTAGCGTATTGGTACTTTCATTTTATAGATAATCGCATTTGAAATTGATAGTCAACAAAGAGTAAGAAGCTGATTTACAACAAAATGACCTCAATGACAAATGACATTCAATGACGTTCATCTATAAAACACCTGACCCCCTAAGGAATTTTCACTTATTGTATGCTGGAACCACTATTGAACAAAACTCGCCACGACCTGCAACTACACAGGCTGCGCCAAATTTTGCCAAAGCTTTTTGGCGAAATGGACGATGACTTGTTCCAAACTGTTTTGCCTTATTTAAAATGGAAAGAATTGCCTGGCGGCTTCCATCTGTTTCACCAAGGTGACGAAGGCAACAGCCTGTTCATCCTCATCAGCGGCAGGCTGCAGGTGGTGGTGAAAACGTTGGATGGCGCCGAAAAAACAATCGGCGAGATAGCACGTGGGGAAACGGTGGGCGAAATGGCCATTTTTACCGGAGAACCGAGGAGCGCAGGCGTAGTGGCAGTGCGTGACAGTGTGCTAGTGGGCATTTCAAAAGATGCTTTTGAGGAAATGATCGCCCGCTCGCCGACCATGATCATGAACATTACCCGTCTCATCATTGAGCGGCTCAAACTGCGCAACGTGCTGGATCGTAATCCCGTCAAAGTGGTCAACATTGCCCTGGTACCGCTCAGCCCCGCCCTGCGCATGCAGGATTTCAGCCAGTTGCTGTTTAAAAAAATGAACAGGCACGGAAAAGCCGTGCACCTTTCGGGCCATTCGGTAGGCCAATTGCTCAATGACGAAGACATTGCCTATGCCACGCCCGCCGAAATTGGCCACTACCGCCGCCTCTCTGCCTGGCTCGACGAGCAGGAAGCTAACCACGACTACATGGTCTATGAGGCCGACCCAGTCGCTACGGAATGGACAAAAAGATGCCTGCGCCAAGCCGATGAAATTCTCCTGATTGGCAACGAGGCTGAATTGCCGGGGCGCAGTATGATTGAAAAAGAGCTGTTGAGCGGGGCGCATAAAATCACGACGGCCAGCCAAACCCTGGTCGTGCTGCACCATTCCTGGTCGCAGGAAATGCCTTTCCCGACGGAGCCTTGGCTTTGTGATCGGGAGGTACGTTTTCACCACCACATCGTCGAGCATTCCGAAAGGGACATGGAACGATTGGTCCGTTTCCTGACAGGCAATGCCATTGGCCTGGCCTTGGCGGGCGGCGGTGCGAAAGGTTTTTCACACATTGGTATTTTTAAAGCTTTGGAAGAAAATAATTTCCCGGTTGACGTGGCGGGCGGTACAAGTATCGGGGGCATTATCGCCGGGCTGATTGCCATGGGAAAAACCTATCACGAAGTAAACAAAATCTGCCGGGAAGCCTTCATTGGCAACCCCACCCCCTTGGCGGACTACAACATTTTCCCGCTTATCTCTTTGTTGAAAGGCAAAAAACTGGACAAGCTGCTCCACGCTGTCTTTGGCGAGCGCAACATTGAAGATCAATGGCTCAATTATTTTTGCATTTCCACCAACCTCACCAAGTCCCAAGCAAAAATGCACACCCGTGGCAGCCTGAAAAAAGCCATCCGGGCCAGTATCTCCCTGCCGGGCATTTTCCCTCCAGTATTGGACAACGGCGACCTGCTCATTGACGGCGGCATTTTCAACAACTTACCGATAGATGTAATGGGCGAAATGGGCGCTGGCCGCATCATCGCCGTTGATTTGGACACAGAGCGGGACTGCATCGGCCTGGAGTCCATCCCTGGCACTTGGGCCATTTTGAAAGATCGTTTTTTTAGGAAAATAAAACACAACCTGCCTTCCATGATGACCACGCTCGTGCAGGCTACCACCCTCAACAGCGACTATAAAACCCGTCAATTGCGACTACAGGCCGACCTCTGCTTCAATCCCAAACTCAGCCAATTTGGCCTGATGGAATGGAAAGCTTATGATAAAATCGTGGAGGTGGGCTACCGCCATGCGATGGAAGTTTTGGAGAAATGGGAAGGCTTTGCATGAGATGGAATGTGCTGCTAACCAAGCTCAGATTTCGTATTGATTTTTGTCAACATCTCTTTAAGAAAAAAAATGAAAAGCTCAAATTAGCGCCATCCAACAAGGCCTGTTTTTTCTATGAAGGGCAAAACTGCTAAATTTGCACCCTGAACATTTTAGGTCTATTTCTTTTGATAAAAACACAATATTGATTTAAATCAGCAAAAATCATGTTAAAGCAAACTACGAGCAGCAAGCGTGTCAATTTTAAGGGCAACCCAAGGAAAGAAGAGTTCATCAGGGAACTTCGCCGCAGGGTGGACGCCTACTTCAAGGACAACAACATCAGCCCTTACGCCAATGCAGAAATGGTGTTCAAAACCATTTTTGCCATCGTCGTATGGACGGCGACCTATTTGTGGATTATGTCCGATACCTTGAGCAGCAGCCCACTGGCGCTTTTTATGGTCTATATGCTGCTGGGCTACGTGAATATTTTCATCGCCTTCAACATCATGCACGATGCCACGCACGATGCCTATTCGGCCAATAAAAAGGTCAATAAAATCCTCGGCTACAGCATGGACTTCATTGGCGGCAACCAATACCTTTTTCGTCGGATGCACGGCGCCCACCACGGCTATGTGAACATTCAGGGAATAGATGTGACGCTGGAAACGCACGGCCTTTTCCGCTTCACGCCGGACGAGCCTTGGCTGCCCAAGCACCGTTACCAGCACATTTACACATTTATACTTTATGCCCTGGCCATGCTGCAATGGACGACGATGAAGGATTTCAAATGGTTTTTTGGAGAAGCGCACATCGGCAACCAAAAAAACATCAAGCACCCCCTGAAAGAATACGTTATTATGCTGACCGGCAAAACTGTTTATTACGGCCTGACACTGGTGCTGCCCATGATTTTTTTGTCAGCAGCGTGGTACACAGTGCTGGGTGCCTGGGTCTTCATGCACCTTTTGCCCGGACTGACCTTCGCACTTATTTTTCAATGTACCCACGTATATGAAGGCACTACTTATCCCCAGCCCGACGAAGACGGCAACATTGACAACAACTACGCCTTGCACGTATTAGAAACCACCGCCGACTTCTCCCGGCATAATAGGCTCGGCTCCTGGTTGATGGGAGGCATTAACATCCACGCTATCCACCACATCTTGCCACAGGTGTGCCATGTGCATTATCCTGCTTTGACCAAAATCCTGAAAAGCACCTGCGACGACTTCGGCATTGAATACCAGGAAAACCCGAATTTTTGGGTGGCCCTGAAAAAACATTATTGGATGCTCAAACACCTCAGCCGCCCAGATGCTACGGTGCCGAGGGTGGGCAAGAGCGCTTTGATTGCATAAAAATTTTACGGGAAAAAAGGAGAGGGCGGCTGCATTGCAACCGCCCTTTTTCATTTATGCCAATGCCAAATGTGCCCTTAAAGAGCTTTCAACGGCATCGGCTACCAATTGGTAAAAAACCTCCGGCTCATTGCCCACCTGTACTTTTTCCAATGCCTGATAATAGGCCAAGCGGGATTTTACGTCGCCTTTCAGGTTGGCAATAGTATAGCCATTGCGCAGCAAGATCAGGTTCATCACCAAGCGGGAGGTGCGCCCGTTCCCGTCAATGAACGGGTGGATGCTCACCAGCCGCTCGTGCATTTCTGCTGCCAGGATGACGGGGTGCATCACGCCCAATTGATGGCGATAATGGATGATGTATTCTTCCATCAGTTTTTCCAACATAAAGGGTTGCGGCGGCTCGTGCTCGCTGCCTGAAATCCTGACGGGTACGGAGCGGAACCGCCCTGCGTTGTCCCGGTCAATGGTTTTCAAAATCAGGGCATGGAGATCCAATAGGGTACGTTTGTTCAGGTCTTCCTTGTTGTTGGCCAATTCGATGACAAAATCCACTGCTTCTGCATGGTTCACTGCCTCGAGGTGTTCCCGCATGGTTTTCCCACTGATGGTCAGGCCTTCATTCACTACGAGGCTTGTTTCCTGTAAGGTCAATGTATTGCCTTCGATGCGGTTGCTTTCGTAGGTGTATTCGATGTTGAAAAACGACCGCATTTTTTCGAGTTGGGTGGTGTTGAGCGGTTTTTTGCTCTGCCACTCGTCCCGCAGCCTGTCTATGGTTTCCAATTTTTCCAATAGGCTGGGCGGCAATGAGGGTACTTCCAATGCCCTGTTGCTGCGGAGGTATTCGACCCTCGACTCGGCTACCATAAGGATTTCCGGCGCTGCGGTTTCGTATTGTATTACGCTCAGCACTTTTTCGGCCAGCCAAAACACCCGTAACTCTTTGATACCCAGCCTATATGCGGATGCCAGGGCGATAAGTTGTTCTTCGGTGGGCAGGCGGCTGCCGTTTTCAAATTTGCTGATCAGCGCTTGGTCAATGCCTGTGGTGGCAGCGACTTCTTTCATTTTCAGGCCCAGGTTTTGGCGGCTGTCTTTGAGCAGGGTGAAAAGGGTTTTCATTTTATGACATTTTTATTCTTGACAAATTTAGTCATATTTTTCTTGGCTTGTCAATTTTTCCAGACATTTTTCTTTTTTGCATCTTAATACACAGTAAATTAAGTAAGTTGACATTCTTGAAAACAGGGGTTTGGGGCGGAACGCCCCAAAAGCCCCCCCCTCCCCGGGGGGGGGGGGGGGG
>JBGSKQ010000086.1:0-47395 GCA_041741095.1 Saprospiraceae bacterium
ACTGCTTGGCCAAACGGAGCAACCCCAACTTGTTTTTGATAATTTTGTCTTGAGTAGTCATGATTCTAATCTTGTTTTAGTGATGAAATGTGGTTGTTTCAAAATTACTAAAACTGTCAGATTAAGTCGTGACTACTTCATTTCAACCAATTGGTGTGCAAGACAATTCGTTTCCTGCCCTCCTTGACGAAACACCCCTCGTTGACCAACCGGATTGCGGCACTCTCGCTCAACTTCCCTGAGTTGCCCGACCTAAAAGTGTCCAACGAGACCTTCGGCCGCCTTATTTACGACCGGAAAACGGAGCATTACCGCACAGCCCTCGAAATCGCCCGGCTGCTGCTGCTCAACTACCATCCCGACATCCAAAGCGGCAAGGAACATGTGCTGGCCCTGCTGTTCGATATGAACATGCTCTGGGAGAAGTATATCTACGTTCAGCTAAAGAAAGTAGTGGACAAGGTTTTCAAGGTCAGGCAGCAGGTATCCAAGCCGTTTTGGCAGCACAAGACTATTCGGCCCGATATTGTACTCACCATCGGAGCGGAGCAAATCGTGCTGGACACCAAGTGGAAGGCACTTCGCTATGCCGTTCCCTCTGACGATGATTTGAAACAGATGTATGTTTACAATCATCATTTTGAGGCGGAGCGGAGTATTTTGTTGTATCCGCAGGTGTTTGGTACGGATGGCATTGTCGGCCATTACCACGAATGCAGGGTAAAGCAGCATTGTTGCCAGTTGTTGTTTTTGGATATTTTCAAGTCCCTATCGGGTGAGGCCAACCCAAAACTTCCCAATGATTTGGGATCAGTTTTAAAAGGACTCATAATTGAAACTCCTGGCAAAAAATCCTGCTGAACGAATGGCACACGATTTTCCAATATTTCGCAACGTTTAAGCCTTCAGATGGCACAGCTAATAATGCCAGCTTTCTTTTCGAAATTCCTGTCTGCATCTTTGCCCTAAGATAATTATCTATCAATCGCTACCCTCCAGCCTTAAACACATTGGCAATCAAAAATTCCAAAATCGAACTCTAAATGGCATTTAACCAAAACTAACTCCCCATTGGTATTGCGAGTTGGTTTTCGATACAAATTTCTCAACACTGTGAATCAACCCATCATCCCGTCGGTGAACTATCACCTCTGGAAGCCCTGCAACATGCGCTGCAAGTTCTGTTATGCCACCTTTCACGACTACGAAAAAGGCTTCCTACCAAAAGGACACCTGCCAAAAGAAGCCTCCATAAAGTTGATAAAGGCAATGGCAGAAAACGGTGCCATCCGAAAAATCACCTTTGCAGGTGGCGAACCCACGCTTTGCCCTTGGTTGCCGGAGTTGGTAGCCCATGCCAAGTCACTCGGCCTAACGACCATGCTCATTTCCAACGGCACGAGGCTTTCAGATGAATACCTTGACCTGCTGAAAGGCAATATGGACTGGATTGGATTGAGCATAGACAGCCTTTCACGTGGCAGCAACATGAAATCCGGCAGGTGTGCAAACGGCTTTGTTCCCGAAGAACAAACTTATAGGGCATTGGTCGAACGGATTCAGGCAAAAGGCTTCCGACTGAAAATAAACACAGTTGTCACCCAAATCAACAAGGATGAGGTAATGGCGTCCTTCATAAATTGGGCAGCACCGGAACGTTGGAAAATCATGCAGGTGCTGCCAGTGGAAGGGCAAAATGACGATGACATTGATAGGTTGATGGTCAATGAGGTTGAATTCCGAGAATTTGTTTGTCGCAATACAAGAACCGAAAATAGGATTAAAGTCATTCCAGAATCCAACAACTGCATCACCGGCTCTTACCTGATGATAGACCCAGCAGGGCACTTCTTTGATGATACGAAAGGATGTTATACATATAGTAGCCCGATTTTGGAAGTTGGACTTGAGGAGGCATTGGGACAAATTACATTTGATGCAGAAAAATTCAGTGCTAGAGGTGGTATGTATGATTGGTAAGGTAAATACCAAATATCCGCACTACCCTACCCCAGTGCTCCCGATTGCATTCGGGATCCGCTCCGTTCCCCAGTCCCCGGCTCAGCCACCGCCGCTCCTGCCGCCTGTTCCCTGGCCCCACGCCTGCCAGGGCCAGCGCATTGCCTATGAAACAGGCCGCATCCCTCCCCGCTTTTACGTATATGTTGAAAGCGGCACACAAAATCCAGTATCCTAACTGGCATGGATTTTCCGACACCACTGTCCCTCCCTTGGCTTAATATCCCGTTTGATTGGCATCGGCTGAATATTTTGTTCGGTGGATTCAAGCTTGGAGGGGCGGGAGATTAGGACGGGATTGTTTGGAAGATTGCGACCTTGGCTTTACTCCACCAGCACAAAACCTGCCCACAAATATGGCGAATCAGCATATTTCGCTTTCATATTGGCCTGTGCCGTGCGAAATGCTGCTGGGATTTTCAAGCCCATTTCCAGCCATTGCCGATAAAACTCCGACATCAGTTCACGGGTGCTTTTATCGCTGACCTTCCAAAGGCTCATGATAAGGTACTTCGCCCCGGCAATCTTAAAGGCCCGTTGCAAGCCATATACGCCTTCGTTGCCCTCGATGTCGCCTAGGCCCGTTTCGCAGGCGGACAGCACCACAAGTTCTGTATTTGATAGGTTTAACTGACTGATTTCGTAGGCGGTGAGGATGCCGTCTTCCCTTCCTTCTGGTGCTTTGCCAGTGGCCCATGCCTCCTGTGCCCCGGCAAGCATTAGTCCAGAGCGCATCATCGGGTGTTCGGACATTTTAAAAACTTGCTCACCATCCCTCATTCCTCGCCCCTCATTCCTGTTTTTTGGGTCGGGGAAAAAGAAGCCGTGCGTGGCTATGTGCAAGATGTAAGGTGACATTCCTTCCGTACCCAGCCGCTTGATGGATTCTTCCGTAGCCATATAACCCGTATCGAGTTGAACGATATGCCCAGTTTTTTTCAAGATTTGACGAAGTTCCAATGCCTCTGTTTCCGATTCGGGCAGGTAGTTCCACGTGTCGCCACGAAGGGAATCCGCCGGATGGAACCCGATTTCATTGGAAGGCTCCATGCCACGGGTCTCTGCATCGAGCCGGATGGCGTCGGCAATGGCGGTGCTGTCGTTGTCATATTGCACACCGCCAATGACCCTTGCGACATTGGTTTGCGGAACGGCCCTTTCCTGCACTACTAATCGGCGGGTGCTGCCCAAAACCACTAGCTCGTGTTCATCGCTGAATGTCTTGCCTGCCCCCGTTGCGATGGCCCCCAGGTTGAGCCGGTGCAACAGGCCTGCAGGCGAGCAATAGACTGTTTTTACGCCCTCCAATTGTGCCTCCAAGGGCTTCCATATCAAATCGTAAAGGCCCTTTTGACCATTTTCACTTGGCTGTGCGGTATACAGCAGGTTGATGCCAGCCCGCCTTGCACCGGATGCCCCTGCCAACAAGGGAGCGATTTCCCGCTCCTCGAACAAGGGGAAAAAGCCAAGCTCGCTATCGCTATGTCGCAGCACAAGGGCGGCATACATGGTGCTGTCGGTAGGCTCAGGGTCATGGTAGCGGTAACTGACGAACTCGATGGCGGCTTCGCCGGGCTTGAGTACAGTCATCACCTCTTGCCATGTAACCTGCCGCTGTGCCTCGCCGAAGCCTGCCACTGTGCGGACGAGCTCTTTTTCGAGGGTGTTGGATTTTTCTTCGAGTTCATCAACGCCTTTTCTTTCGGCGATGGGCTTGGAGTATTGGGCGGCGAGGCGACGACCGTAGGATTTCAGCAGGTTGTTTTTTTCAATCGTGGTGGAGTCGGAAAGCGCTAAGCGCTTAACTTGATTAGCAGCGTTGAGTAGGAAGCCTTTGTAGAAAAGGGTATTGTCGTAGCAGGTTTGGGTTATATTGAATTGATGGTTAGCGGAGGCTTGGTTGAAGGAGAGCATTTGGGCTTGGCTTTCCGAAAATTTGCCCATATAGCTGTTCAATTCCCGCTCAGAGAGATAGTATTGTGCTTTGGTTAATTGTGATTGAATCAAGTAGGCAAGTTCATCAAAAAGGGGTTTGGCTTTTTCGTAGTTGCCTGTTTCCACATACAAAGACGCTAGGCTGTATGGGCTCAATGCATAATCGGGATGTTCCTTGCCAAGTGCCTTTTCCCAGATGGCTTGGGCTTCGAGGAAAAGAGGCTCTGCTTTTTCATAATTGCCCATTTGCCAATATAAAGTAGCGAGGTTGCTCAGGCTCAATGCATAATCGGGATGTCCCTTGCCAAGTGCCTTTTCCCGGATGGATTTGGCCTCGAGGTAAAGGGGCTCTGCTTTTTCATAATTGCCCATTATCCGATACAAAGCCGCCAGGTTGTTCAGGCTCATTGCATAATCGGTGTGTTCCTTGCCCAGTGCCTTTTCACGGATGGCTTTGGCTTCGAGGTTAAGGGACTCTGCTTTTTTGTAATTTCCCATATCCTTGTACAAAGTCGCCAGATTGTGCAGGCTCATTGCATAATCGGGATGTTCCTTGCCCAGTATCTTTTCCCAGATTGCTTGGGTCTCGAGGTAAAGGGGCTCTACTTTTTCGTAATTGCCCATTGTATGATACAAAGTCGCCAGGTTGTGCAGGCTCATTGCATAATCGGGATGTTCCTTGCCTAGTGCCTTTTCACGGATGGCTTTGGCTTCGAGGGAATGGGGTTCTGCTTTTTCATAAATACCCATTACTCGATACAAAGCCGCAAGGTTGTTAAGGCTCTTTGCATAATCGGGATGTTCCTTGCCAAGTGCCTTTCTTTGGATGGCTTTAGATTCGAGATACCATTTTTCTGCTTCGATAAAATCGCCTTTAATATGCTGTACCCTCCCATGATTGAAACATGTACTACCATATACTGCCGACGCCCTTCCCAAATTTTCAATAGCTATTTTTTCAGCAGCGGAATTGATTTCAAGCGCTTTATCAAACTCGCCCTTTCCAGACAGCACACGAGACACCTGAATCAAACTATCCACCTCCCTCACCACCACCACCGTATCCACCTGCCCCTGCGCCCAAAACGGAAGCCAAATCATCCCGAAAAGCAATAATTTTCTCATGGTAAGTTTTTTTACATAGATGATATCACTGTTTCTTTCCTATCGTGAACCTCCCAGTGTACACTGCTTCCCCTCCCTTTTCAATGGCGAAATAATATAGACCCGGGTTCAGCTTTAGCCGTTGCGGTATTTCGAAAGCCCAGCCATCAGTTGTTTTTTTCACGTCCAGCGGTAGGGTTGTTTCCGGTTTATTGACTTCTTTATTATTGTAAATCGCTAAAACAAGGTCAGCGTCAGCTTCGGCATCCATTTTTCCAGCAAACTTTATAAGGGCCTCTCCATTCTTGCCAAGCCTAAAGTCGGCACCGTTCGCAGGGCTACTGATTTTCACTTCCAAATTCCCGCTTCTTACACCCCCGCTGACCATGTATTCCATCTCGGCATTGAGCAGGAAGTCGGCGGGGTCAGCCTGTGCGATGGGGGCGTTTAGGGTCGGCTTTTGTGAATTGTCAGGCTTCTTAAAGGGAGCTTCTTTCATTGTTTCATCTATCCATGCTGACCTTACGAGACGAAACCCGAATACATTATATCCCTTGTTAGGCGTGAAGCTTTGACGATTGGTGCAACGAAGGAGAGTTGGTGCACTATTCCAGCCGCCTCCTCTAAGTACACGGCTATCACCAACTTCATTTCCACGAGGATTAGTTTGCTCAGAAGTAGGGTATTGGGCGTACCAATCCCAACAAAATTCCCAGACATTTCCGCTCATATCATGCAAACCCAGGTCATTGGCTTTGAAAGTGCCCACGGGAGCCGTAAACTCGTACCCATCGTTTTGGCTTTCTATTTTCCACTTGTATTTGGAGTTTTTATCTGCGAAATTACAATAGGCCGATAGTTCTCCCTCAGTAGAAGTACCCGCCCATTTTTCATCTTTTCCCCTGCTTCTCGCAGCAAATTCCCATTCTGCCTCCGTTGGCAAGCGGTAGCCGTTGGCACTCCAGTTGGCAATAATTGCCCATTTTTTATTATCAAGGTCGCTCCTGTTTTTTGAATCTTTTTGACTTTTGTCAATACTATAAACCGCTTCCAAGCCAGCTTCTTCGCTTAACCAATTGCAGTATTCGATTGCATCGTACCAGCTAATATTAATAACGGAATTTTTACCCCTGCCCCAATCACTACCATCGCCCCAGCCACCGTCTAAGGGTTTCGTTTTTTTAGTAGCTGTACAGAAAGCATCGTATTCATCAAAGGTCACTTCGTTGACTGCCATGAAATAGCTATTCAATCTGACAACATGTGGTGCCTCGTCCTTTTCTCCATCCTTGCTCCCCATAGTGAAAGAACCACCTTGTACGAAAACAAAACCTGGCAAGTCGGTGATGGCACTTTCTTTTTTGTTGAGTTGTGAACTGGGTTTATCTGGAGTCTTGATAGTGGATGGATTATTTTTCTTTGTCTCATCAATATTCGAAGTGTTGGGTTTTTCAGAAGCTGGAGTCATAGGTTCAACAAATATGGTATCTGTTGAAGTGGGCCTGCTCCATTGCCAAACAGCAAAGCCTGCCAGCAGGATTACTGCAAGCAGCGCCAAAAATTTCCATCGGTTGGCATTGCCGGAAGTGACAGCGGTTGGTGGCGCTTCGGGTGGCAATGGTTCGTTCATTATCTCCGTCATTGCCTCCCGCAGCCGCCAGCGGGCGGGGTCGCCGTAGTCTTCCTGCAAGGCACGGTGGAGTGCTACCTCCTCCCGGAAGGCATCGTCGGCAGCCATGCGCTGCTCCACTTCCTGTCGCCGTTCGGCGGGAAGTTCATCGTCCAAATAGGCTGCTATGAGTTCGTATAGTTCTGCATTGTCCATGTCGTTCAGTGGTTGAGCAATTCCCGATATTCGGGGTAGCTTTTTATGAAACCGATGAGGCGCTCCTGGCACTCGTGCTTCCGTTTGCGGGCATAATTGTCACTGCCGTATCCCCTGATTTCGGCAATTTCAATCATCTGCATTTTCTGGAAAAAAAGCAACAGCAGTTCCCTGCAATCTTCGCCGAGGCGGGCAAATGCTTTGTCAAACAGCTTTTGGCGTTCCAGCCTCCCATGGTCGAGTTCGGGCTGTCCTTCGGCGGTGTATTCCATGCCTTCCGGAATCATTACCTCCGAATTGACCTTTTTTTTATGCTGGCTGCGCCATTGGTTGAAGGCTACCCCGCAAAAAAAAGTACTGAACTGGCTGGTGAGTTGAAACCCCGGCTGTTTTGCTTTGGAGAATATTACCATGACTGCATCCTGAAAGGCATCTTTGGTATCGTCTTCCGTCCCCCCTTTTCCTTTTATTATGCTCCGCACCATCGGATACAAAGCTTGATACATCTGCCGGAGCATGGTGCGGTCGCCGGTGAGGATGGCAGTAAGATGGTCGTGGACAGGTGCAGTTTTCTCCATACAGCAAAGGGGTATGAGTTTGTCGATACAAATGTAACAAAGCCATGATAAGGTGGAGAATATGCGGGTATAAAAATTAAGGATGTGGCCGGGACCAAGTTGGGCCAGCAACAACAAGTTGTCGCACATCTCTTACCATGATGAAAATTTTTTGAAAATTTTTTGAAACGGGGGGTAATGTTTTTTGCTGACGTGGCATATACCGGCATCACCGACCAATCATTTTTACGCTTTAAAATTTTTAAAAAAGCAACCTTCCGGAATGCTATATGGGCAATTTCCGCACGGACAAATTATTAAATCATTTTTAAAAATCAAAATCATGAAAAACATTCAGCAAATCCTCGCATTGATTTTTGCCAGCCTTATCCTTATGTCCTCATCTTGCCTGCCAGAAGACGAAGAAGCTGGATGTGCAAAAGGTACTCTAAATCTTACAAACAAATCCCTGTACACCGTTCAAAAAGTGAAAATCAACGGCGTCAACTATGGGACGCTTGACCCTGGCGATTCTGAGGATTACACTCTGTCCCCAGGTGAGTATTATGTGCAACAAGTTGGAATAAGTGGCGGAAGTGGGTGCAATTCCTTCTCCGTAGTCATTCAGGCTTGCGATCGCCAAGGGTTCAGTTGCAGCTATTAATCAATATTCCAAATCAAATCAACTTTATTAACTAATAAATCAACTTATTATGAAAAAGATCATTTTTTTCTCTGCTTTGTTGTTGGCTTTCTCCATGGCTACCTCTTCTTGTAAAAAAGATCCATGCAAAGACAGCTATTGTCTAAACGGCGGTGCTTGTATTGATGGTGATTGTAAATGCCCAGAAGGGTTTAGTGGCGAACATTGCCAAACCGAGGTTTCGGGACCTGGCAATACTATTCTTCCAATTGCTGACATTTCGGCCTCGACTTATTCAATAAATGCTGGTGAAACAGTCACATTCACCGATAACTCAATAAATGCCGACAGCAGGGAGTGGATCTTTTCGGGCGGCAATCCTTCTGCTTCTTCCCAAAAAACCGTAACCGTCAAATATGAAAATGCCGGTACGTTCACAGTCACATTGAAAGCCAACAACCAGGATGGCTCTGATAAGGCTGACAAAAGTATAACAGTGGTCAAACGAAGGTTGAAAGCCTCATTTTCACTTAATTCTGGCCCTGTTAAGGATCAACTGTTGTCGTCATCAAATGACCTCGAATTTGTTAGGTATGATTATGCTAACAATATTTTCAATGCAATTATGAAATACGAAAATGCCTATTATTACTATAATGTTTCTAATAATTTGAAGTCAGCTATTGATGGGCATTGGCAAAGCCTTAATCCGGCTACCTGGATTGGCAAAGATAACAAATGGATAATTGTGTATTCAAATAATGGGTATTCATATAGCGGGCTTCCTGCAAACGTTGGCGACATCATCAAGCAATTTCATGATTATGGCGATACTTTTAAACGGATTGATAGGGACAGTTATGGGAATTTTGTGATACTGACAAATAACCATTGGTGGACATGGTCAAATACTGGAATAAATAACATCATTGAAAACAACAACATCTCAAGCTTTGCCTTCGGTAAAGAAGGAAGTTGGGTTGCTATCAATAAAAATCAATATTGGTATTCAGGAAACGCACCATCAGGATTGGTGGACAAAATAGGTAGTGTGCTTAATAGTGGGTACGAACTAGTGGATGTAGAAATAGGTGATGATAGTTGGGTACTCATTTACAGATAAATTACTGGGATTTCCAATAATTTATGGGCGTAACCCTTCACCTATCATTTTTAGCTGACCTTCTCAACAATCATTAAATTTTAGTGGCAATTAACGAAGGCAGGCATCTGCCCAGCCATCCTTTTGTCCAACAATATTTTCCTATAAAATTCAATCATCATGAAAAAGCATTTCATCCAACTACATGTCTTCTTTTTTCTTTTCCTTATTTCCTCTTTACAAGGCAACTTGTCAGCACAGATGGTTGGGCTTACTACCAACCCGACGGCTTGGCAAGACCAAAAGCCCAATTTGGGACTTCAGGTCAGCTATCCTAAACTTCCCTGGATAGCAGTGTATGGAGATGTAACCTTGTCAAAGGCAGTTTATGTAACAGAGGGCTTGAATCATGTTTTCTCAGGCAAAACGGTAGGATTGGAAGCGAGATTGTTCCCCTTTGGCGGCCGTTCACACCTCAAACTATCCAATTTGAAAGAAGCCAAGTTTCATAAGGCGAAGAAAGTAGGGTGCTACAGCTTCGCAAAGGAAAAACACGCTCCTTTCTCAGTACTCGGCGGCATTTATGTAGCACCTGGCATGGAACTTCAGCGGTACAACTTGACCAGCACTGTACGCATCTACGAACAGGATGTAACGACCGATTATGCATTCAAAAGCACGGGATTGAGCATGCACGTTGGCTATGCTTTTAGCTTTGAACATATCTCATTGGGTGTTAGCTATGGTTTCTATGCCATGAAGCCTACCGTAAGCAGCAAAGTGAATAATATACCTGACCAACTCGTACCCAAATCTAATGTTTGGGGCTTCAATTCAAAACAAGGCTTACGCTTTTCAGTTGGTGTCAGTTTTTGATACCATACTTATTACTTTTTTCATCAAATTTTTCATCAAAAAAACATTCATCATGAAGCAGAATTCCATCTCCATCATGCTTGCCTTTGGCTTGCTCATTATGTTCGTACTTGGTTGCAAAAAAGACAACCTGACCGATCCTGTTATCTATCCCAACCTACCTTTTGTTGCAAATCCGAGCGATACGCTCGACCCCAATGATCCGCTCGATCAGTTAATCATTGACTTGATTGATTCGACTTTTCGAAACAACGGTATTATCCCACAGATTGGCGTTATTGACGACCCGCAACTTCTCAGCGAAGAAAACGTGACCGAGGGCAACTTACAATGCCGTAACAAAAAGTACAAATGGGCACCCGGGTATGAAGAACCGTTACTGTTCGACCCCACCGCCGATGTACTTTGGGTGGGAAACCTGCTCAAGGCAGAAAGCATTACCGATGGCTCCTATACCCCGATCCCGGTGGACAGGCGGCCCCTGATACTGTCCACTTCTCTGCAAAACATCAATGGCAGCCCGAAGGATACGTTGTTCAACCCTTCGCTTAGTTCCTACCGGGAATCTATGAACAAGATGTTCCAACAAGGTGTGAACGGTGCAACAGCAGCCAATGTCAGTTTCGACATCACAGAAGTCAGGGCAGCGGAAGAGTTTAAACTATCTATCGGGGCGAACTATGGTGGCTTTTGGGGCAATGTAAAGTCCAGTTTTGATTGGAGCACAGCGCAAGAGATGAGCCGCTATACCGTTACATTTCACCAAATCTATTACAGTGTGGACATGGACATCCCAACCAGCCCCAGCGACCTTTTCTTGACGCCTCCCGACTTGAACCAGTTCGGCGAATATTCCCCGGTGTATGTTTCTTCTATCAAGTATGGCAGAATGGGGCTGTTCACTTTTGAATCTTCAAAAAGCAGTGAGGAGGTAAATGCAGCTTTGCAGGCTTCATTTAGCTTTTTCGGCCAAAAAGGCGGTATTGACGTTAGTGCACACCACAAAGAAACAATTAACTCCTCCAACATCCGTGCATTCATCGTAGGTGGTTCCGGCATTTATGCCGTCCAAGCAATTCAAGGCTTTGAAGGAATGAAGCAGTGGATTCTGGAAGGCGGCAACTACTCGCAAGATTCACCCGGCGTGCCCATGGCATATCAGCTTCGTTTTTTAAAGGACAACTCCTTGGCAAAAGTGGTTTTGTCTTCAGAATACACCGTACGAACATGCGAAGTATTGTCCGAAGTATATGAGTTCACACCCCAAACCCCTCCAAACGGGCATTACCTGTGCGCCAGTTTGACCGAAGGAGATGGTGAGTTTGGAGGGCACGGGCCTTACGTGGACGGCAAGGTGATGCTGCACATGGAAAACGGAAATGAAATATGGGCCACTGTAGATTTCACATGGCGGGAGACCATACCAGACCATACCACAGGAGTAGTCAGCAAGGAAATTCACCTTCAAACGATTCCCTCCGATAAAGTATTTATTGATTTTATTACGGAACCGGAAGCTTTTGCCTCATATACGGACGACAATCATGACTCTGATACACCGCCTGTTACAGGAGGAAATTTCTTGGAGAAACTAGTTTTTATTGGGGATACGGAAGATGGAGATTTTGAATGTAACGGTGACTTGGATGCCAATGTGAGAGTTTTCTTCAACAAGCCAATAAAAATTGCCGTAAAACCAATTTGATATGATCGTATAGCTAAATCAACTGAATAATCGCAGGCAGCATACATTTCGCTTGCGATTATTCTTGGTTGTGAAAATGAGAAAGTTGAGAAAACCGATAATTCTCAACTTTTTCAAAATTCGTCCTTCTCACTGCTGGGAATAAACGCCATTCTGGGTACAGTTGAAGTGGCTGCCCGTTAAGGTTTCCAATATTTTGTCCACTATCGCTCATCTAAGGCTATAGCCCTGGGTTCAGCTAATAGCAAACTCCCCGCACCACCCTACCCTTGCGCTCCCGATTGCAATAGTTTTCCGCTCCTTTACTCAGTGCCAAGTCCGCCACCGCCGCTCCTGCCGCCTGTTCCCCGGCCCACACCCTCCAGGGCCAGCGCATTGCCTATGGAACAGTCTGCATCGCTCCCCGCTTTTACGTATATGTTGAAAGCGGCACACAAAATCCAGCAGCACTGGGGATGCCCCCGACCCCCTTCAAGGAAGAAAAATGGAGAATAAAAGCAAACCCAAGCCCTGCATTTATCTGCGGCAACGGTGCCTCCCAACCAGAAGCGTCCCCTACCCTACCCCACCAGTTGTTTTGAAAAAATCTTGCACCAGGAAATGTAAAAAACCAGTTCAGCATATCTGGGCCTCCACGAAGAAGCTATTGTTTTTGAAAATCCATCCCATGTTTTATTCGAAAGTCCCAAGCATGGCGTGCCAGCTTGTATTTGCACCTTTGGCCATTCTGAGGTTTGGTGCGGCCCTACCCTACCCTCTTTTTGGAGAAAAATCTGGCTGGACAATCATTCCACACAAAAATTTCGGCAACATTTTGCGATTCGGGCCATTTTCGGGGGATTTGGCGCATTTTCTCCCGCTTTGCCTACTCGAACCAGGGCCGCTTCATTTTTCGGCCTCAAAATGCTTTATTCTTTTTCTCAGGTCTAAAACTATAAAATTAAGAAAATGTAAAACTCAGTAAGCCATTGAAACTATTTTCACAATTTCAAACCCGTACAATTGTTTAACTATAAAACAGTATAACTCTAAAAACAATCACATATCGGGGCGCATAATTTTACAATTTTAAACCCGCACAATTATACAACTACATACCCGGACAAGCCTGAAATGGGAAAAGCACTAAACACTGTTTCACAATTATACAATTTTAGGCCCGCATAATTGTAAAAGGGCAAAATGGCGAAATCCTAATACCATTCTACTTTTGGATTATGTATTATTACAATTTTAAACCCGTACAATTGTACAACTGCACACCCAAATAAGCCTGAAATTGGTATAGGATAAATACGCTGTTTCACAATTATACAATTTTAGGCCCGCATAATTGTAAAAGGGTAAAACGGCGAAACCCTAAAGCTATCCTACACTTGGATTATATATTATTACATTTTTAAACCCGTACAATTATACAACTGCATACCCGAACAAGCCTGAAATCGGAAGCGGATAAAAGAGGAGTGAAAAATATTTTTATATTTTTAAACCTGTACAATTATACAACTGTACGGTTCTAAAAATTTTCAACTAAAAAAACAAACAACTATAAAGGCCAACAAATAAAAAAGTGATAAACTTGCCGCCTAAACAAAATACGGATGAGCAAAATTATCATGTTCGGCAACCAAAAGGGTGGGGTAGGGAAGACCACCCTCACTTGCCTGTGCGCAAATGCCCTCAGCAGCAAACCCTTCTCCGAAAACGTGGCCGTGGTGGACGCCGACAAGCAACAGAGCATTGTGAAGCGCCGTTTGGCCGACCTCCAGTATTTCGACGGGGAAACTCCCTACCAAGTCTCCCAGATGACCATCGGCGACTTCCAAAACAAAAACCGGGGCATCTACAAACTGGTGCAGGATCACAATATCGTATTGGTGGACGTGGCAGGCAAACTGGACACCAACGTCGGTGTGGAGGAACAGGAAATCACCAAGTACCTCCAATATGTCCACTACCTGTTTATCCCTTTTGTGCCGGGCAACTACTCCCTCGAATCCACGACCGATTACCTCAAGACCGTCCTCAAGCTCAAGGCGCAGCGCGACAAGGCGGGCCGCCCGCTCGAAATCGTCGGCTTTGTCAACATGAGCGAATCCCAAACCCTCGACGACCGTTTTTTGATGGAGGAAATGGAAGAACTAAAGGTCATGATCAACATCCGTTGGATGGAAGCCTCCCTCAACAGGTATGCCCTGTTCAGGAACGTGGATACCCTGACCAGTTTTTACGCCCCGCAAAGCAAAGACAGGGCAGCGGCCAATTTCACCAAGTGGTTCAACGAGTTCAACAAAATCATCAGCGAATGAAAAAGCCAATTCGTCCCAAGCCCGTGCTTGACTTGCCATCCCCCGATGAGGCAAACGCCGCCGCTGCCGTGTTCAGCGAGGCCACTGCGCCTACTGAAAAAAACGCCAAGGCCACAAAGGCAAAATCGGCACCTCCCAAAGAACAGGCCAGGCCAAATCTAAAACCCAAGCTGGCCGATTTGCCGCCCGATTCCGAAGATTCCTCAAAAGCGGTCGGACGGCCAAGGGCCAACCACGGACGGCGCAGCACCTCCGTCATGGTGAAGCCCTTTATTTGGAAGCAGCTAAAATTGGTGGCTTTGCAAAACGACATTGACCTCTCCGAAATGCTGGAAACCATGTTCGTTGAGTTTTTGACAAAAAACAAGGCGCTCTGATAACGTGCCGCCAATCACGTAGGGAATACTTTCTGATTTACGCAAGGGTATTTCTCCAACCGCAACCCCGTTCCATTTTTCTCATAGCAAGTTCATGCGTTTTTCTCATATTTCTCCTGGATAGGGTACAGGCAAGGCTTTTTGTCCACCAACGGCACACGGCCTGCGCCCCTGGCGGGCCCTCTTGCTTTTGCGCGGGCTACAGGCAGCGCGGTTTCGCTTCCCATGGCGTAGGATATTGGCCTGCCCTTGTTTCTTTTTTATAAAAATCACCACCACCAAGCCCTTTTCTGTTGTTGTTTTTCTCTTTTAAAATGTTTTTATTCTCTTTTTTGGTGTCATAACACTCTAATAATCAATCTTTTACAAGTGCCTATATGAGAGGATTGGAAGTTTGTATGAGTTTTTTGGAAAAAAGTATGAGATTTGTGGAAGATGATATGAGGTATTTGGAGTGGGGTTATGAGATATTTGGAGCATCTAAGAGGGATTTGAAGCAAAATCATCTTTGAACCTTTAAATATGAGCGAAATGGAACAAAAAGAGGGCGATAACCCCTTTTTAGGGCTGCAAACCACTGTTTTTTGTTCCGTTTTCCTCATAGTTGGACACAGGGATGGTGCTTTTTTCCATATCCCTCATAATTCATTGTGCTGAACCCTGCTTTTTCATGCTGGGTTTGAGTACATGTCTCTGAATGTCAGCATTTTATCCAACGACAACATAACCTTGTCTTTCAGGACAGGTAATGGCGTAAAGCTCTTAAAGCGATATGAAGAAAACAAAGCGCAAGGTCAACAAAGGGATCGTCCTCATCAAAAAGGCGAACGACCTCATCGAGTCGAGGTACAAGTTCGACGTGTGGGAAACGAGGTTCTTCTTGTCTGTTTTGGCCCAGATCCGCAAGGAAGACGAGGAATTCCAGCAATACCGCATTTGGTACAAGGACGTCATCAAGACTTTTGGGCTGAAGTCCGGCGACTCCTATGCCCTTTTGCGGAGCGCAGCCAAAAGCCTGATGGGAAAGTCCTTTTTCGTGAGCTATGAGGAAAATGGAGTAGAGCGGGAGCGGCAGTACCATATCCTGCGGGAGGTGGATTATATGAAGGCCGGGCAGGAAGACAAGGGTAGGGCAGCGGAAAACAACGAGTATATTGATGTGGTGGTGGAGAAGAAAATGAAACCTTTTCTGCTGCAGTTGCAAAAGAACTTCACGGCCTACGACCTCAAAAACGTGGTCAAGTTGGGCGTGTACCCGGTGAGGGTCTATGAACTGTTGAAGCAGTACCAGACCTTTGGCAAACGGACCTTCAGGGTGGCGGAGATGAAGCGGATGTTCGAGCTGAACGAGCAATACAAGCTCTTTGGCGATTTTTTCCGCTGGGTGATCACGCCTTCGGTCAAACAGATCAATAAATACACCGACCTCTTCATTTCAAATGTTGAAAAGATAAGGGAGGGCAGGAAGGTCGTGGCCCTGCGCTTTTATTTCCATGCCAAGAGCGACGAAGCGATCGGGTTGATGGAGGACGGCGTGCAGACCGGCCAGTTGAAGCTGCCGATGGAAATGCAGGCCGATGGGATACAGGAAACGGAGAAAGACCGCATTTTCAACCAGTTCCGGCCCGTGGTGGTGGAGAAGTTTGGGGTGACCCCCTCCGTGTTTTTGGGTTTGTTGGATGGGAAGTCGGCAGAACAAATCGAGCAGGCCATCAATGTCACCAACCGGGCAAAGTTCAACCAGGAAATCAAGGCCAGCGTTTCGGGATTTTTTGTCAAAGCCCTCAAGGAAGGCTATACCGACCAGCAGGAAGAAGCCCGGAAAAAGGCACAGAAAGAACAACTGGAGCGCGAACGCAACACAAGAATCAATGAACGGATAAAGGAAATCACCTCCGGCGACCCCGGCATCACCGAGCGGGCGGTCAAGGCCCTGAACCGAAACCCTGCGCTCAAGGGCTTCGTGGAACGCAAGTCAAAATCGCTGGGCCGGCCCTTGGATATGGATGACTACAGGAACGACAGGACCCTGCGGGATTTGATGAAAGGCATGATCATCGAATTGGCCAAAGACCGCTTTGTTGACATCGAAGCCGAATTTGACAAATAACCTTGATTTGGATCAAGCCTTTCCGCCAGGGAAAATTTTACCACAACCCAAACAAGCTCTAAATAGGGTAGGGTAGTGGAAAGCCCCCGTTCATCATTCAACATTCAACGTTCATCATTCAACAACAAACATGGCAAAGCGAAAAATACAGGCACTGAACTTCGAAATTAGGCTGGCCGAAAACGCAGGCGCAGACTACATCTGCGTGACGGACGTCGCCAAGTTCAACAGCAGCGAACCGGGACAAGTAGTCAGGAACTACTTCCGCAACAAGGGGAATATTGACTTCTTGGGGGCTTGGGAGAAGCTGCACAATGAAAATTTTAATTACGTCGAATTTGACGTAATTAGATCGGGGGTCGGTTCTGCGAATTTCACCTTGTCGGCCAAGGAGTGGATAGAACGCACGGGCGCAATAGGCGTCACGGCCACAGCGGGCAGGTTCGGCGGCACCTTTGCACACTCCGACATTGCCATGCAGTTCACCACCTGGCTCAGCCCCGAATTTTACCTCTACGTGCTCAAAGACTACCAACGGCTGAAGGAGGAAGAGCAGAAGTCCGTCGAGTGGAATATCCGGCGGCTCATTTCAAAGGCCAATTTCAGGATACACACGGAGGCGGTGCGGCAAGTTATCGTTCCCATGATGGACTGGAACACTGGCCGGGAAGCCATGTACCAGGCCAGCGAGGCCGATGTGCTGAACCTGGCCCTCTTCGGCGTGACGGCCAGGCAGTTCAAGGAAGCGAACCCCAAGGCAAAGGGCAACCTCCGGGATCATGCCAGCGCCCTGCAGTTGCTCGTATTGGCCAGCCTCGAAGTGTCCAATGCGGAACTCATCGAGCAGGGCCTCGCCAAACCTGAGCGCATCATGCGCCTCAACAAAAAAGCCCAGGACAGGATGCTGCTTTTGTTGGACTCCACTGCCGGCCAGGAACTGGTCAGGCACCTCGAACCAGCAGGCGGGACAATGGTTGCTGGCTCCGACCAGGAAGAGGAGTAAGGCACTTGTATTTGCAGTGCTCTGAAAAGGCTATATAATTTTAATGTTTTACTCCGTTGAAATTTTCCCGCCAGGTAATTTATGTATTAAAAACAAGGCCGCACAATCTACGCGGGATTCATTCAACAAAACCTCTACTCAAACTTCGTGTACGACGGTGCCACCTTCATTGTTTATGCACATGGAGGGCAGTGGTTCAGCGCCCAGCTTTCTGTCAAATCAAAGCACGGACACCCCGCAGGCCGGTTTCCTACCATTAATGACTGATCCGTCAAGCGGCCTGTCCCCGCTCCCAGTAGCGCAACTTTTTGCAGGATTCCAGAAAATCGGCGCTGGAAGAACCCTTGCCCAGCTTCATGAAGCCCTTGTCCAAATCCTTGGGCAGGCCCGTCTTGTCGAACAGGGGCACTGCGGCCTCATTGTAGGCGACAAACTTGTAGTGCGAATAGGAATTGGCGACGAACTCACGGGCGGGCGGCATGGCGCAAAGCTCATCAATGCCCTCCTTGCCGCCGATGACCGCCAAGGCATCGAACAGGACGGACGGGCCCCCGCCGACTTTGTGGTCCATGTCCATTTTCTTTCCATCCGAACCCTTCACATTGGCAATGCGTGGCCCAATCATTTCCACCATAGCCCCTGCCTGCTGGGCCGCCGCCTTCAGGTCGGCCACCAATTGGCTGTCGAAGCCATCGCTGACAAGGATGCCGATTTTCCGGCCCTTGAAGCTGTCAGGCCCGTTCTTCAATATGCTCAGGGCGTCGGAAGGTTTTAAATCCATTTTGACCGGGGAGGCAGGTTCCGCTGCATCTGGCATTTTTTCAATGCCCAGGCCCGTTGCCACGTTTTTGGCCAAAGCTTCGTCTATGTTCTGGAGGTGCGCCACCATTCGTTCCCGGATGCTTGCCTTTTCAACCTTGCTGAGTTCAAAAATGAGGGCATCGGCTATGTGGCCCTGCTCAATCCCTGTCTGGCTGATGTAGAACTGCCGGGCCTGGCTGTAGTGATCGGCAAAACTCTCCGAACGGGTGCGAAGTTTTGGGCCGCCCGGTTCATCGGGCAGGGTGTGGTATCCCCGCTCAAGCGATTCCCTGGGGCCGCCTTCTGTTGTGCCCCAACTGTTGGGCTCGTAATTGGCCCGTCCCTGCACATTGTGCATGGACATGTGGCCGTCCTGCTGGAAATGGGCAAATGGGCATTTCGGCGCATTGATGGGGATATGGGTAAAGTTTGGCCCGCCGAGCCGCTTCAACTGGGTGTCCAAATAGGAAAAATTGCGCCCCTGCAGCAAGGGGTCGTCCGTGAAGCCGATGCCCCGCACCACGTTGTTGGTCTGGAAAGCGATCTGTTCGGTATCCTGGAAAAAATTGTCCGGCATACGGTCCAGCACCAGCCTGCCCACGGGCCTGGGCGGCACCAGCTCTTCGGGGATGATCTTGGTGGCGTCCAGCACGTCAAAGTCAAACTGTTCGGCAAATGCTTCGTCGAAGGTTTGCAGGCAAAGCTCCCATTCCGGGAAGTCGCCGCTTTGGATGGCGTTCCACAGGTCACGCCGGTGGAAGTCGGGGTCTGCACCGTTGATTTTCACGGCCTCGTCCCAGACGACCGACTGCAGGCCAAGCTTGGGCTTCCAGATGAACTTGGTAAAGGTCGCCTTCCCCTCCCCGTTTATCAGTTTGAAAGTATGCACCCCAAAGCCCTCCATGAACCGAAAGGAGCGGGGGATGGTACGGTCGGACATGATCCACATGACCATGTGCATGGACTCCGGCATCAGCGAGATGAAATCCCAAAAGTTGTCGTGCGCCGTCTGGGCCTGCGGGAAGGCCCTGTCCGGTTCCTGTTTGGCGGCGTGGATCAGGTCGGGGAACTTGATGGCATCCTGGATGAAAAACACGGGGATGTTGTTGCCCACGATGTCCCAGTTGCCTTCCTTGGTGTAAAGCCGGACGGCAAAGCCCCGCACGTCACGGGCCAGGTCAACGGAGCCTTTGTTGCCCGCCACGGTGGAGAAGCGCACAAAAGCCGGCGTCTTTTCGCCCGCCCGCTGGAAGATGTCGGCGGCGGTCAGTTCGGGTATGGGTTTATACGTCTCAAAATAGCCGTGGGCACCGTAGCCCCTCGCATGCACGACCCGTTCGGGTATCCGTTCGTGGTCAAAATGGAAGATCTTCTCCCGAAAATGAAAATCCTCCAGGAGGGTGGCACCACGGGGGCCCTGCTTCAGGGAATTCTGGTCGTCGGCCACAGGTGCGCCCTGCTGGGTGGTCAACGTGCTGTAGCCTTGTTCGGCGCGTTGGTGGGTTTCCCCGCCATTGCCCTGTATGACCGCCTCGTCGGCATATATGGCTTTTTTTGGGTCGGTATGGTCTTTTTTGCCTTTTGTCATGTAGGAAGGATTTTTAATGGTTAGAAAACACAATTCGTCCGCCACCACCGTCCCACCCGCCTTGGTCGGCAATAGTGTTTTGGAATGACGGCAGTACGGTGAAAAGTGCCACATTGCCTATTTGTTCAACCGATATAAGTGTATTGTCCAGGAAAGCTTTCAATTTGGAGACTCCGCTGTTTTTTAACATTAAATCAAATTACCACTGGATGGGTCGAACAGAATTCCCGATAACTTTTACACCACTTGACTATAAAATAATTCCAATCTTGATAAGCTGTCCTAAAAGGGAACTCAATGGCAAACACAGAAAATTATGAATTTAGATACATTACCACTCGCAAGTGGAACTATGGCGGCTGGCTAAGACCAGTGCACTTGTATTTACTATTCGCTGAAAAGGCTATATAATTTAAATGTTTTACTCCGTTGAAATTTTCCCGCCAGGTAATTTTTGTATTAAAAACATTCCCGGCCCCTTGTCAAGGCCTGCGGCTAATTGCAAGGTCAGGTGAAAGTCGTAATGGTGCTATAATCCCTTCTACTTTTTTTATGAACACGTAGGTATTTTTTATTAAAATTTTTTCTTGGTTGGAAAATATTGGCTGAGTAAATGTGCAAAAAATTCCTGACGAGGCAGAAACAGATTATAAGCGGCAGATGAAGGAAAATGGCGTTTTTTGGCCGTCAAGGGGTTTTAAAACAACTTCTAACCAAAGCCCCCACAGCAGAAGGGTAGGGGAGGAGCCTAAGCTTTATTTTTTCCAAAAAAAATGAGCCACCCAATCGCTGGGATGGCTCATCCTTTAAGGTCAATGATTGAAACGCTTATCTTACGACCACCAGTTTTTTGAAAATGGCTTTTTCTCCTGGCACGTCAAGCCTGACTAGATAAATGCCCGGTTCCCAGGTGCCCGTCTCTATATCGAGCCGCTCACCGTTTGCAACTTGTGTTCCCGTCATGCTGCGGCCCGCCATGTCCAAAATGCTGAGATGGCCGAGCTGCCCCATTCCTTCGGCACGGATGTTTACAAAATTGGAAGCCGGGTTGGGCGTCAGTTCCAGGCTCATCGTGCCATCAAAGCCCCACCCGCAATCCGGACAGTCGCCGCCAGGCCCTATCAGGTTGCTGCCAGGGGCGCATTCTTCATTGATTTCCCCCACGCTGTTGCAGCCGCTTTCGTTGATGAAGATGCTTTTGTTCCCGCCAATGCCGCCTGGTGTGTCCAGCAATTCATAGATGGCACAGCACTCGGCACAGGTCAGGTTGTGATGGTGGCTCAGCATCCCTCCGATTCGGGCGAGGCTGTCCAGACCGTCCAGGCTTTGCAATTGGCTGTTGTACTGTAGGGTCAGCGTGCCGCCGATGGTGTCCAGGTTCAGCAGCCACGACAGGTTGTCAAGGCTGGTTTGCTTGATCGTCACGCTGCCGGTGACCTTGCGCAGTTGGCGCAGCGTGGGCAGGCTGTCCACCCCTCCATTTTGCACGGTCAGGTTGCCCTGTATGACCGTGTAGCACTGGCTCCAGTTGTTCACCTGCGCTTGGTTACTGAAAACCACGTTGCCAACATACACGAGGTCAACCAAGTTTTCGTCCACCTCCCCGTCGCAGTCATCGTCAGCGCCGTTGCATATTTCAGGGGCACCTGGATAACAAGTAGCAAGGTTGTCATTGCAGTCTCCCGAAATATCGGACAATTCGCTGGCCGCCTTATAGCCCCAGGGCCGGCTGCATTGGATGAGCGTCTGCCCGTTTGACCAGTTGTCGCCGTCCATGTCCCTGTACCAAATACTGCCCGGATACTCCGTTGGATCGTAGTCGTTGCAGTCGCCATTGGTGGCCGTCAGGTCAGCGGCCAAGTGCCATCCTGCCGATGGCGGGTTGCAGGAAGACTGAGACAGGCCATCTGAATAGCCGTCGCCATCTATGTCCTTGTACCAGGTTTGCAGGTTGCCAGTCACCCCGACCGTGACGCTGCCGCCCGATATTTGGCAGCCCGTGGTGGCAAATGCCTTTAAGGCTATTTGGTAATTGCCGACCACCAAATTATTGAAAGTAGGCGATAGTTGCCAGGAAGCCCCGCCGTTGATGGAATAGGCCAATTGGCCTCCCAATGCGCTGGCCGTTATGGTAATGGATCCATTGGAGGTGCCGCAATGCTCTGGCTGAGTTTCGACATTGTCAATGGTGAAAAAATCTTCAATCACAATAGTTGCCGTACAGGTCCCTGTGTTGCCATGACCATCGTTGACCGTCAAGACAGCCGTGTTGGGGCCAATGTCGCCACAATCGAACTGGTTGGGGGCCAGGCTGGCTAGGTTGACCGTTCCGCAGTTGTCATAACCATTTTCAAAAACTTCTATGGGCAAAACATTGCGCTTGCCGTTCGGGTTAAGCGGAATCGAGATGTTTTTGCATTGGGCCGTTGGCGGCAGGTTGTCCACCACCGTCACCGTGGCCTGGCAAGTGGAAGCATTTCCGTTCACATCGGCCACAGTCAACTGCACTTGGTTGGTGCCAAGTTCATTGCAATCAAATGCTGTTTTATCCAAACTGAACGAAGCTATCCCGCAGGCATCGTAGGAATTGTTGTTGATTGCTCCGGTTTCCAGCATGGCCTGCCCGTTGGCATCCAGGCTTAGGCTGGCATTTTTGCAAAGAGCCGTCGGGGCAGTGTTGTCCAGCACGGTGACCACTGTGGAACAAGTGGCCATATTGCCACTTGGGTCGGAAGCTGTCAGCATGACATTGTTGGTGCCAACATGGGAGCAATCGAAACTGGTTTGGCTCAATGAAAGCGTGTAGGAGCAATTGTCGGCGCTGCCATTGCCTGACACCGCAATCGGTTCGAGGGTAGCCTGTCCATTGGAGTTGAGCAAAAGATTTGTTGTTTTACAAACTACTATCGGTGCTGTATTGTCCTGAATGGTGACGAGTGCTTGGCACGAGCTGGTGTTGCCGTGGCCGTCATTGACGGTCAGCGTGACGCTGTGCGTCCCAATGCTGCCGCAGTTGAATTGATAGGGTGAAACGCCAATCATGTTTACCGTGCCGCAGTTGTCGTTGCTAGATTGGAAAACATCTGCTGGAAGAATGGTGGCCTGTCCATTGGCATCGAGGTTGGCCGTGTAGTTTTTACAAATAACACTTGGGTTGCTGATATCAAGTACGGTGACGGTAGCATTGCAAGTATTGGTGTTGCCATGCCCGTCATTGACTGTAAGGGTAACGCTATTCCCGCCGATGTTTGCGCAAGAGAAAGAATTTGGATAAACATTCTCCAGGTTGACCGTCCCGCAATTGTCGAAACCCGATTGGTAAACATCCTCAGGAAGAATGGCCGCTTCCCCGCTGGCGTTGAGGGCTACTGCATAGTTTTTGCATGTTACCGAGGGTGGCACATTGTCCACCAAGTTGGGATCGTTTCCGTCCACCAGGTTATCGCAGTCGTCGTCCACATTGTTGCAGGTTTCCGTTGCGCCCGGGTGGATGGCCGGGTTACCATCGTTGCAGTCACCCGAACTTGCGGTCAAATCCGCCTCCAGCCGATAACCTGCGGGCTGTAAACACTGAATCAAGGACTGCCCATCGGAATATCCATCGTGGTCGGCATCCCTGTACCAAACCGTACCGGGATTGATGGCAGCGTCGCTGTCATCGCAGTCCAGGTTATTGGCAACATATCCCATCGGGGCAGTGCAAGCAACTTGCGGGGCCGCTGGGTCACCAAAGCCATCAATGTCGGCATCGGCATAGAAAGTAAGCTGCACGCCATTGTCAATTTGATTGTCGCAGTCGTCGTCCACGCCGTTGCAGGCCTCCGTAGCGGCCAAATTTATTTGGCTGTTCCCATCGTCGCAGTCATCGGTGCCGTTGCCGCTTATTTCGCCCAAAAGGAACCCGTTCAATGGCCTTTCGCAGGATAGGGTAGAGGAGGCCCCGTAGCCATCGGCATCGGCGTCAATGTACCAAGTCTGTCCAGGGAACTCGTCGGCGTCGCTGTCGTCGCAGTCGTTGTTATTGGAAACGTAACCCGCCGGCTGGTTGCAGCTTTGCTGCGAAACCGCCGGGTCGCCATAGCCGTCCATATCGTCGTCGGCGTACCAGGTGGACTGCACACCCTCGTCAATGTCCGTGTCGCAGTCGTCGTCCATGCCGTTGCAGGCCTCTGTTGCGGCGGGATTGATCCCGCCGTTACTGTCGTCGCAGTCATCGGTGCCATTGCCGCTGATTTCGCCCAAAAGGAACCCCTTCAACGGACTTTCGCATGAAACGGTAGAGGAGGCCCCGTAGCCATCGCCGTCGCCGTCAATGTACCAGTTCTGTCCGGGATGCTCGTCGGCATCGCTGTCGTCGCAATCGCTGTCGTCGGAGACATAGCCCATCGGTTGGGTGCAGCTTTGCTGCGAAACCGCCGGGTCGCCATAGCCGTCCATATCGTCGTCGGCGTACCAGGTGGACAGGACACCTTCATCAATGTCCGTGTCGCAGTCATCGTCCACGCCGTTGCAGGCCTCCATAGCGGCGGGGTTAATTTGGCTGTTCCCATCGTTGCAGTCGTCGGTGCCGTTGCCGCTGATTTCGCCCAAAAGGAAGCCGTTCAATGGCCTTTCGCAGGAAAGGGTAGAGGAGGCCCCGTAGCCATCGCCGTCGCCGTCAATGTACCAAGTCTGTCCAGGGAACTCGTCGGCGTCGCTGTCGTCGCAGTCGTTGTTATTGGAAACGTAACCCACCGGCTGGTTGCAGCTTTGCTGCGAAACCGCCGGGTCGCCATAGCCGTCCATATCGTCGTCGGCGTACCAGGTGGACAGGACACCTTCATCAATGTCCGTGTCGCAGTCGTCGTCCACGCCGTTGCAGTCCTCCGTAGCAGCCAAATTTATTTGGCTGTTCCCATCGTTGCAGTCGTCGGTGCCGTTGCCGCTGATTTCGCCCAAAAGGAACCCGTTCAATGGCCTTTCGCAGGAAAGGGTAGAGGAGGCCCCATAGCTATCGCCGTCGGCATCAATGTACCAGTTCTGTCCAGGGAACTCGTCGGCGTCGCTGTCGTCGCAGTCGCTGTTGTCGGCAACAAATCCCGTTGGTTGATTGCAACTGCCTTGGGTAACGGCCGGGTCGCCGTAGCCGTCACCATCCGAATCTGCATACCAAATGGTCGGGCTGCCCACGCCCTCGTCAATGTCCGTGTCGCAGTCGTCGTCCACGCCGTTGCAGGCCTCTGTTGCGGCGGGATTAATCCCGCCGTTACTGTCGTTGCAGTCGCTGCTGTTGTCAACGTAACCCGTTGGCTGTGTACAGCTTTGCTGCGAAACGGCGGGATCGCCGTAGCTGTCCATGTCGGCGTCGGCATACCAGGTGGGGGCCGTGCCGGTCAGGTTTACGGTGGCATTGCAACTGGCTTGCTGGCCGTTGTTGCCCACGATGGTCAGTTGAACGGTATTTAAACCTAAATTACTGCAATCCAGGAAGTCTGGTGAAACGGATCGGCTGGCGATGCCGCCGATCGCCGTCGAACCGCCGTCCACATCGTCGGGGGAAAGGGCCACCATGCTGTTGCTGCCGAGGTTGATGGTGATGTCCTGGCAGACGGCATTGGGCAATTGGTCGTTTTCGATTGTAACTTGGGCTATACAGGTAGAAAAGTTGCTGTTTACGTCGGTAACTGTTAGCGTCACGGGGTTGATGCCCAAATTGGCGATGGTAAAGGTATTCGGGCTGACGGACAAGCTTTCTATACCGCAGTTGTCGCTGCTGCCATTGTTTACCTGTGAGGCATTGATGCTGGCGTTGCCGTTCATGTCAAGTTGCACTTGGATGTTGCGGCAGATGGCATTGGGCCGCAGCGTGTCGCTGACGGTGACATTGGCAGCACAAGCAGCCCCGAAATTGTTGATGCCCACTACGGTCAATACCACCGCTTTTGTCCCAATATCAGAACAATCAAAAGAACTGGGCGAGACGGACAAGGTCAATGGCCCACAACCCGTCGAGCCATTGTCAACAGCAGTGGGGCTGAACGTGGCCGAGCCGCTGGCGTCCAGATAGGCGCTGGCATTTTTGCACAAGGCCGTCGGGGCGGCAGGCATGGTTTGCAGCTCGTGAACCCCTAAATCTATCGCTTCGGCATAAGGCCTGTTGTTGCCAAATAGGTCAACGGAGGGGGCACCTGTCGAGGTGCCGGCATTTAGCGCAGGAGAGCAATCGGTCAAGTGGAAATCGCCCGCTGTGCTGGGTGCCGTGGCCGGGTCAAGCGGAGTGACGAACGCCGGGAAATTCGGGTTGGCGGCGTGGGTGGTGCCGTTCGGGTTGTTGCTCGTGCCGTCGGTGACATTCTGGATGAGGCTGTAGGTGACGACGAGGGTGGAACTGCTGTTGTAGATATTGGCATTCGCTGAGCCGGTCGTGCTGCCCACCCGGTTGTTCCAGATGATGCAGTTGGTCAGGGTGGGAGCGGAAGAAATGTTTTCCATGCCGCCGCCGCCGGAGCCGGATTTGTTGCCCGAAAAAGTACAGTTCATCAGCACGGGGGCAGAATTGAAATTGTTGGACATGCCGCCGCCGGAAGCGCCTGCCGAATTGCCGGAAAACAGGCAATTGGTCAGGGTTGGCGTGGCGGAATAATTCAACATGCCGCCGCCGTAGAACGCTGCCGAGTTGCCGGAAAAGCTGCACCGGTTCATCGTCGGGGAGGCTGGAATGCTGTTGTAAACACCGGCGCCCAGGCTTGCCGAATTGCTCGAAAAAGTGCAGTTGGTCAAGCTGGGCGACGAAGTTGAAAAGTTAAACATGCCGCCTCCATAACCAGCGCCTACGCCGCCTGAAGCATTGCCGGAAAACAGGCAGTTCGCTATGCCCGGAGCGGAAGAATTGTTGTACACCCCGCCGCCGCTATGCCGAAAAACGCTTTTCGCTTCCACGGTAAAACCGTCGGTCCCATTGGCGTTCCCACCTGAGATTGTGAAGCCGTCCAGCACCGTCGTATTTGCATCGCTGACCGAAACAACGACGTGGTAGCAGTTGTCGGAATTGCCCGCAGCGCCAATCTCGCCGCTTAAAATCGTGACGTTTGTTGTCCAATTCCGCTGGCTGCGAAGCGTCTCCGTTCCGGCGAAGCCGCCATAAACTGCTACGCCATTTTTCAGATAAAAAGTCTTGTCACGTGGGTCGCTTGGGCTGGCGCTGCCGAACGGGTCTTTCGTCGGCGTGTACGTTCCAGCCTTCACCCAGACCTCGTGTCCGCTGCTTGCCTCATCAATTGCATCCTGCAAATTTTGAAAAGCGCAAGCCCACGAGGAGCCGTTGCCACCGCTTGGCGCAGCCAGGTCTACGTACCAAACCGAAGTGGCAGGAGCTGCCACCGTGAAAGTCGCCTGGCAGGTTTGAGCAGGACGGCAAGCTGTAGTCAACGTGAAAGTGACCGTTGTGGAACCGCCGCAAGCCGGAGGAGCGCCGGTGCTATTGTTCGTCAAAACCCCGTCGCAGCCGCCTGAAAAACTGGCATCCGACAGCCAGGTGCTGAACTCGTCATCTATGTCCACTTGGGACTGGCCGGCAGGAGTAGAGGTATTGCCGGGGCATTCCAGGACGGCGACCGGGTCTTCCTGCCAGGTGAAAGTGCGGGTGCAGGTGTTAGATCCACATTCCCCGGTAGCAACATAGGTAAAAATTTGCTGCCGGTCACAGCCGTTTGACGTAATCGCCCCTGGTGTGCAGACGACCGTCGCCGGCCCGCATTCGCTGGCCGCCGTAATGTTCAGGTCGCAGCTTGGCAAGTTGGCAGGGTTGCAGCCGAGGATGGTCAGCCCGGTATTGCAATTGTCAAAAACGGGCGTTGAAGCTATTTTCCAGGTGAAGGTACGGGTGCAGGTGGTGGTGAAACCGCAACCGGTAATCGTGAAAGTAAACACTTTTGAGCGGTTGCAGCCATTGGTCGTGACGGCCCCTTCGGAGCAGGTGATGCCAGTAACATTGCCACATTCGTTGGTGGCTGTTACAGCCCCGCCAAAAGGCGCAGTCTGGACGTTGGCACAAGTTGGAATGGCGGCAGGGTTGCAGCCGAGGTCGAAGGTGTCGTCGCAGTTGGAAAAAACGGGCGCTGTCGTCACCTGCCAGTTGAAAATCCTGATGCAAGTGCTGAACGTGCCGCAGCCGGATGCGTTGGCCACGTAGGTCAAAGTCTGTTGGCGGTTACAGCCATTCACTTGGATGGTGCCGACGTTGCAGGTCACAGCGATGGGGCCGCACTCGTTGGAGGCGGTGATGTTCGGGTCGCAGCTTGGCAAGTTCACAGGGTTGCAGCCGAGATTGACAACTGCGTTCCCACAGGTGCCATTGAACGATGGCGGCGTCACTTGCGTCCAAGTGTAAGTACGGGTGCAGGTCTCGGTCTGCCCGCAAGCGGTTGCCTCGAAGGTGAAAACCTGGGAGCGGTTGCAACCGTTGACGGTGATTTCGCCCGGGGTACAGCTCACCGTCACCGACCCGCAACTGTTGCTCGCCGTCACCGCCCCGCCGAATCCGCCGCCAGCGATGGCAGCACATGAGGGCAAAGTGGCAGGATTGCAACCGAGATTGACGGTATTGTTGCAGTTGGCAAAAACGGGGGCTGTTGGCGCTGTCACCGTAAAAGTCGCCTGGCAAGTGCTGGTAAAAGGTTCGCAGGTGCTGGTGTAAGTGAAAGTCACCGTGGCGCTGCCGCCGCAAGCCGAAGGTGCTCCGGTATTGTCATTTGTCAACATGCCATTGCAGCCGCCGCTGGCAGTTGCCGTTGCCAACCAGTCCGCAAAAGCCTCATCCACAGCGGCTTGCGTTTGGCAGGCGGCAGTCGTCGTGTTCATCGGGCAATTGAGATTTACCGAAGGCGTGTAAGTTACCGTCACGTCGTCCGTAGAGGCGGCGCAGGGCGAGTTGGAAATAGTCCAGCGGAAAGTATTTGCACCAATGCCCAAATTTGTAATTGTCGTGGTGGGGCTGCCGGGAGTGGTGATAGTGCCGGAGCCGCTTACCAATGACCATGCGCCCGTTCCGACGGTCGGCGTGTTGGCAGCCATAGTGGCTGAGTTGACGCCGACGGTCTGGTTGGTGCCGGCATTGGCAGTGGAGGGCGGCAAAACGGCGGCACTTTGCACTTCGTGCACGCCCATGTCGGTGGTGGTAGCATAAGGTCGGGCGTTGCCGAACAGGTCGGTAGCGGGTGCTCCCGTGTTCGTGCCGAGGTTGAGCACAGGCGAGCAGGCGGTGAGATGAAAATCGCCAGCCGCAGAAGGCGCAGTAGTGGGGTCGAGCGGGGTGACGAACTCAGGGTAGTTGGAGTTGGCGGCGTTGGTGATGCCGTTGAGGTTGCCCGTGCCGCTGGGGTTGTGGTTTTGGATGAGGCAGTAGGTGATGGTGGGCGAGGAGTTGCTTCCAATGACAAAATTGGCATCCGCCGAGCCGGTTTCAGTGCCAGCCCGGTTATTCCAAATCACAGTATTGGTGAAGGTTGGCGAGGAGTCGGCTAATAGTACCCCTCCAACGAAAGATGCCGAGTTCCCGGAGATGGTGCAGTTGAGCAAGGTTGCGTTTGATGAAATAAAATCAATTCCACCAGGGCGTGTGAAGGCCGTGTTTCCCGAAACGACGCAGTTGGTCAGTGTAGCGGTGGATGCGTACAGATAAATTCCGCCGCCAGTTGCGGTAGATGCGGTGTTGTTGGAAACAGTACAGTTGATTATTTGGGCAGAGGAATTAGCAATTGCGAGGCCGCCACCATATTTAGCCGAATTGCCGGAGATAATGCAGTTGGAAATGGTGGGCGAGGAAGACTCATTGTTCATGCCCCCGCCCTGGTCAAAGGGTGAACTGCCGGTTCCATTGCCTCCAGTGATGGTGAAGCCATCCAAAACGGCAGTATTGTCCAGCCCGTTGTTCCTGTTGGAAACCACGGTGTAGCTATTGTCGCTATTGTTGCCTACCGTGCCGATATCGCCGCTGAGGATGGTGACGTTGGCAGAAAAGTCCCTTTGGGAGCGCATGGTCTCCGTGCCGTTGAAACCGCCATAAATCGCCACGCCATTTTTCATGGTAAAAGCAATCGAGCGACTGGTGCCGGTGGTCGGCTTGTAAGTCCCTGCTTTTACCCACACCTCCTGCCCAGGGGAAGCGTTGTTGATGGCGTCCTGCAAGTTCTGAAAAGCGCAAGCCCACGAAGTACCGGTCTGGCAGCCTGTGGCACTGGCATCCACGTACCAAATCGTACCCGGGACAGGGCAGGTGGCAGCGGCTTGCAATTCGTGTACGCCCAAATCAACCGTCGTTGCGAATGGGCGGGCATTTCCGAAAAGGTCGGTTGCCGGTGCGCCCGTGTTCGTGCCGAGGTTCAAAACAGGCGAACAGGCGGTCAGGTGAAAATCACCTGCCGTGCTGGGCGCCGTCGCCGGGTCGAGCGGGGTGACGAAATTGGGGTAGTTCGATTTGGCGGCGTTGGCGATGCCGTTGAAGTTGCCGGTGCCGCTGGGGTTGTGGTTTTGGAGGAGGGAGTAGGTGATGGTCGGGGTGGCATTTGATAAATAAAGATTGGCGTTGGAAGTCCCGGTGACGCTGTTACTCCGGTTGTTCCAGACGATGCAGTTTGTAAGTGCCGTGCCATTATTATTGAAAATTGCCAAGCCCCCTCCATTGCTTGTTGCCATATTGCCCGAAAAACTACAATTGTTAAACGAAGTGGGGATGCGCACAAAAGCCCCTCCTCCTGAACTGCCGGCACTGTTCCCCGTAAAAAGACAATTGATAAAGTCAGCATCGCTGGCATTAGATTCGGAATACATGGCCCCCCCGGATATTGTGGCTGTATTCCCAGCAAATATGCAGTTGGTCGCAGTGACAGTGGACGTGGATTGAAGGTGCAATGCCCCACCTGAAACACCAGTCGTATTATTGGTAAAGGAGCAATCGTTAAAGGTAGCCCCACCGCCGTTGACGATGTAAATCCCACCGCCGTTACTCGTTGCCGAATTGCCCATGAAAGTGCAATTGTTGGCTGTTAAGCTGCCCTGAGAACAGAAAATCGCCGCTCCGCTGTCAGATTGATTGTCTGAAAAAGTGCACCCGTTAAAGGTGAGGTTGTTGGTGCTGCCAACGAAGTACACTGCGCTCTTCTGGTTGGAAGAAAACAAACAGTTTGTCACGGTAGAAAGACTGGAAACACTGTAAATTCCACCGCCTGCGGAATTTGCAGAGTTATCGGAAAAAATACAGTTGCCTATCGCCATGGATGAGCTACGTAAGTAAATACCGGCACCTGTGTTATCATAAATTATAAAACTTAAAATACCGATTTGGCCAGTCCCACTGGCATTGCCTTTTGTGATGGTGAAGCCGTCCAGTACGGTGGTACTTGGATCTGAGAGCGATAACAAAATGTGGTAGCAGTTGTCCGTGTTGTCGCCCGCCGTGCCGATGTCTCCGCTCAAAATGGTGGGGTTGTTGGCCCAATCCCTTTCTGAGCGCATGGTCTCCATGCCAGCGAAGCCGCCGTAGATCGCCACGCCGTCTTTTGAATAAAAAGTTTTGCGGCGTGGGTCGGCGGGGGAGGCGTTGCCCGTATGGTCTTTGGTGGGTAGGTAGGTGCCTGCTTTCACCCAGATTTCATGCCCGCTGCTGGCGGCATCTATCGCATCCTGCAGATTTTGGAAGGCGCAAGTCCACGAGGAGCCGTCGCCGCCGCTAACTGCTGCTGCGTCCACGTACCAGATGGAGCCGGTGGCGGGGCAGGAGGGCAAATTTTCACTTTGAAGCTCATGCACGCCCAAATCCACCGTGATGCCGAAGGGCCTTGCATTACCGTACAGGTCGGTGGCAGGTGCGCTGGCATTGTCTCCCACATTGGCGGCAGGCGAGACGGCCTGGATGTGAAAATCGCCCGCCGTACTGGGCGCAGTTGCCGGGTCGAGCGGGGTGACGAAATTGGGGTAATTCGAGTCGGAGGCGTTGGTGATGCCGTCGAGATTGCCGGTGCCGCTGGGGTTCCAATTTTGGATGAGGTTGTGGGCAAAGGTGATGGTCGAGCCGCTATTTGTCAGGTTTGCCTCAGCAGAACCGGTCACACCGTTGAGGCGGTTGTTCCAAATCAGGCAATTGGTCAGGCTGACGGCTGGCGTAATTCCGAAAGTAACGCCACAAGTAAGGCCACCGGAAGAAGCGAGCGCCGAATTTCCCGAAAAAGTACAGTTCGTGATGGTCGTCGCCCCGCCGATAACGGACAGCGCACCGTAAGAACCGCTCGCCGAATTGCCCGAAAAAAGGCAGTTTTTGATGGTGCCTTGATAAAAACTCATCCCGGCGGAATTAGCAGCCGAGTTGCTGGAAAAAACGCATCGGTCGAAGGTCGGGGTGCAAAAATTGTTGTAATTTGAAACACCGCCGCCCGATTCAGCACCTGACCAATTGTTTGAAAATGAGCAGTTTGTTACGATTGGGTTGGCGGAAAAATTGAGCATCCCGCCACCTGCGTTGTTCGTTGAATTGCTCAAAAAATCACAATCGGTGATGGTCGGCGAGCAGAAGTCGTTGGTCATTCCGCCGCCACGGTTGCTCGCTATGTTGTTCGAAATGGTGCAACCGGTGAAAGTGGCAGCGGAGACTGTATTATACAAGCCGCCGCCATTTCCAGCCGTATTGCCGGAAACGGTACTGTTTGTCAATGCGATGGGCGAATTGCTGTTGAAAATCCCGGCACCAAAGCTTGTTGCCAAATTGGCGTAAACAATGCAGTTTTCAATGAATAAAGAAGTGTTTTTGTTGTGGATCCCGCCACCCTCGTTACGATTGACTGTGGTGGGGAGATTGGTCATGGTTCCGGAGCCGTTGGCATTGCCGAGCGTGACGGTAAAACCATCAAGCACGGTCGTGTTCGCATCGGAAATGGACAAAACGACGTGGTGACAGTTGTCCGTATTGTTGCCCACCGTGCCGATGTCGCCGCTTAAAATAGTCGGGTTCGCCGTCCAATCCCGCTCGGAGCGCATCGTTTCCGCTCCGTCGAAACCGCCGTAAACCGCCACACCGGATTTTAGGTAAAAAGTTTTGTCGCGCTCGCCGCAGTTTGAGCAGTTCGTCGGGACAGAGGTGGGTTTGTAGGTTCCAGCCTTCACCCAAATCTCGTGGCCGCTGCTCGCTGCGTCTATTGCATTTTGCAAATTTTGAAAAGCGCAAGCCCACGAAGCACCGGTGCCGCCGCTGGCTGCTGAGGCGTCCACGTACCAAACCGGACCCGATCCAGCGGGGCAAGTGGCAGATTTCAAATTGACGCCCAGTTGCGCCCCACCGCCGCTGGCTGTTGAACCGTTGAGTGTCCAGGTCATGTCCACCGAAGCCGAAGCCCCTGCTTTGGTGCTCATGGCAAGCCCTGCCGTTGGGAAAGGTTCCAGGGCGCTTTGGAAAGATTGGGTTTGCCCCCCACCCACCGCAAAACCCGTGAAATCATTGGCAAAATACCCGATGCAATCGCAAGCCAGGTCGCTGGAAGTGCTGCTGATGGCGAGTGTGCTCGATGTTGCCCCACCTGGTATGGACAGGTTTGTCGCACCATCGAACGGGGTGCTTTGCTCAACGTTGTGGAAGGAAGTGGCGCCGAGGCGCAGCAACGCTGACCCCGTTGCCGTGATGTTGTCCGTGATGGCAGAGCCTGTAGCCAAAACCAGGTAAAACATGGACGTTCTCAGCCCATTCGTATTGTTTTTAGTGACTGCCAGCGTCATGGCTGTGTTCCCGAACGTGAGGCTGGGAGCAGCAGCGTTCGAGGCATTTACAGTGCAAGCCACCAGCAAGCGGTCATCATTGGCCGGGACAGTAAAATTGGAAAGCGTGATGGTGGTAGAAATACCGGTTTCAGTTGCCAGCCCATTGCCATCGGAAACTGGTTGGGCGGTCATTATTGCGCTTGCGAAAAGCAAAAACAAGGAAAGGGTTGCTGGAAGGCAGCGGCGGGAATTCGTACTTTTTTTCATTTTAAGAATTTGTTTTGCCCCTTCCGTAACTCGACGAAAGGAGTAGAAGGACGATTGGAAAATTTGGAAAAAACAGCAAGTACTGACGGGTGGGAAAGGCTGACCAGAGCTTGTACACACTCCAGCCAACCGGGTTGAGAAGTACGAAATTCCCACCCGCCAGCCCGTGCTTTTCTTAGAGGCAAAGGTGGCAGGAAGGGTGGGAAGGAAGGGTTTGCTGTGGTTGCAGAAGGGTTTGCGCTGGTTGTAATTTGGCGGGAGGTTTGTGTTCGTTGCAACGAGGTTTGCTGCTGTTGCATCGGTTTTGTCTTTCTCTTTTCCTGTTCCAACTTTCTGAAGAACTTTCCGGCGCTAAACCTGCTTGGCTGGAAAGTTTGCCTTCCCAGCCCGGCGCACAAAACATAAAACGATGAAACGCACTTTGCTACAGGACATCCAACGTCCTGCTTTCCTTTTTCAAAAGTTGGCCCAACTCAATTTTTCTTTTTTTCCAGTTTCTGAAAATACCCAAACCCGGCTTCTCTTGCTGTTCCTTTTCGCCTGCATTTCCAACCTTGCATCCGCCCAACGCTGGATTGAAATCGCCGACACCACCACTAATTTCTTCACCGTGAGGGATTCGTTCAACAAGGAATGGGAAGGCAGGGAATACGAGCGGGGCAAGGGCTACAAGCAGTTCAAACGCTGGGAATATTTCATGGAACGCAGGGTGTCCGCCTCCGGCGAAATGCCCGACCCCGCCGCCGCTTGGAAAGCTCGCAAGGCTTTTTTGGACAGCGAATTGGGTGAAAACCGCAGCCTGCCTACCGGCTTGACCTGGACGCCGCTCGGCCCTGCCTATTGGCAGAACGGCACGCCGACACCGCCCACCCCCGGCAACGGCCGCATCAATGTCGTGGTGCAAGACCCCTTGGATGCCAATAAAATCTACATTGGCGCTTCCTCCGGCGGCTTGTGGCGCAGCACCAACGGCGGCTCGACTTGGACGGGCCTCACTGACAACCAGCCGGTGCTGGGCGTTTCAGGCATCGCCATTGACCACACCAACACCAATACTATTTACATCGGAACGGGCGACGGCGACGGCTCGGACACGTACAGCGTCGGTGTGCTGAAAAGCACCAACGGCGGGGCGACCTGGAACCCGACGGGCTTGAGCTTCAACGTGCCCGATTTGCGCTCTATCCGCAAGTTGTTGATGCACCCAACCGACCCGAACATCCTTTTCGCAGCCACCAACATCGGCGTTTTCAAAACCATTGACGCTGGCGTCAACTGGACGAGTGTGTCCGGCATTTCTGCCCACGATGTCGAGTTTCACCCCACCAACCCAAGCATCGTTTACGCTTGCAGTGATGAGTTTTTCCGTTCCTCGGATGGCGGCAACACCTTCACCCTGATTGCTTCGGGCTTGCCTGCTGCCACCACCATCAACCGCTTCCGCATCGGCGTCTCGCCCGACGAGCCGGAATGGGTGTACGTGCTGGGCGGCAATCAACTATCCTTCAATGGTTTCCAGGGCATTTACCGCTCGACCGATGCGGGGCTGAATTTTTCCCTCCGGGCAAACTCGCCCAACATCTTTGGCTACCAGCCCAATGGCAGCGATTTGGGCGGTCAAAGCCAATACGACATGGCGCTGGCTATCAACCCCGCCAACGCCGACGAGCTTTGGGTCGGCGGCATCAACGTCTGGAAATCCAGCAACGGCGGCACTTCCTTTGTCGTTCAGACGCAATGGACATTGCCCAACAACACCACCGGATACGTCCACGCCGACATCCACGAACTGGCGATGTTCGGCAACAGGTTGTATAGCGGCAGCGACGGCGGCGTTTTCAAAAGTGAAAACCTCGGCGAAGACTGGACAGACCTCACGGCGGGGCTTTCCATCACGCAATTTTACGACGTCGGCGGTTCGCAGACCGACCCCAATATCTTCATCGGCGGGGCGCAGGACAACGGCACGATGGTCTATTCCGGCACGTCCACCTGGGCGCAGCGCATCGGCGGCGACGGCATCACCTGCATCATCAACCCCGTCAACCCGAACATCATGTACGGCTGTACCCAGACTGGCGGCATTCAAAAGTCTGTCAATGGCGGGGCTTCTTTCAGCAGCATCATCACGACGGCGACTTTTGCGGGCGAGAGTTCCGTTTTTGCGACCATGTACACCCTCGACCCCAACGACCCGAACACGATTTACGTGGGCTACAAATCCATCTACAAGTCCACCGACGCAGGCATCACCTGGACGAGCCTCGGCAACCCGAACAACTCGACCAATGCCACCAATTTCATCGCCGTGGCACCGACCAACACCAACGTGATTTACGTCGTGAAAGGCGGCAACCAGCTTTACAAGACCATCAACGGCGGCACAACCTGGACCTTTCTCGGCGGCAACGGGCTGCCCAGCAACTACCCCTTCGCCGACCTCGCCGTGGACCCTTTCGATGCCAACCGGGTCTGGGTGGCCATGTCCAACTACGTCGCTGGCGCAAAGCTTTACCGTTCCGACAACGGTGGCTCCAATTGGACGAACATCAGCGGCAACCTGCCCAACCTGCCCATCAACACCATTGCCGTGCAGCCCAACTCCAACAATATTTTGTACGTCGGAATGGACGTGGGCATTTACAGCAAGGACGCCACACAGACCGATTGGACGGATTGCACTGGCAACCTGCCCAACGTCGTCGTCAACGACATCGAAATCAACACCGGCCTGAACAAGCTCCAAATCGGCACCTTCGGCAGGGGCGCCTGGCAGGCTGATTTGCCGCTGCCCGACTATTGCGGACCTGTTTTCAACAACCCTTGCGCCAGCGGCCACTTCATCGAAGGCGTTGATTTTGTGGGCATTGACAATCAAAACAGCGGTTGCGGAGCAGGCAATTATTCCGACTTTACCAACCTCGGCACGGCTTTGTATGCTGGCGCAACGCACCCCATCACCCTCACCGCCGGGGCAGGGCAGGGCGTGTATTTCGCAGCGATGATAGACTTCAATTCTGACAAGGACTTCGACGACGCAGGTGAGTTCTTCCCCATCGGCCTTGCCAATGCGGGCGGCACGGCGACGGCAAATATTGCTGTGCCAACAACGGTTTTTGTTGGCACAACAAGAATGCGAATCATTTGCCGGAACGGCAACACGCCCATCACGCAGGGCTTGATTTGCGGAACGTTCGACTTCGGGGAGGTGGAAGATTATTCGATTGATTTTCTTGTGCCCGGCTGCGTCAACCTGACCAGCCCGCTGAACGGCGCTAACAACGTGCCGTTCGCCACCGACCTGACCTGGCAAGCGGCTGGGAACAACGCCACGGGCTACCGCCTCGACATTGGCACAACCCCCGGCGGCTCGCAAATTCTGAACAGCGTGGATGTCGGCAACGTGACCACCTACAATCCGGCGAACGACCTGCCCGCCAGCTCCACCATCTACGTCCAAATCAAGCCCTACAACATCAACGGCACCAACTGGGCCTGCCCTGACGAGAGTTTCCAGACCATCGTCCTACCGCCCAACTGCACCGCTATGTCCAACCCCGCAAACGGGGCGACCAACATCTCCGTTTTCGCTCAACTTGTATGGACGGCAGCCACCGGCGTGCCCACTGGCTATCGCCTCAACGTCGGCACCACCCCCGGCGGCACGGACATCCTGAACAACTTCGACGCAGGGCTTGTGCTCACCTACAACCCGCCCGGCAACTTCCCCTACAGCACCGTGATTTACGTCAAAATCATCCCGTACAACAGCGCCGGGGAAGCGGTGGGCTGTTCGGAACAAAGTTTCACGACGCAAGTCGCCCCGCCCGGCTGCTCCAACCTGACGAACCCCCTTCACCTTGCCATCAACGTCCCGGTGACTTCGGCACTGACCTGGTCAGCGGCGAGCGGCAACCCCACGGGTTATCGGTTGCGGATAGGTACCTCCTCCGGCGGCGGGCAAATCCTGAACAACGTGGACGTGGGCAACGTGACGACCTACGACCCGGCAGGCGATTTCCCTTTCAGCACCCTCCTTTACGTCGGAATCACACCTTATAATACCACGGGCAATGCGTCGGGCTGCATGCAGGAAATCTTCACCACTGCGGCCCCTCCTCCAAGCTGTACCAGCCTCACCAGCCCGGCTAACGGCGCCACCAATGTGGCCGTGACCTCAACATTGACCTGGACGGCAGCAACGGGCAGCCCCACCGGCTACCGCCTGAACATTGGCACAACCCCCGGTGGCACGGACATCCTGAACAATGTGGACGTGGGCAATGTGACGACCTACAATCCGCCTCCGGCGGACGATTTCCCTTACAACACAACGATTTATGTGACCATCACCCCCTACAACGGCGGCGGCAATGCCCCGAACTGCACGGAGACCAGTTTCTCCACGCCCGTCTGCTTCCCGAACCTGAATTTGTCGAACATGGCTATTGCCAGCGGCACGTACCATTCGAGCGGGGATTTGATAGCCAACATGGCCAGCATCTCCAATGGCGCTGTCGTCCTGTTCAAATCAGACACGGGGATTGTGCTGGAGCAGGATTTTATGGTGGAGTTGGGCGGGGTTTTGGATGCGCAGATAGAGGCTTGCCCGGTAAATTTTGGCGGGGTGGTTTCGGAAAAGTAGGGGCGACCCTTGCGGTCGCCTTGTTGTGCGAATTAAGCCAGGCGGCAACATGAAGTTGCTGCCTGGCTTAGATTTTACCCTACCTGGCTCGGCGACACCCCAAACTTCTCCTTGAACACCGTCGAAAAATACTTCTCATTCCCAAACCCCACCCGATCCGCAATCTCACCGACCATTCCCTCCCGGTTTTTCAACATGGCGTGGGCACGCTCCAACCGATAGTCCCGAATAAACTCCGTAGCGTTGCGGTTGGTGATGGCTTTCAGTTTCCGGTGCAGTTGTGAGCGGCTGATGAACATTTTTTGAGAAAATTCTTCCACTCCCAGCATCTCATCCGAGAGATGGCTATCCAGCAGGAGGGTGAATTTTTTCAAAAACGTCTGGTCGGGAGAAGACAAATCTCCGTTGGGCTGCATCGCCTCGCCGACCGGTTTGCTGCCGTAACGTTCCCGCAATTTCCTGCGCAGTTCCACTAAGTTTTCCATGCGGACAAGCAGTTCTTCCGTATTGAACGGCTTGGTCAGGTAATCATCGGCGCCCGTGCGCAAGCCTTTCAGTTTTGAATCGAGCGCAGATTTGGCTGTGAGCAAAATGACAGGCACGTGGGCGGTCAACTCGTTGGTCTTTAATTCGTCGCAGAGGGCGTAACCATCTTTCACGGGCATCATCAGGTCGGAAATTACAAGGTCGGGCAGCAGTTCGATGGCCTTTTTTATGCCTTCTTCCCCGTTCGAAGCCTCGACCACTTGCCAGTTTTTTTCAATGGATTGTTTGATGAACGTGCGCAATTCGACGTTGTCCTCAACGACCAGGGCGACTGGGCGTTCGCTTTCGGAAACTGGTAATTGTGAAATTGGAAACCGGCGATTCACGCTATTAAATTGGGAAATTGGGAAATTGGAAATTGACCGGGCATCTAAAATTCCTAATTTCTCAAATTCCCGCACCGGTAGCCAAAAAGTGAAGGTCGAGCCTTTGCCCACCTCGCTTTTCACCAAAATGCCGCCGCCCATGAGTTCCGCCAGTTCCTTGCTCAATGCCAGCCCGATGCCGGTTCCCCCGCCTGCCCGCGTGTGCGAGCCGTCCACTTGGTAAAAACGGTCGAAAATCTTGTCCACTTCGCCTTCGGGAATACCGATGCCTGTGTCGGTGACGGAAATTTGGAAATTGGAAATGGGCTGTTCGCCTGCTTCTACCGATTTACTGGCGTGAATCTTCGATTTCTCCATTTCCAATTTCACCCTGCCACCTTCCGGCGTAAATTTCAAAGCATTGGAAATGAGGTTGTTGAGCACCAATTCGACCTTGCCTGGGTCAAATTCAAACTGCGGGATGTCGTTCGGTGCGGACATGGTGAGTTTGATGCCTCGTTTTTCTGCCAGGTGTAAAAACGACTCAAAAATACCCCTCACTGTCTGTTGTAAATCGCCCCTCCGCAGGTCAAGGGTCATACTACCGCCTTCGAGCTTTGCCATGTCCAGCAGTTGATTGACCAAGTCGAGCAAGCGGCGGCTGTTCTTTACGGCTAGGCGGATTTTTTCGCTGCGGTCGGGGTCGTCCGGGTTTTTCAAAAGCTGGCGCAAGGGTTCGATAATCAAGGTGAGTGGTGTGCGGAACTCGTGGGTCACGTTGCTGAAGAAATCGGTTTTCATTTGTTCCAATGCCTTCACCCGCTCTTTTTCCCTTAGTTCAAATGCCAATTGCTCCCGCTCTTTTACCCGGCGGATTTGGAACAGGTAGGCCCGCCAGCCCAGCCACACAATCAGCAAAAAATAACACAGGTAGGCCAAATTGGAGCGCCACCAGGGCGGCAAAATGATGACCCTGATAGGGTTCGCATTCGCCCAGCGGCTCTCCCCGTTGCTGGCCTGTACCCTGAACACATAATGCCCTGGCGGCAAGTGGTTGAAATGCGCAAAACGAAGATTGCCCGTCTCCACCCAGTCCTCGTCCAATCCCACCAGGCGGTATCGGTAACGGTTTTTCGAAGGGTCGGTGAAATCGAGCGCGGCAAATTCAAAAGAAAAATTGTTTTGGTCGTGATGTAGGCGCAGTTCCCGCAGGGTTTCGAGGGGTTGGGTCAGGGGGCTATCGCGGCTGCCGAAGTCCGCTTTTTTGTGGTTGATTTCCAAACCGACGATGAGCACGGGCGGTGGCGTGGTGTCCACTTTCAGTTGTTCCGGAAAAAAATGGTTGAGTCCGTTCACGCCGCCGAAGAGCAACTCGCCATTTTCTGCTTTGCAAAAAGCGTAGGTATTGAACTCATTGCTCTGCAAACCGAGGGCGGCGGTGAAAGTGGTTATGTCAACTTCTTCGTCCGCCCTTTGCACGATTTTAGCCAAACCCCGGTTGGTGCTGCACCAAAATTCGCCGGGTTTGCTGCCTGGCAGGATGCCGTAAATCACATTGTTCAGTAGCCCGTCGTCGGTGGTGATGTGGTGGCATTCGCCGGTGCGAGTGTCCATCCGGTTGATGCCGCCGCCTTTTGTGCCAATCCAAATCACCGACTCTCCCGTTTGGGCTGGGGGCACAGGCAGCAGGCAGGAGACGGAGTTATTGTTCAGCCCCTGGCGATTGTTGGGATCTGCTTGAATAAGTTGAAAATCAATCTTTTGTGCTACCCCTCTTGAGGGGGGGAGAGGGGTGCATTTCACCAATCCCATTTGCGTGCCTATCCAAAATAGGCCGTTGCTGTCTTCGACAAGTGCCATTGCCCGCAGGGCATTGATATTTTCACCAAACAAGTGACCGAATTCAAAATAATCGAAATGCCCGGTTGCCGGGTCGAAGCGGATTAATTGCCCCCTGTTCGCAACGATCCAAAGGCGGCCGTCGCGAGCGCGCAGCATCGGGTCGAACAGGTTGAGGCTGGCGTTGAACGAATACACCTGCTCCGCTGTGGTGAAATTGCCGGGGGCATACCTGCGAAGCATACTGGTTGAGTATTCGGTCTCGGTGCAAAGCAGCCAAGTTGCACCGGATGGCTCGAAGGCGAGGTTGATTTGTCGGATAGGTGCGTCGGGGAATACCGTTTTTTTACCGAATTTTTTCGCTATTGGGTCGTACTGCCGGATATCAAAAAAATGCGCCCTGGCGAAAAACCGCCCGCCGTTAGCCCAAATCATCCGAATGCTTGTGCCCTCTGCACCAGTATTGAAAAAGCTTTGCACGGAGTTGATTTTGCGCAACCCGTAACCAAGTGTGCCTATCCAAAGGTTGCCGCTTCGGTCAGTCGTCTGACAATTGAGGTCTTGGTCGAGCACCAGGTCTGGCTTGGAAAAATCAATGTCTTCGCCCGGTGAAAGCTCCCACATCTGATTGTTCACTGAAAACCAGACACTGCCTTTTTTACCCAACGTGAACCTGGGCCATTTCCATGCTGCATTCGGAAAAGGAAAAACTTTCAATTGCCCGTTGTGGATCCGCTGCAAATCGTTTGCCTGTGTTTGCTGGTTTTCAATGCGAAACCAAAAATCCCCACCGTATGCTTCATCGCCCAAAATAGCATGCGTGATGAGGGGTTTTATTAATCCATCGTGCAAGCGGCGGCAAGCAAAAGTTTCTGGCTCTACAGCATATTGCGCCAGAAAAGAGGTGACGCATAATTCGCCGTTCGAGCAGAGGCACATATCAATAAATGGTTCGGGCAAAGTAGGGTCAGTTTTGCTCACCAATGGTAGCGGCACGACTTTCAGTTGCGTCTTTTCTTGCAGGTTCGGCTCGGCGGGCAAACCGTTTTTCCAATGCTCCGGAATAGGTATATTCAAAAGATTGCCGCCGGTTTGGATGAGCCAAATTTCACCGTCGGAGGTTTCCCGAATCTTGATGACGTTCGTCCCGCCAAACTGTTTGCTGTTCCCAACATTCAGCGGAAAATGGCGAAAGCGACCTGTATGGGTGTCGTAAACGTCCAAGCCTTTGGTTTCCAAACCTACCCAAAGCCAGCCCCGGCTGTCCTCAAACAGCGCCGTCACCGTGTTTTCTGCAATGGAATATGGGTTGAAGGGATCGTTGGAATAGACCTTGAAATTGTAGCCGTCGTAGCGGTTGAGCCCGTCCTTGGTGGCCACCCAGACAAAGCCATCACGGGATTGCAGGATGTCAAAAATCATCCCTTGAGACAGGCCGTCTTCAATGGTTATTTTATCCAAAACCGGCATCTGCCCAGCCAGTCTAAAGCCGAAGTATAAGAACAATCCAATAAAAAACTTGCGCATCTGAACGGGTAAAAAATTGCTTTGCGCAAAACTGATAAAAATATATTTAAATCCAAGTTACAAAGGGAACTAGCAGAAAAAGAACCAGCCAACTTAGATAATCATTCGTAGAGCCTACATCCCTTCCTAATGAGTGTTTTTTGTTATTTTAGCACGAGTCGTTGCTGCCAGGTTTTAGCTCCAGCCTGTACCATGGCCATATATATGCCTGCTGGCATTCCTCCCAAGTCAATTTTGTGGCTGGAAATGCCGCCATCCAGTGAAAGCATGAGTGTTTTCAAACGCCTTCCAGTGCAATCGGACAAGGTAAAAGTGGCTTCGCCAATATATTCCAAATCAAGTGCAAGGCTGAGGTCGCCATCGCTTGGGTTGGGGAAAAGCTGGACATGCCCGTCGCTGTTTTCCAGTTCAATACCGACCACTTTTGAATATTCCGACCGACCATCAAAATCCAATTGCAGCAGACGGTAGTAGTTCATGCCAAGCAATGGATGCTCATCGGTGTAGGTATAGGATTGGCTTTCCTGCGTAGTGCCTTTGCCGGGGACGAAGGACAGCATTTCCCAGTTTCGGCTGTCTGAAGAGCGCTGGATTTGAAAGCCATCGTTGTTGTGTTCGCTGGCGGTCTGCCAGGATAGGTTAACTTTCTTGGATGTCCTCCTTGCATCAAAATCAATCATTTCGACAGGCAGAAAAGCTGCCGCATCGGCCCTGACCCAAAGGTTCAGGTCGTTCTCTGTGCCGCTTGAATAGCTCACCTTTTCAATATTGTCGGGCATCAACCAATGGAGGCCGCCCCCATTGTTGCAGGCATGATAAATCCTACTGCTAAGCGAAGATGTTGAGCTGCATCCATAAAGCTTGCTCATGTAGGAGGTTCCAGTGCCGGTCCAAGCAGATCCGTTGCTATTCACCGAAAGCGTAACATCTGCCCGCAAATTGGTCAATGTTTGTGCGTCGCTTGTTTCGACGTCAAAAGGAAGTGCAGGGCCTGACGTCGCATTGATCCTCACCTTTACAATATCCGTTGAAGCATAGACAATGGCTGGAAGAATTTTGTCCGATTGTAGCGTGAGGCTGGTGGTACTGGCATAGCTGCTTTCACTGGTACTGGCCGAGCCAGATGCTATCAAAATCCAACCATTGCCTGCCTCCACGTAGGTCGAAAAGGCAGTGCCGCCAATATTGAAATGATAAATGCCGGAACTGGGGACTGACCAAGCATTGCCCAATTGGGTAAATGGGTTGCTGCTGCTGCCGGGTTGGCCGAATATGAACGATGGGAAAAGCAGTAGGATAGCCAATGCAAGGCTGTTGAAACACGATAGTATGCACCTTTTTGCCATTGTTTTCTCAATAGTTTGTGAAAAAAAGAAAAAGAAATGGTGCTTAACGTGTTGTGTTACCTACCTGTATGCAGTGCTGTTTTTGTGTTGGGAGGTGGGGCGGCTGCAATTGTAGGCAGAAGTAAGAAAGGGCAGTACAGGGCTTTGCAAGAGCTGAGCCAAAATCTTGGCGGTTAGGGGATCTCGCAGTGAATGGCATCAAAATCCTTTACCGGGCTAAATATTCTATCATAAAAATGTGTTGGTGCCTTTTTCAAAATAGGCCGTTTTCCTTTTCCAAGGAAAGCTGTTTTCCTCATCTGCAAGCAAAACAAGTTGAATGGGTAAGTGCCTTAAAAGTATAATTTATGACAGGTATAATTTACATTATGTTAAATTAACGAATAGCAATCCATCTCCTCCCTTGCGCCTCATCCTAAAATTTCTTTGCGTATCCATAAATATCTTTCAACCTGATTGTGTCGCCCAATTCATTGACCACATACAAATCATAGCGGAAAACTACTTTGGTACCTATCGGGGAGTAATAATAAATCCGCCAAGCATCGGCCTCCCTTACCCCGATACAACCGTTGGAGTACGCCTTCCCAAGCGTTTTTGGATTGGTGGTCGGGTGGATAAGGTGCCCTTTGCGGATGCCGTTCAGTTCAGGCTCTATCCAGGGAATCCGGGGAAGGAGGGTTACTTTTCCATCATCCCGGTTGGTCACTTTATAGACTTTGTTATCTACTGGGTTGATGTACCTGGGATCTTTATTGATGCGGACAATGGTGCCAACGCCTGTGGAGGTCCGCAAGTCTGTTTGCCTGTTGCTCATTGCCAGAAAGCGGCTTTTGTTTTGCCCCACGCGTATGGGGAACGTGTACAGTGTATCATTTCCACTAAGAATGCGCAGCTTGAATTCTGGGATGTTTAGATCTATGACAATTTGCTTTTGTTCTTCTAAAAGCCTCTTGGCCTTTTCCCCGTTAGGGATAAAAATAGTGTCGCCTTCTTTCAGCACATATAGTGCTTGCTGGTCGTACACAAAAATGCCCTTTTCTTTCATTCTATAATAGTCCGTGCTTTCCAGTGTGTCTATGATCCAAGGGTTGGCCCAGACAATCAGGTGTTCTGAAATTGTATATGGAACCAAAGAATCATACCTTTTTACCAAGGTATCCATATACTCGAAAAAACAACCAATATTGACATCGAAGCCCAAAATGACTGTATCGAAAGGTGGTTGAGGTAACGTGTCAGCTAAGGTGGTTTCATTTAAAATACCAGGATTTACGGTGGCAATAGAGCCCCCATTGTTGCAGGAATACAAAAATAACAATACCCCACCGATCAGCCGCCCCATTTTGATGCATAAAGCAGATTTTAGTCCAGTTCTTGCTGTTGTTTTGTTGAATAGCATTGAATGTTTGTTGCTATGCTAACTTCACGCGCTAAAAATGGTTTTATTGCTTTTGTGATGAGAAGATGGTCAGGCTAGGCTTCATTGTTTTTTAGTGCCGCTGACCCTACAGCCCCGGCTTACGAATTGTATCTTCGATTGGTCTAAATAATCCTATATTCCCGGAGCGAAGGCTCATCTGGCAAACGCCCTTTAAATGGAGCCAGCCACCCCCCGCACATTTGGGCCATTTCCCGCACGCTACGGTAAAGCTCTGCTTCCTTTGGTGAAAGATTTGAAATTTCTGCTTCCGATTTCCAGATTATATTTTTCAATTTTTCGATAGAAAGGCATTTCCTTCTGGATTCAAAGGCATCCGAGGAGTATTTCTGGATAACTGTATGCCCGATGGTGGTAATATTTTGCATGAGGAGGATTTATTGTGCAAATTGTTACCAGGAAGTATAATTATTAATAATCCCTCTCATTCCGACATAATGATTTTTCTCATCCCAATCAGGTAAAATGTTCGGAGGCTTATCCTTTGCTCTTAAGGGTATCCTTAATTGTAATAGTCAAGACTTGACCTGACAGTCGCAACATTTCGGACGCTAAGAAACTGTCAGATTTTCCTCAACCTCCGACGTTGACCTTCCGTGCTTCGTGACCCAATTTGAATCCCCCCCGCTGTCTGCTGGTAAGGGGGGATTCATATTGTGCCCCGAATCACTTTCGCCCGGGCTGGCCGCCAATTTATCCAGTTGTTTTTGTTTGGCCAAATCCAGGGAATCCAAAAAGGTCTGGAAGGGCGTTTTCCCGTAGCAGTACTTCCCAGAATGGGTCCTTTCCCTGTTGTACCAGTCTGTCCAATCGTCGAGGTCCGCCTGGAGTTCTTCCAGCGAACGGTAGATTTTCTTTCGGAAGGCGATGGCGTAGAACTCGTCCTGGATGGTCCGGTGAAAGCGCTCGCAGATGCCGTTGGTCTGCGGGCTCCTGGCCTTTGTGCGGGTGTGGTCGATGTCCTCGATGGCCAGGTATAGCTGGTAGGCGTGGTCGTTCTGCCTGCCGCAGTATTCCGTGCCCCTGTCGGTCAGGATGCGCAACAGCGGTATGCCGTGCGCCTCGTAGAAGGGCAGCACCCGGTCGTTGAGCACTTCCGCCGCCGTCAGTGCGTTCTTGTCCGTGTACAGCTTGGCCTGCGCCACCTTGCAGTAGGTGTCGGTGAAGGTCTGCTGGTATATCCGGCCCACCCCCTTAATGGTGCCGACATAGTAGGTGTCCTGTGCGCCGAGGTAGCCGGGGTGCTGCGTCTCAATCTCCCCGTGCGCCTCTTTTTCCTGCCTTGCCTTTTCAAGGGCGGCCAGTTGCGCCTCCGTCAGGATGAGGTCTTTTTGCGCCACTTTTGCCTCCAGCGCCTTGAGCCGTTTCTTGAACGTTTCCAAATCGTGCCTCAACCAAATGGAGCGGACACCGCCCGGCGAGACCAGGATGCCCTTTTTCTTCAATTCGTTGCTGGCCCGCTTCTGGCCGTAGGCGGGCATGTCGAAGGCCATGTCCACCACCGCTTTTTCGACATGCTCTTCCACCCGGTTTTTCGGGAGGGGCTTGCTACGGCTCAACTCTTGGAGGGCTGCTTCGCCACCTTGTTCGTAAAGTTCTTTGTAACGGTAGAAGCTGTCCCTCGAATAGCCCATTACCTGGCACGCTTCCGTCACGTTGTTCAACTGCTTGGCCAAACGGAGCAACCCCAACTTGTTTTTGATAATTTTGTCTTGAGTAGTCATGATTCTAATCTTGTTTTAGTGATGAAATGTGGTTGTTTCAAAATTACTAAAACTGTCAGATTAAGTCGTGACTACTTCA
>JBGSKQ010000087.1:0-125032 GCA_041741095.1 Saprospiraceae bacterium
TCGCAGACGTAGTAGTACAGGGCGATTAGTTCTATTGCTTTCACAACACAAACCTAATCCGCTTTGGACATCGCTACGTCTGTTCTATTTCAATCTATTGTCAACCCCTAATTCGCATTATTTATAAAAATCGGGCAGGGAAAACTAATTTTGCGCCCGATCAAACACTGCATGGTAAAAAATTTTAACATAAAATACCTCCTCGGCTGCTTGCTGCTGCTATTCCTTTCGCAAATGCTTTCCGCACAAAGCACCGCCAGCCCATTTGACCTCATACCCCGTGTGAAAGGCGTGGAAGAAGACAGCACCATCGCCATCGCCACCTCGTCCAACCCCTTCGACATTGTAAAAACAAGACCCATCAACCGCCCTGTAAGGAGGGCGGAGGGTTTCAGCATTGACCAATCGGCGAGGCCGCTAACCCTGAAAGAGAAAGAGTCCATTTATCAAAGGTTTATATTTATAACTGTTTTGGTGATGTTAATCATGCTCACCTTGATAGTGACCATTTTTAGGATATTGATAGAAAAAGTCTGGAAGGCATTTATCAACGACAACCTGTTGAATCAATTGTTGAGGGAGCAGGGCACTGGCATCACGCTCGCCTACCTTATCTTGTATTTTATGTTTTTCATCAATGCCGGGGTATTCACTTTTCTGGCAACGAAGCAATTTGGAATTGAACTGGCCGGCAACAACATCGGCGGGCTTTTCATCTGTATCGGCGGAATCCTTGGCTTTTTTTTGATTAAGCATGTACTATTGAAAATCGTAGGCTTCACCTTCCCTGTACAGAAGGAGGTGGCTGCCTACAACTTCACGATAATCGTTTTTAATATCATCATCGGTTTTTTCCTGGTGCCCGCAGTTTTGTTCACCGCCTATGCCCCGGAATCAGCCATCAAGTACGTTATTTACGGAACTGGTGTGCTGTTGGCGACGATGTACCTTTTCATGAGCTTGCGGGGCCTGTTCATCGCCAACAGGTTCATCGCCTGGCACAAGTTTCACTTTTTGTTGTATCTTTGCGCCGTCGAAATAGCGCCTTTGCTGATAGTTGCAAAGTTTTTATTCAACCAGAAAGGTGTCTGAGTTGGCAGATGAAAAAACCAAAATTCATTGTTTGAATGGAAGTTCTAAATGGTAAGGTAACCGTGGAGGCGTACAAAAAAGTAAAGACAATATTAGTCACCCAACCCAAACCAGACCGTTCCCCATACTATGACCTTGAAAAAAAATACGACCTCCAAATAGATTGGCGCCCGTTTATACACGTGGAGCCAGTTTCTGCAAAGGAATTCCGCCGTCAGCGGGTTCGCCCTGAAGAATATTCGGCAGTTATCCTTACAAGCAAAAATGCAGTGGATCACTTTTTCAGCCTATGCGAAGAGCTGCGCTGCAAGATGTCGCCCGACACGAAATATTTCTGCTTAACGGAAGCCGTCGCCAATTACCTGCAAAAGTTCATCATTTACCGCAAGCGGAAAGTGTTCGCAGGCTTCCGTACCATCATGGATCTGAAGCCGTATTTGATGAAGCACAAAGACAAGGAATCTTTCCTGCTCCCATGTTCCAACCTCGGTTCCAAAGAAATTGGCGTTTTCCTCAAAGAAAACGGCTTTAAGTGGCAAGAGGCGATCATGTACCAAACGGTGAGCAGTGACCTGAGCGACTTGAAGAACATTTATTATGATGTTATTGTATTTTTCAGTCCGCTCGATATACTGGCGCTTTATGAAAACTTCCCTGATTTTGCCCAAAAAGATACCCGGATCGCCGTTTTTGGAAAACAAACCATGCAGGCCGTAGAAGACAGGGGACTTTATATCAATATAAATGCCCCAACGCCTGAAACCCCCTCAATGACGATGGCCCTGGAAAAATACCTCCAGTCGTCGAACAAAGACTAAATTTAATTAGTTGATATATGATACTTGAACCTTGTTTCGCTCTAAAAGCAATCTTCAAGTTGTTTTCTCATAGTATGTTTGTTTGAAGCCCCGGGCAATTGTTCCGGGGTTTTGTTTTGGGAGTAGGCTTTTACAGTTCAAAAAAGCCTACTCCGCCGCCGACCCAAGTCTTACCCATATTGTAGCGTACGCCCACCATCTCGCCTTTGCTCAGTCTCACCAAATTGGTGATAACTTCCGGTCTTGCTTTGTCGTCTTCCCAAACGAGCATCATGCGCACTTCTACCTTGGCTTTTTCGTCCGGTGTTTCAATGACAGGGGCGTAGTTTACTTTTTGTTGCAGGATGAAATTTTTCCGTTGCTCGGCAGGGATGGCTTCGATATGGGCAGCAGTCGGGTGAATGATGACACCCTGGCCGGAAAATGAGTACAGTGGTTTTAATACAAAACGATCCAGATCCTCAGGGATCTCGACAAGGGTATCGAGATAAAAGGATTTTGGCACAAAACGGCTGTCGAACAGCGGCAAAGTATGCTTGCTGATGCGGGAAAACCAGTGTGGGTGGCCCACCCATTGTATATTATATTCTTTTTGAAAATCAAATTCACGGGGCAGGTCGTTCCGTTTTTGCAGTTCATCAAAAATGATGCGGTTGTAGATGCGTTCCACGGTCACCTTGCGGCCATTTTCATTTAAATAAAAAACGTCCCCGCCTTCGGTTTTCAGGTCTGAGAGGCATTTCACCCTGATGCCCAAGGCTCTTTCTGTGGCCCAGAAGTCAATCTGTGTATTTTGCTTGTGCGGCTCTATTTCGAGCAGCACTACGTTTTCGGGCTTGGAATTGCCGACGATGATGCTGGCCAGTTTTTCACGGTAGCTCCCGCTATTATAGCCGCCAAATAAATGATTTAAATTTTCAGGAATATCGAAGTGGTGGCGGTAGGCCCTTGCGCACAAATCTTGGTAAAAATAAAGCGACGGAAAGCCCTGTATTTCAATCAGTTGCGGAGATAGGTTGCCTTCCTCGTCGGAGCAAATGCCGAAGTCAACACACATGAAAGTGCTTTTTTCTGTTTCGCCGGGTACGAAACATTCCGGAAAAATGGTGTCCTGCGAGAGCTTTTTAAAATCAGGCCTACAAAGCGTGTCAACCAACTCCTCACATGCCTGGAAAAGTTGATCGGATAGGAATTTTGGCACAAAAACAGGCGTCTCGGCAATGTGGAAAGGGGGTTTGTGATTGGTAGCCTGGTGAATTTCTTCTAAAAATGCCTGGTATTTTTCTTCGGAAAAAGCGGCATTGTAGGCTTTGCGTATGGCAGGAATCATGGCAGGATAGTTTTCGTCTTTGTTTTAAAAAACATCATTGAAGCCAATGGCCAGCCTGTCATTTGAAATGTACAGGTGATTTGACAATCAATGTAATTTGGAAAATAACAAAGGCGAAATTAAACCAATACCAAACTATTTGCCTTCAAGAGCTGAATAGATTTGTGCAGGAAAAGCGGCAACACAACGGAATAGGTGCGGTCAATCTTGGCGGGGTCTTTCAAATCTTCCACCATCGAAAAATAACGTTCTTCCCCGAATTCGTCCAGCACCGCCTTTATCCTTTCTTCTTCTGAAAAATAGCTGCGCATGCCCACCGGATCAGCTTCTGGATGGAATTGGGTGCCGATCATTTCATCCGAAAAACGGATGGCCATCATGGCTCTTTTCAGTTCGGGCCGATCCCGCTCCCGTTCGATGAGAAGGAGTTCCGCACCAATTTCGGCAAGGCGGGCGGGGTTGGGATCCACGACCATAAATTCTCTGAAATCCGCCACCCAAAACGGGTTGTTGAGTTCCTTGAACAACCATTCTTTTTCCCCGGCAGGCGTTTTATAGACTGGAAATGTGCCAAAGGATTTTTCGTGGCGCCGCACAATTTTGCCAAAACCAAAATGATGACAGGCCATCTGGAAGGAATGGCAGATGAAAAAACAATATTTCTTGGCCCCTTCCCCATGTTTGTTGTACTGCCAGAGGTCTTCAATCAAGTCGTGAAATGGCTCTAGCCAACTTTCGTCGCCTGCCAGGGGGTTGCCGGGGCCGCCTGAAAAAATATAAATATCGAAACCCAGATTGGGTACTTGCACATGGCTCCGCACATCAAATACTTCGTATTCAATATCGCCGCTGAATTGCCCTAGTATGGCCTTTATATTGTCCATACCCAGGTTGCGGGTACCTTCGTACATATCCAAAAGTGCTAATCTGAGTTTCGCTTCCATTTTTTTCTGAAATAAAATGCAGTAGCTGTGCTGAAGATAGCAATGGCGGGAAATAGTGCTTGTTCACCTACCATACCAAAACCAAACCATCATTTTATTTTTTCTTGGCCGTAGATTTCTTGGCCGTTGTTCCGTTGCCGCTGCTTGGCATTGTTTCCATCACAGCATTTTGGATAAACGTGCCCCACGTAAGGTTGTTTTGGCCTTCCTTTACTTCCATTGCCCTTTCAATGGCGTAATTGGCCATTGTTTCCACCACCCATTCAAAATTTTCTTTTCCTACGGAATTTACATCCGCATCGGGTGCAGGGTTGCAAAAGTCAATAGCATAAGGGATGCCATCCTGGATGCCAAATTCCACGGTGTTGAAGTCGTAGCCCAGGCCGTTGCAGAGGCGCAGCACATAATCTTCCATGGTAGCCAGCAGTTCTTTTGATGCTTTGTGATCGGCCACATAGCGCAGGTGGTGCGGGTTGCGGGGTTCATAGTCCATGATGCGCACGTATTTGCGGCCTATGCAATAGCAGCGGAAGTAGCTTTCAAACTGCACTGCTTTTTGAAACAACATGACCAATTGGCCGGTCTCGTGGTAGGCTTTGAAAACTTCCGCCCAGTCGTTTACAGGGTAAACGCTTTTCCAGCCGCCGCCGGCATGGGGCTTCATGAAGGCTGGAAAGCCGCCGAGGTATTCCAGCATAGCGTCCCACTCCATGGGGAATTTCAGGTTTGAAAAACTTTCGGAGGAGGTATCGTCGGGATGATCCTTGCTGGGCAGCAGGACGGTATTGGGTACTGGTACGCCCAGTTGCTCGGCCAGCACGTTGTTGAAAAATTTCTCGTCGGCGCTCCACCAGAATGGGTTGTTGATGACTGCCGTGCCGGTGGCTGCCGCATTTTTCAAATATGCCCTGTAAAAAGGCACATCCTGCGAGATGCGGTCAATGATGACAGCATAGCCGCTAGGCTTGTTCATCATCAGTTCTTCCACTTTAACAAATTCGGCGCTCACGCCGTTCACAGCTTTCGAATTGACCCTTTCCACAAATGCTTTGGGAAATGTGCGTTCCTTGCCGAAGAGTATGCCTATTTTTTTCATTTCAGGTGGTTTTAAATTTTCGTTTGTTAAAAATTACTGACCGAAAGCCTCCTGTAGTTGGCTTCGCCATCGTTTTCACATACAGTTTGAAGAAATAGATTTGAAATGGGAAAAATCAGTCCGTGGAAAACACGGCGTAAAGCTAAAAGGAAATGTTGATTCTAAGGGTCATCAATGCCTAAAATGCCTAGTCCCCGTCATCACCATTGCCATACCATTTGCATCGCAATAGTCAATGCTGTCTTGATCCTTGATGGAGCCGCCGGGCTGTGTCACTGCCGTGATGCCTTCGCCGTTAGCAATTTCCACACAATCGGGGAAGGGGAAAAAAGCATCGGAGGCCATCACTGCACCATTCAGGTCAAAACCAAAAGCCTTGGCCTTGGCAATGGCTTGCCGCAGCGCATCTACCCTGGATGGCTGGCCGCAGCCCATGCCAATGAGCTGCTTGTTTTTCACCAAAGTAATGGCGTTGGATTTCAGGTGCTTGCAGCAGATATTGGCAAACAGCAGATCCGAGATTTCTGCTTCCGTGGGAGCTTTTTTCGTAGCCGTTTTCAGGTCGGCAGCCGTTTCGATTTTTAGGTCGGTGTCTTGCTCCACCACGCCGTTCAACAGGCTGCGGAAGGAACGGTTACGCACAAAGAAGTCCTTGATTTTCAACAAAATGCGGTTTTTCTTTTGGCTTAAAAACTCCAATGCGCCCGCCTCGAAATTGGGGGCGATGAGTACTTCATAAAACAGCTCGTCAATAGCCTTCGCCGTCGCTAAATCTACCGGGCGGTTGCAGACGAAAATGCCGCCGAAAGCGGAAACATTGTCGCAAGCTAAGGCCGACGTCCATGCTTCCATCAAGCTTGGCCGGGTAGCTACGCCGCAGGTATTGGTATGTTTTAAAATGGCAAAAGTCGGGTCGGCTTCCCGGAACTCCCGCATTACCTGCACTGCTGCGTCTATGTCCACGAGATTGTTGTAGGAAATGGCCTTGCCGTTTAGCTTTACGAACATTTTATCAAAATCGCCGAAGAAAACACCGTTTTGGTGGGGGTTCTCACCATAGCGCAGGATGTCGGAGCGGTGTATGCTAAATTTGAAGGAGAGGTCGGCAGTGCCTTCGTTGAAATAATTAAAAATGGCCACGTCGTAGTTGGAAGAAACTTTGAAAGCACGGCGGGCCAGTTCTTTGCGATCTTCCACGTCCGTGAAGCCCTGTTTTTCCTTTAAAAGTTGGAAGAACATGCCGTATTCCTCTTTCGATGGCACGACGGCCACATCTTTGAAGTTTTTCGCAGCCGCACGGATGAGCGAAATGCCGCCTATGTCAATTTTTTCAATGATCGTGGCCTCGTCGTTGGAGCTCGCCACGGTTTCTTCAAAAGGATATAAATCAACGATTACCACATCAATTTCTGGGATGCCGTATTGCTGCAACTGCGAGCGGTGCGCTTCTTCCCGCCGGGCGAGTATGCCGCCGAAAACCTTTGGGTGCAGTGTTTTTACCCGGCCATCCAAGATAGAAGGGTAACTGGTGAGGTCTTCTACCGTGTTGACGGGGATGCCCAGGCTTTCGATGTACTGCTGTGTGCCGCCAGTGGAATATAGGGCCACGTTGAGGCGGTGCAGTTCCTGGATGATTTCTTCAAGCCCTTCTTTGTGATAGACGGAAATAAGTGCGGAAGTGATTTTTTTCGAGTTCATGTGTTTGACAACCTGATTTTATCAAAAATGTGGTTTTTAAAAGAAGCGCCCAAAGGTATTGAGATTATGGGCATTGACAAAAAACTAAAGCCCTGACCTTTCTCATTGAAAAGCTTTGGAGGCGCAATCAAAAAACTGACTTATAAAATAACTTGGTTGGCAGAGGAGCAAGCTGGCCGCTTACTTTGTGGCTGTGAACGGTCAATTTAAAAGCTGACAATTTTGGTTAGACAATTTCTCACTATTTAACCCCAACCCGATTTCCTGATCGCCGCAACTAAAAATTGCGGCGATTTTTCCCCCTGAAAACACGCCCGAAACCCGACTGAAAATCTTTTTTCATTTACACCATTTTCCTTCAATCCGTTGACTCCAAATGAATAAGCTGTGAAAACTTTGGGACTATTTCATACAGGATTAGATGGCCTGCGCCGATAAGCGGTGCGGGCTGTTTTTTTAGGCGGTGAGAAGTATGAGAGGAATAAGATAATGAGAGGCAGTTTGGGATAACCTTACTTCTCTTTTCCTTTTGCTTGGTTCCACAAATCATCCATCTCTGCCAAGGTCATATCGTTCAATTCCTTCGGCGCATTGGCTTCGATGTATTCAAAGCGGCGCTTGAATTTCAGGTTGACCCGCTCCAACGCCGTCTCCGGCTCAATGCCCTGAAAACGGGCATAGTTGATAAGGGCAAACAGTACATCGCCAAACTCTTCTTCTTTTTTTTCCTGGGTAAAATTTTCAGAAACAGCCTCTTGGAATTCCGCAATTTCCTCCTCCACTTTTTCCCAGACCTGCTCCGCATTTTCCCACTCAAAACCTACCTGGGCCGTCTTTTCCTGCATCCTCCAAGCTTTCACCAAGGCCGGCAACGATTTCGGGACACCCTGCAAAATGGACTTTTTGCCCTCCTGTAGTTTTAGTTGTTCCCAATTTTTTTTCACCTCCTCCTCGCCGCTTACTGTCAGATCGCCATAGACGTGCGGGTGGCGGGCCACCAGTTTATCGCAGATGGCGTGGAGGGCGCTGGCCATGTCCCAATCGCCTTTTTCCTCGGCTATTTTGGCATAAAAAACCATGTGCAGCATCAGGTCGCCCGTTTCCTCCTTGATGCCCTGGCTGTCGGCTTCAAGGATGGCATCGGCCAGTTCGTAGGTTTCCTCGATGGTCAGGTTGCGCAAGCTTTCAAAGGTCTGCTTGCGGTCCCAAGGGCATTTGGCCCGCAGGTCATCCATGATTTGGAGCAGGCGGGCGAAGGCATCGAGTTTTTCAGCGAGATGTGCCACTGTTTTTTCGGAATGTGCAGGTTGGCTGTGCGGATTGTTCATGATAGTCTAATTTTGCTGGCAGCAAGGCCACCGGGCCGCAAAAGTAAACTTCCCTGGCCAGCCCATGTTTTAAAAGTAAAATTGTTTGATGGCCGTTGATTGAATAGTTGTCTATTGCCAACCATCCAGCCGTCCAGCCATATAACCATTCATATTCCATGGAATTTTTAAAAATATTTCTCGCCATATTTGGATTCTTTGCCTTGGCAGTCGTCATGATCAACGTAGGTTATATTTTCAAAAAACGGGAATTCCGTGGCGGCTGTGCCTCCAATAACCCGATGTTGGCCGATAAATTTGGGTCTTGTTCTGTTTGTGGAAGAAAGCCAGATGAGGAATGCAAGATGCCGGAGGTAGAAGGTAAACAAGCACTCAGCAACTAAGAAAGTGGCACTATGACGCTTATAGTAGTGCCTACATCAGTACCGCTCTCCAACTCCACCCGCCCCCCGTGCGCCTCCGCCACCTGCTTCACATAGCTCAGGCCAAGCCCGAAGCCTTTTATTGCCTGCACATTCCCGCCGGGTATCCGAAAGAATTTTTCAAACACCTGTTTCCGCCAGACGGGGTCAATTCCGGGGCCGTTGTCGCTCACTGTTAAGTGGAAATTCCCATCTTGGCTGAATGTTTTTACCGTAATTTCAGGAATGCCGGGCGTGTATTTCAAGGCATTGTCCAACAGGTTGCCGAGCATGTTTTTGAAATGGGCCTTGTCAATGCGCAATAAGCTTTTTTCTGCTTCAAAAACTGTTTCGATCTTGCCTTTTCTGGCTTCGGCTTGCGGCTGGAATTCTGCCACAACTTCGCTGATAAGCTGTTGAATATCAACTACTTCTTTTTGCAAAGTATATCGCCCACTTTCCAGGCTGGCCAGTTCCAGCACTTTTTCGATATGCGTTTTTATTTTTTCGTTTTCCTTGCCCATGAGCTCCAGATAGCGTTGGGCCTTTTCCAGGTCGCCTCTTTCCAAGCTTTCTTTGGCCAGTTTTGAAGATAGGGAAATGGAAAAGGCGGGCGTTTTCAGCTCGTGCGTCAGGTTGTTGATGAAGTCGTTTTTGATGGCATTGAGCCGTTCTTCTTTGCGCAAGGTGTTTAACAAAAAAACAAAAGCCGCCAAGATGCCTAGCAGGCAAAGTACAGAAGGGACGACGAGGTAAACCAGTTCGCCCAGCAGGTAGCCAAACAAGTTGGGGGCGTCCAGGTGCAGTTTGCGCTCGCAGTTGCAACCACTGATAATGCGGCTGCCCAAGAGCAGGCTGTAACGGCCAAATTTGAAATGTGCCGGGTCGAAATCCTTGCTTGCCAAAAAGGTCTTTGCGTCCGATTTGTCGGTAAAAACAAAGGAAAAACTGGCGGCAACGCCTCGCTTGTGGAGATCGGATTGTAGCAGGGAATCTATGGCGAGGCTGATTTTTTCTACGCTGCCACTGTCATTTTTACCCAATGCAAAAAAGCGGATAAGCTGGTCGGAAAGGGCGTTCGGCTCGTTGAGCGTGCGCCCCAGTTCCCGCAGGGCGGCTTTGGTGCTTTCGTCAAAGCGTTCTTTTTCCAGGCCGATGCCAATGAGCAGGAGGCGGAATTGGACGAAGGTCAGCCCGGCAAGGGCCATGAATAGCAAAATCGCAATTGCCCGGCGGCGCATAAAGCTTTTATTGGTGAAGGTTTGTACTTACAATACCTGAAAACGCCAGGCTGCGGCGGCTTATTCCAGTACCCCGCTCCGTTTTTTCTTCACATAATGCACCCCGGCGCCATAGACCCAGCCCACCGTGCCACGTTTGGTTTTTATTTTTACGTAGGGTTCTTTGGCGATTTCCTTGCCCAGGTTCACCTCAAAGGTGGAGTCCGTCACTTCGTCCATGTAATAGACTTCGTCGAAAAGTTTAAGTTCGCCGAGGGTTTCGCTTTTCAGGCCGGGCGCTTTGCGCAGCTTGAGCTTGTCAATGGTGACGAAGAGTTTGGAACCTTGCGGTTCCTGTGCCTTGGCGGGCTGAGCCGCAGGCTGCGTTACAGGTTGCGTTGCCGGCTGTGCGGCAGGTTTTGTAGAATCGGCGGCGACGGCTGCCGTGCTGGCGGTAGGCTGTGGCGCTGTCGTGGCAGCAGGTTTGGCGGCCGTGGCGAGGCTGTCTTCTTTTGCCTCAACATCGGCAGCATCCTGTGCCTGCTCTTTGTGGGAATTGCACTTGGAAACTGCCCACACCACGAAAATAAGGGCAAAAACGCCGATGACGATGTATTCGATTTTTGATAGCAGACCTTTCATTTTGAAGGGTTTGGGTTAAGTTTGCACGTCTTTGTTTGGCAGCGAAATAAAACGAAACAGGTGCTGTCCGATCACTGAAACAAAAACTGCGCACAAAAGTAATGAATGACATCTTATACAAAGTAGCCCTCACGAAGATACCCCTGGTAGGGGCGGTGACCGCCAAAAACCTCGTCAGCTATTGTGGCGGCGCTAGGGAGGTTTTTGAGGCAAAAAAAAGCGCCCTGCAAAAAATCCCCGGCGTAGGGGAGCGCATCGCTGCGAGTATTTTGGACAAAAGCTCGCTGGAAGCTGCCGAGGCGGAAATAAATTTCATCGAAAACAACGCCATCCAGCCGCTATTTTATTTGGATAAAAACTATCCACAACGCCTCCGGCCCTTCAACGACGCCCCCATCATGCTCTATTACAAAGGAACGGCCAATCTCAACTACCACCGCACGGTGGCCATTGTTGGCACTAGGACGCCCACGCCGCTGGGCCTTTCCATCTGCGAAGATTTAGTGCAAGATTTGCTTGTTTATAAACCACTTATTATCAGCGGCCTGGCTTATGGCATTGATGTGGCCGCCCACCGAAAATGCCTGGAAAAGGGTTTGGAAACAGTAGCCGTGCTGGGGCATGGGCTGTCGAGGATTTACCCGCCCCAACACCGAAAAGTGGCGCTGGATATGTGCGAACAGGGCGGCCTGCTCTCCGAATTTGCCAGCCATGTGGGGCCGGAGCGAGAAAATTTCCCCATGCGCAACAGGGTTGTCGCAGGGCTTTGCGATGCACTGATTGTAGTGGAAACCGCCATCCGAGGCGGCTCCATCATCACCGCACAGCAGGCCAATGGATACAGCCGGGAAGTGTTCGCAGTGCCAGGCAGGGTGAAGGACAAATTTTCACAAGGTTGCCATCTTTTGATAAAAAACAACCTCGCCACGTTGATAGAAAATGCGGCTGATGTGGCTACTTTCATGCGCTGGGAGGAGCCCGGCGACGAAACCAAGGAAAAGAAACCCAACTATCAACCTGAACTGTTTATGTCCCTTACCGAAGAGGAAAAAAAGGTGGTGGATATCATCCACGAAAACGACGAAATCGGCGTGGACCAGCTCAGCTACCAAACCAAAATTTCGAGCAGCGAGCTGGCTTCCCTCTTGCTCAACCTCGAATTTAAGGGCCTGCTGCGCTCCCTGCCCGGCAAGCGCTATGTCTTGGTTTGAAGCCCCTTGATTCGGCTGGAAATATTCCACAGTCAATACATTTTGTAACTTGCTGAAATACATTGCCTTGCAAAACGAACAAGTTTCAATTGAAAACAGACAACTGTTTATCTTTGTCACATGAAGAAATTGCCCATCCTAATTGCCTTTTTGGTTTTTGCCGCCTGCCGTCCCAAAAAAGAAGTGACGGTTTTGCCCGAAAATACCCTTCCAGAAGTTGAAGACACGATAGCCTTTACCCCGCCCAAAAATATTGTGCTGATGATAGGGGATGGCATGGGTCTTTCGCAGATCACCGCAGGCCTGTACATGAACGGCAACAAGCTAAACCTGGAGGGGTTCGAGTATATCGGGCTGCACAAATCCTATGCGAGCGACAACCTTATCACGGACTCGGCAGCAGGGGCAACGGCATTGTCGGCAGGTAAAAAAACATACAATGGGGCAATTGGGGTGGATGAAAATGGTAAGCCCGCAAAAACTATTTTGGAAGAAGCCGAAGCAGCTAATTTCTCGACCGGGCTGGTGGTTACTTCTTCCATAACCCACGCTACTCCTGCCAGCTTTTTTGCCCATCAAAAACAGCGCACCATGATGGAAGAAATAGCGGCAGACATGCTGGGTTCTGGGGTTGATTTTTTTGTTGGCGGGGGCAAAAAATACTTTGACAGGCGCATAGATGAGCGTGACATAAACAAGGAACTGGAAGAAAAAGGCTATGTGATTTCCAATTTCATTGATTCGGAGTTTGGCGATTTGAGCATTGATTTTTCCAAAAAATTTGGCTACTTCACTGCCGATGCCGAGCCGCTCCCAAAATCGCAGGGACGGGATTATCTGGCCCAAGCCTGCCAGTCGGCCCTGACCTATCTTTCCAGCCAAGACGACAAGGGCTTTTTCCTCATCGTGGAAGGATCTCAGATAGACTGGGGCGGCCATGCCAATAATTCCGACTACATCATCAGCGAAATGATTGATTTTGACGAGGCTATCGGGGTGGTTTTAAATTTTGCGAAGGAGAATGGCGAAACCCTCATCATTGTAACTTCCGACCATGAAACGGGCGGTTATGCCCTCAATCCCGGCTCGACTTGGGATAGTATCCGCCCTGCTTTTACCACCGACCAGCACACGGCAGCGCTCATTCCCGTTTTTGCATTTGGGCCGGGCCAGGAGCTTTTTTCTGGGCTATATGAAAACACCGCCATTCATGAAAAAATGAAAAAGGCGCTGGGATTCCTGAGAACCTAAACAATTATTTCGCATCTTGGTGTCCCAATGGATGCATTATCTGCCAACGGCAATTGTTCGTTTCCAAATCCATATCATCCTTCCAAATAGCTTTTGCTATTTTGGAATAAAAATTCAACAGCATGGCACTCCTCAATGATTTAAAAAAACTGTTTTTCGGCGCTAAAGCCGTCACCAAATCTGCCGCAGAAAAAACATTTGAAGCAGGCAAAGAAGCTGGAAAAGGCCTGGCAGAAAGTGGCAGCGACCTGTTTGAAAAAGCAAAGGACAAAGTTGAAGATGTGGGCAAAATCGTTATGGACAAGGCCGATCAGGCTATGGATAGGGCCGGAGATTTTGCAGAAGAAGTGGGCGAAAAGGTCATGCAAACTACAGAAACCGTCAAAGCCAAGGCCACAGAATATTTCAGCGATGATGATGAAAGCAACCCTGAAACGACTGCGAAAAGCAGCGACATCATGGATGAAATTATCGCCGAAAGCAAATCTCCAACACAAGCGGATGAACAGGAAATCCTTGAACTGCCGCCCCTGAAAAGCACCGCCGAACAACCCAAGTTGATCGAGCAGCCCGAAGAGGAGGAGGACATTTTCGACAATTTGAAAAAAACAGCCTCGATTGCTGGTGCCAGTGTGGCAGCGGCTTCGGGCGAGGCGCTTGATAAGGCGGGCGACTTTGCCGAGGGAATTGGGAAAAAGGTCATGGAAACGGGCGGCGGCATGGCAGAAAAATTTGGTGGAACCGCCGAAAAAGTAGGTGGCACCATCCTTGGAAATTCTGAAAAGGCAATGGACAAGGCCGCCGATTTTACTGAAAATGTGGGGAAAAAGGTCATGGAAACGGGCAGCAATATGGCCGATAAATTTGGCGAAACGGCAGAAGACGTGGGTGAAGCCATTTTTGAAAAAGGTGGGGAGGCCCTCGAAAAGGCCAAAGGTTTTGCCACCAATATTGGCTCAAAAATATTGGGTGCCAAGGACGAGCTTTTTGCCAAGGCAGAAGCCGAAGCCGCCAAATCGGGCGAAACTGCCGACAGCCTGATTGACAAAATGAAAAACCTCAACCAAAAACTGGAAGACAAAATCAGCGGCAACAACCAACAGTTCGCCGATAAGCCCCTGGACACTGGCGGCAGCGAGTTCAGCAAACACGACAGCTTTTGGGAAAAGGCCGACCGCTTCGCCAAAGGCGACTATCACATGAAGGGCAAGGAACCCAAACCCGGCGAATTGACCATCAAAGAAAATCCTGATTATAAAGCACCCGACAAGGGCAAGGTAAAAGGTTTCGACGACGGCGACGGCGATGGCGACGAGTTGATAGACGATGCGATCGTGGAGGAATAGTATTGGCCGAAAAGGGGTCGCCCACTTGCGTTCCAGGAATGGAACGCTGAATTTGCAATGAATCAGAACAGTACACCTTTTGCCACCAGTTCATTCTCCAGTTGGGCCGCCGAACGGAAATGGATGCCCTGGATGCCAATCGCCTCCGCCCCTTCTACGTTACGGTAGTTGTCGTCAATAAAAATGGCTTGCTCGGGCACTATTTCAAACCTGTTTATCAAAATTTGATAAAAATCTGGAAAAGGCTTCCTGGTCTTCTCTACGCCCGATACGACAATGCCCTCGAACCAGTGCAAAAAATCGTACAATTCCAGTGCAACGGGAAATGTTTCCGCCGACCAATTGGTGAGGGCATACAGGCGGTGGTTATCGGCGTTTTTTATTTTTTTCAAAATCTCCACCGTTTCATGGATGGGGCCTCCGAGCATTTCCCGCCAGCGGCCATAGTAGGCCCTGATTTCGGTTTCCCATTCTGGGTGAAGGGCCAGCAGTTCGTCGGTAGCTTCCTGCAAGGAGCGGCCAGCGTCCTGCTTTTCGTTCCAGTCGTGGGTGCAGATGTTGTCGAAGAAATAGGTTTTCCTGTCTTCGTTGCCAGCAAAAATCCCATTGAAAACGTACATGGGGTTCCAGTCAATGAGTACGCCCCCAAGGTCGAAGATGATGGTGTCTATCATGTAAAATGTCCAGGTTTTTTAAGTTAAAAAATATTTACCCCCTCAACGCCTCTATTTCCTCCACAGTCTTTGGTATCGGTTTGCCCAACACCCTGTGGCCTGTTTCCGTAATCAAAACATTGTCCTCCGTTCTGATGCCGCCAAAGTTGCGCCAGGCATCCAGTTTTTCATAATTGATAAAATCGGTGAACTTGCCCTCGCTACGCCATTGGTCTATCAGTTCGGGTATGAAATAAATGCCCGGTTCCACCGTCAGCACAAAACCTGGCTCAAGTGCCCTGGCCAGCCGCAGGTAGGCCGTGCCAAATTGCTCGCTGCGCTTCACCTCGTCGGAGTAGCCCACATAGTTTTCGCCCAAATCCTCCATATCGTGTACGTCCAGCCCGATCATGTGGCCGAGGCCGTGCGGAAAGAACAGGGCGTGGGCACCTTGGGCCACGGCATCCGCCACATCGCCTTTCATCAAACCCAATGATTTCAGGCCGCTGGCAATGGTGCGGGCAGCGGCCAGATGGACTTCCAGGTATGTCAGCCCAGGCTCCAACGAGCGGATGGAATTCATTTCCGCTTCCAGCACGATGTTGTAAATATCCTTTTGTTGTTGGGTAAAACGCTTGTCCACCGGGCAGGTGCGGGTGATGTCGCCAGCGTAGTGCATGTTCGTTTCTGCGCCGTGGTCGCCGAGCAGGAGCTGGCCGCTTTTCAAAGTATTGCCATAAAAATGGTTGTGCAAAGTCTGCCCGTTCACGGTGAGGATGATGCCGTAAGCAATGCCGTTGCCCATGCCGCTGGCAATGCCCTGAGCAATGCCAGCCAGTTCGGCTTCCTTTTTACCGGGCGCTGCCGCCCTCATCACAGCCGTGTGCATGGCCCCGGATATGTTGACGGCCAGTTCCATTTCCCGCACTTCGATTTCCGACTTGTGCGAGCGCTGCGCCACGATGGCTTTTATCAAATCCACCGAAGCATTTGCCTTGAGTTGGCCGACCGGGATGCCCAGCATTTCGCTCAGCATCACCATGTTGTCGTAGCGATAGGGCGGGGTGAAATGGATAGGGCGCTTTTTATCCAGTGCATTTTTGATAAAAACACCCAAGTCCTTGAAAGGCAGTGTTTTAACAACACCAGCATGGGCCGCTTGGGCGGCAATGGTAGGCTGTGGGCCTGTCCACACAATGTCCTCCATCGTCAGTTCGTCGCCAAAGATGATAGCTTCATTCGATTCAGCATCAATGATGGCGGCAAGGCCTGCTTGGTCAAGGCCAAAGAAATAGAGGAAATTGCTGTCCTGCCGGAAATGGTAAGGGTTGGCGGAATAGTTCATCGCCGCTTCGTTGTTGCCGGGGAAGAGCAGGATGCCCTTGCCCATGTCCTTGCAAAGGCGCTCCCTTCTTTGTTGGTAAGTTTCTTTTGAAAACATGTTATTGTATTGGAGAAATTGGACGGATGAAGGTGGACGGATAGCACCTGCCAGCATCCAAAATCAATCTTGCCTGCCGTCAGGCAGGCATCGGATATTAATGTCAAACATCCACCGAGTCGTACACGATGACTTTGCTCCACAAGTGGGAACATTCTTCAATAAATTTCAAGTGATCGGGATCCACCTGATAGGCATCCTGGTCGGCGGCACTCTTGAAAGTGGTCAGCCAGGAAACGCCGTAACTGTTGTCCACTACCTCCCTGGGCGTACTGGCGGGTTTGCCGATGTGAAAGGAATGGAGCATTTTGACCTTCGACAATTTGCGCAAGCCTTCGACCAACTGGGCCACATCGGCGGCGTTGCCGGGGTTTTTCATCCAAAAATAAACGTGGTGGATAAAGATGTTTTTCATGCCTTTTGGTTTGATGTCCAATGGATTGGCCAATGCCAAAGGCAAAGTTGCGGAATAGCTGGCCGTAGTGAGGAATTCACGGCGGGATTGTTTTTTCATTTTGTAAAATTTCTTGAGTGAGGTTTTATTGTTTTAGCAATTTGATGGTCGTGGAAGCTCCGCCCGCCTTGTCACCGGCTTTCACCAAATACATGCCCGGCGGCAAATCGTGTACGTCCATTTGATGGAGGAAAAAGCCGTCTCCTGTTTTTATTTCTGCTTGTTTGAGCAGTTTGCCCACCATGTCGAACACGGCCAGGCTGACTTTACCTGCACCAGGCACCAGGCCAGTGATTTGGAAAGAATGGCCTGTTGGGTTGGGAAAAATTTCGGCCTGAGCTACTGGTTTTTCTACTTCTATCAATGAAGTGGCAAGCGGCAAATCACCATTGGCAAAAGCATAATCGCCGGGCAGCATGGTGTCCACTCGGATAAAGCCCTGGCCATCGTTGGGCGAGAGGGGCACTTTTTTATAAAAAGGATAATGCGTCCAGGCATCGCCCGGCTTCGCCCGCCAAATCAAGATAAGGCTGTCCTCTGTGTTTTGGGTGAGGTTGTAGTCAAAATCGTTGGGCCCGCCCCCGTCGTATTCGAGCAGGCATTTGGCTTTAAAGCCTTCGGGCAGTATGCCGCCCAAGCGCCAGAAATGCCCACTTGATACCGTTACCCCTTCCACTTCCGGCCCTACCGGATCGGAACCTGCCCAGTAGTGTACCAGGCTGACCATCGCAGAATCGGCAGGCAGGTTTTTTATTTCAAAATTGCCAACATTGGCAAAAGGCATAGAGACGGCCCCCGTTTCTTTAACCACTTTCCTGGATTGTGTACGGGCCAGGTTGAGCAGGTTGTCGTCGTTCAATAGCTGCCAAACCGGCTGGAATGGCACAGTCAATTCGGCACTGCCGAACTCTCCCGACATGGTGAATTGGGTCGTGTAAGTATTCCAGCTTTCATCAAAAAAAGTAATGCTCACGGGGGCGTTGGTATGGAAATGGGGCGCTGCCCGCAGCTTTTGCTGCACATGCACGGTGGCTTTCCATTGTTCGGGGATGGGCGTTGGTTCAATTTTAACGGAATCCAGTTCGTAGCAGGCAAAGCCTGGGCTAAAAATCCAATCCTCAAAAAAAGAGGTCATGTCAACGCCTGTGGCGGCAGTAAGCTGATCCCGAAACAACTCTGCGTCAACGGATTCGTACTTGAAGGTTTCCAAAATGGAAGTCATGCCTTTTGAAAAAAGCGTATCGCCAAGATAGCCCCGCAGGTTGTGCATCATGGAAGCGCCTTTGTGGTAAGTGGTTGTTCCGTAAGTGTGTTCGTAGGGGATGCCCGACAGCGGCCAAAAACCATCATCGTCCTGGTGGGCATTTCGCAGCACGTCGTCGTGGTGGTTGTCTTTTACTTGATCCATAAAAGCCTCTTTTCCAAACTTGTATTCTGTAAAAAGATGGGCTGAATATTCGGCATTGCCTTCCTTAATCCACATGTTTTCCGGACAACTCAAAGTTGTGACATTCCCCCACCAATGGTGGCCGAGTTCGTGGGCCATCAGCCTGTTCATGTTAAAAGACGGGCCACCACCTAAGCTAGTGACAGGATAGGCAATCAAAGATGCGTGTTCCATTGCGCCCAATTGGGTTATTACGTACCCGACTTGTTCCCAAATATAGGGGCCGAACCAAGATTCGAGGGCATCCACAGCATCGCCCAAGTACGAGAAGTCGTTTTTTACTTTAGTGGTATCACCGGGCTTGGCCACCAAAAGGATGGGGTATGTGCCAAATTGCCCTGTATGCGTTCGGTTGATTTCGGCATAATTGGAAGCGGCCACGCCGACGAGATAGGTTGGCAGTGGTTGGTTCATGCGGTACTGGCGCAGTGCCTGTCCACCGCCAAGGTCGGTCTCGCCTAGGAATTTGCCGATGGCGTAGCCCTTTCTGCCGTCATTGGTGACGATGTTGATGTCGTAGGTAGCACGTTCCACAAAATTGTCGAAACAGGGGTGCCAACTACGGCCAAAATTGTAAGGGTTGGAAGTAAGGCCGATGCCGAGGTTGTAGGCATAGCCATTGGTAAAAGAAAATCCGCCCCAATAGTTGTCGGGCGTGGGCTTGCCGTGGTAATAGACAACGACCTCCGCCGTATCGCCCACGTTTACAAGCGTGGGGAGGTGGATATTCAACAACGGGTCGTCATAATCAAAAGCCAAGTGGTTGTCCTGCATTTTGACGGAATCTACCGACAAGTTGAGCAGGTCGAGTGGCAGGGCTTCGATTCCATCCATTTTTGCCGTAAAAGTCACTTCGCAGGAAGCAAATATCATTTGCTGGGTAAACTGCGTGATGTCCAAATCAATGGCGTAGTTTAGCACGTCAATGCTATCGCTGCGGGCGTTGCTGCCGCACTCAGAGGAGGTTTCCATGAGTTGGATTGCCTCTACGGGAATTTTGCCTTTTGTGAAGTGGCAACCGTGCATCTCATGGCCCTCATCGGCAGGCTGCGCAAAAAGGGCAACTGAAAAAAACAAAAGGGCGAACAGGGAGAAAAAATGGCGTATTTGTGCGGTCATATTTGTTAAATTTTAAGATAGACTGCCAAAATAGGGCGCTGTGGCGAGTGGGCAAAAACTTTCCCCTGTTTTTGCTAAAAATGTCAAGTCAGGCATAGTGCCTTGGGTGATCTTTGTCAATCGCTTGTTTGAATTTGATCAATGAACTTTCACCTGATTGTCCCTTTTATTTGAGACAAAAATCCCTTTTCATAACATTTAACCAAACAAGGCAACATGACCAATCAAATCCAATTTGTAAACATGAAAACCCATGAGCTACTGGAAGCTCAGGTCAACGAAAAACTCAAAAAACTGGAAAGCAAATTCGAATGGATCATCAGCGCCCGGATTATTTTCAAAATAGAAAAATCAACGGACAGCCAAAAGGACAAGGTGTTTGAAATTGACCTCAGCGTGCCTGGGCCGAATATTTTCAGCAAAACTTATGGCGAAAACTTTGAATCGGCCATCGCTGAAGGCTTCAACGATGTGGAAAAGCTGCTGAAGAAGCACAAAGACAAAATGTACAAAAGCATAAGGTAGGGCGTGAGGTTAGTGCGGGAACCTTGCTTTATTCCCGCCCCGGCGGCAACTAAGGGGATGGTCTTGCGGTCATTTTTATCTTTACCTCATGGTGAAATGCCCGCATACCCTGCTGTTGTTTTTTTTGTTGAAATACACTGTCCTTTTTGGGCAAAATTTCCCTATTAAATTTAGGCACATAGCTGTGGAAGACGGCCTTTCGCAGGGCAACGCCAGTTGCCTGATGAAAGACAGCCGGGGCTTTTTGTGGGTTGGTACGCAGGATGGCTTGAATTGCTTCGACGGCTACTCCTTCCGCCATTTTCAACACGAACCCGGCAACCCGGCCAGCCTGAGCAACAACTACGTTTGGTGCCTTTTGGAAGACAGCCAGGAAGATATTTGGGTCGGCACTTTCGATGGCACCATCTGCCGTTTCGACCGAGAAACGGAAACTTTTAAAAGCTTTCCCTTAGCAGGGCCTGCGCAGCCAGCCGAGGCCGGCAATGCGGTGCGCTCCATGTGCGAATTTCCAAAAGGAACCCTCTGGCTGGGCGCCGACAAAGGGATTTGGTCTTTGGACATCAAAACGCAGGAGTTAAAGAAAAAACAATTTCGAGCTGAGGGTGCAGCAACTTTTGAATTGGAAAATGTGGTGGCCCTGCAACCCATGCCCGATCGCCAAATGCTGGCCGCTGCTGCCCAAGGGCTTTTCCATATAAACCTCCATACCAGTAAAATCAAGCCTGTAAAATTGGGAGCGCCCCTCACAGCCGCTACGGCCATTGTGCCAGTGGCAGCCGATCTTTTTTGGATAGGCACTCAAGGCGGGCTATTTCAGGTGAAATATTTTCCCAAAAATGATTCCCTGGCAATGGCTGTACATTATTCGCAGCAAGCGAAGAACTCAAATACACTTCCTTCCAACATCATAAATTCCCTTTTTTATGATGGAAAAGGTGTCCTCTGGATTGGCACCAATGAAGGTCTGTGCCGATTTGATTCAAACGGTTTTTCCAATTTTCAGCATGAAGAAGCGAATCCCCATTCTTTGGTCAACGACCTGGTTTTCAGTATTTTGGAAGTGGAGCCGGGCCTGATGTGGACGGGCACGAGGGAAGGTATCAGTGTGTTTTCCAACCAAGCGCCGACCTTTCAAAACCTCAGTTTTGAAGGGACAAACGGAGGGCTTTGTTCCGATGCCGTTTTGGGTATGCTGGAAGACCGGGAAGGCAATGTATGGATCGGCACACGCAAAGGGCTGACCCGTATTGGCCATTTTTCTGGAGGAAAAGAACAGTGGGAAATCGAGTGCCTTACGCCCGCCAGTACGCCCTCCATGCCTTTCGATTATGTGATTAATTTATTCCAAAACCCAGATGGCACTATCTGGTGTGCATTCCGCCGCCAGGGTTTTGCCATGTTGAAAAAGGATAATAGCGGGAAATGGTTTTTTCAAGCAGAACATGCGCTGAAAGACATATTGGGCGGTGCGGGCGTGAACACAATGCTGTTTGATGATGATAAAGTTTGGCTTGGCACTCCCGGCCTCGGATTAGTGGAGTGGAACCAGAGAAAAGGCGGGTACGAGGTTTTTGCCGATGATGGAAATTCCAGCCTAAAACACAACTATATTTTTTGCCTGAAAGAAGACAGCCAAGGGCGCTTGTGGCTGGGCGCTGCCAATGGCGGCTTGTGTTGGTTTGACAAAAAAACCAAGGCTTTCACTTGCTATGTGCAGGATGATGCCAATGCACATAGTATCAGCAGCAATATGGTGCTTTCTATTTTTGAGGATAGCCAGCAGCGACTGTGGGCCTGTACGGCCAACGGCCTGAACCTGATGGAGCAGGAAGGCCGCTTCCGCCGTTTTTTCAAAAAAGACGGCCTGCCAAATGATGTGGTGTACGGTATGCTGGAAGACGGCGAAGGCAACCTTTGGGCAAGCACCAACCGGGGGCTTTCAAAAATCAACTTTCAAAATGGCGTTTTCAAAACACAAAATTTTACTGCTACAGATGGGTTGCCGGGCAATGAGTTCAACCAGCATTCCTTTTTAAAAATCCGGGATGGCAAGCTGCTTTTCGGCGGCACGGGAGGCCTGACTATTTTTGACCCGAAGGCAATACGGCCCAATACCTATATGCCGCCTGTTGTGCTGACCGATTTTCAATTGTTTGGCCAATCCCAAGGCATCGGCGGTGTTTTAAAAAAGGCCATCAATGAAACGGAGGAAATCACGCTGCCCCATCACCAGAATTTTATCGCCCTGGAATTTGCCGCCTTGGGTTTTAGCCAAATAGAAAATATCGAATATGCCTACATGCTGGAGGGTTTGGACGTGGATTGGGTACGGGCAGGAAACAGGCGTTTCGCCAGCTATCCCAAGTTGCCGCCAGGAAATTATGTGTTTAAAATAAAAGCCGCCAACCACGACGGCATTTGGAGCAAGACACCTAAAATATTGAAAATCAACGTACTGCCTCCCTGGTGGCGCACTTGGTGGGCTTATCTTTTGTATGTCTTGGGAATTGGAACTGCCGTCTTTTCCATTTTCAAATTTAGGGTGGAAGCTGTTCGCCGGATTGAACAGGCTAAGGTGGTTGAACGGGAGCGTTTTCGGGAGCGGATGGCCCGTGATTTCCACGATGAGGCAGGCAACAAGATCACCAAAATGTCCCTGTTGACTGAAATTGTCAGGCGACAATTGGGCAGCAGTACAACCTTTGAACCTTTGCTGGCGCAAATGGAGGAAAACATCCAGGAACTGCGTGCCGGGATGCGTGATTTTATTTGGGTGCTCGATCCGGTGAATGACAACCTTTACGATACGCTGATACGCTTGAAGGATTTTGGCAATGGCCTTTTTGTCTATTCAAGTACTCATTTCACCACAGAAGGTATCCATGAAACGATGCGCACCGTGCCGATTGACGGCAGTCAACGCCGCCACTTGTTGCTGATTTTTAAAGAAGCCATGAACAACTGCGTGAAATATGCCGAAGCCGATGAAGCTATTCTTTCTGTCAAAAAGCAGGATGATTTGCTCGAATTGCGGTTCAGCGACAATGGAAATGGTTTCGATTTGGAAAAAACAAGCGGCGGAAATGGGCTGAAAAATATGAAGGCAAGGGTGGAGAAAATGGGCGGGGATTTTTCAATACAATCAGAACCGGGAGGAGGCACGACGGTAATTTGGACATTCAAGACTTCATGAATCTTTTATAAAATCCTCAATATCAATTTGGTTAAGCTTAAAAAAGGTGCCCTCCAAGTGGTCAAAATCATGATCAGTAGTAACCAAGGTGGCATTGGCGGCATGGGCTGTTGCTGCAATCCAAACGTCGTTTTTGCCCATGTTGCGGGAGGTCATGCGTTGAGGCAGCGGGTTTTCCGGGAGTTTGCCTTGGGAATAGGCGTCAATGCGGGCGTAGGCGGAGATGATGCTACGGGCTTTGATGGGTAAGATGACAAGCCGATTCAAAAACTGATTCATCTCATTCACTTTACGAGTTCCCCAAGAACGTTGAAGGGCAATGGAATAATTTCTCCTTCCGTTACTACTGAAATAAAAAGTTGGTTGGCGGCCAGTTGGAAAGTATGTCTGAAATAGTCTTCAAAAGACTGTTTATTAAGCGTATGGATGGACAAGAATATTGGTGTCAAGGATATATTTCATTTGTCGTTTTTCAAAAGTTCAACTAATTCTTCAAAATTTTCATCATTCCAGATATTGCGATCCCGGTTTTTAAAAAAATCGGAAAGCTTCTGAGGATCATACCCTTGCTCTTTTGAAATAGCGTCCAAATCAAGATGGTCCGGCATGGGCTGCTTGGCCAGTGTCAGCCATTCCGGTTCTGGCTCCTCCACGAGGGAAGGGGCATTCCCGTTCTTGCCATTTTTGATTTCCTGACGAAGGAATTTTTTCAATTTTTCGATGAGCCGTTCGCTTTCAATGTCGGCTATCATTTTGATAAGTTCAATTTTGCTTGCTTGTATATCCATCCGTTATGGTTTTTGATGTTCAAAAGTACAGAAATTTCCCATAACCCTGTTTTGGCAAAACCACCCAAATGGGTAATTGAACACCCAGTAGGAAAAGGTTATTTTTGGCCAAATCCTGCAAAATGGGATTTGAGAGAAAATGGAAATTGAGAAATTAGGTTCAATTTTCATTTTCCAGATTTCCCAATTTCAACAAATGTCCATCCGTGTAGCCATCATAGAAGACGACCACGACATCCGCCAACTGATGCAGCTCATCATTGACGGCTCGCCAGGCTTTTTGTGCAAGCAAGCTTTCGCCGACTGCGAATCCGGCATTCCGGCATTGCTTAAAGACAAACCCGATGTGGTGCTGATGGATATTGACCTTCCCGGAATGTCGGGAATCGAAGGTGTTGCAAGGCTGAGGGAAGGAAGCCCTACCCTGAACATTGTCATGCTCACCGTGCATGAAGACGGCGATTCGGTGTTCGATTCTTTGTGTGCAGGCGCAGTGGGCTATTTGGTAAAAGGCTTGCCCCCGGTGCAGTTGTTGGATGCTATCAAGGATGCCCACGATGGCGGCTCGCCCATGAGCGCCGCCATTGCCCGCCGGGTGGTCCGCTCCTTCCAGCCCATTTTGCCCAACCCCCTTTCGGTTCGGGAAAACGAAGTGTTGAAAATGCTGTGCAATGGTGAAAACTACAAAACGATTGCCGAGGCGCTTTTTGTGAGTACCAATACTGTGAAGGCGCACATCAAAAATATTTATGAAAAACTACAGGTACACAACCGGGCGGAGGCGGTTGGCAAGGCATTGAAGCATCGCCTGGTGAAGTAAAAATCACCCAATTGGGCCATTGACCTGCCATTATTTACCCTATAGTTTTGCCCCTGCTATTTTGCTGTTCTTGCCACTATTTCTGACCCAAGCGTTTCTCCAAATTCTAAATTTTTTGCCATGAATAAAACTGTACTCCTTGCCTTTTTGACGGGTTGGGCGAGCCTTTCCTTTGCCCAACAAGTACCCATATTTGAAACATCACCACTGTCAGTTGGGCTTCGTTTTTTCAGCAGTGCTCCCTTGCCGGATGGCGATGTTATCGTGTATGGCGGCACTATCAACAATATCAGCGCTACTAATCAATCATGGATTTACGATTGGAAAAGCGAAACTTGGTCGGCTGGCCCGGTGCTGGCCTTTGCTGCCGCCCAAATGCAATCGGTTGTTTTGTCAAATGGTGACCTTTTGGCCGTAGGTGGCACATCCGATTTTATTGGGAAAACACAAAAGAGCCAATTGTTGGATGTCAGCACCATGCAGTGGCAGGAATCGGCGGGGAGCTTCAATTTTTTTAGCCAAAACTATACCCGCCACAGCGCACTGGCCTTGCCCAATGACTACGTCCTCTTGAGCACTACCAACGGTGATTTTGCCAGCTACGATCCCGCCACAGAAATATGGACAGAAATTGACGAAGGCCCGCTCGATGCTGGTGGCTCGCCCATGTTTTGGTTTGATGCTGAGGGAGAAGTGTTGTTTACGGGCGCAGGCGGGCAGGTGTACGAGCCTAACGATCCGCCCTCGGCGGGCAACTTGTTTTACCTCGATCCGGCCCAGCCTTTATTGACAGATGGCCCAGTTCAGTTAAACGATGGCCGGGTCATTACAATGGATTTGGAACTGAATTTTGACAACGATGTGAGCCTGTATGACCCTATTACACGGATGGCGGCCATAGTTTCGGAAGTACCTTACAATGGCGGCGTGAACACCCGCAGTTCTATTCTTTTGCCAGACGGCAAAGTACTTTCTTTCGGCTTTGGCGACCTGATCAACCCAAACAATACGAAAATCATCCAAGTTTATGACACCAGCACAAACACTTGGGAAATAGGCACTTACGACGAATTGGGGCCATTTGAAACACCTCAAATGCATGTGTTGCCTGACAGTAGCGTATTTGCCATCGCCGGTGCGCCGCAGCCCAATCCGGCCAACCAAGTTTGGATTCTAAACCGCCTCAGCACTGCCAGCCATGAAAAAAAGACGGAAAACCATTTGTCTCTTTTTCCAAATCCCGCTGCTGATTGGATTTGCTTAAAAGGAATGGATGGGATTACTGCCAACCTGACTCTCTGCAAACCGGATGGCAGCTTATTGGCTAAATGGCCTATGTCTGGTGGGGCGATTTCATTGAATGCAAATCTTCCCAAAGGGATCTATTGCTATTTTATAACTGACGAGCAGGGTCATTTCCTGTCATCCGGCAAATTGATGATAAAATGACTTGGCGTTATTTTGAACATTTTAAAATATTGATTATGAAACAGTTGCAAATTTTTATGCTGTCGTTATTCTCCCTCGCACTCTTGGTAAGTGCCTGCGGCAATGATGATGGGGCGGTGGGTGCGGATGCGGGCAGTGGCAAGATTACCGCCAAAGTGGATGGGCAAAATTGGGAAAGCAAAAACACCAATAACGGGGCAGTCTATGGGGCTTCGCAGGGCACGCACCTGATCCAGGCTTATAGCGACGACGGTTCCTATATTGGCTTGACGATTTTTGGAAATATCACTACAGGAACAGCCATACCCGTCACGAACGGTATTTTTCAAGCGCAGTACAAGCCAGATGCGATGGCGACTGAGGCCTTTGCTGCCTTGGGTATGCTGGGCAGCGGCAGCATTACCTTCACTACCTTCAACGATAGCAAGGTAAAAGGTACTTTTGCATTTACAGGGGTGAAAATAGATCAGACAGGAGCGCAGACACAAATGGAAATCAAGGACGGCAGCATTGACATCAACCTTTGATTTTTCAACAGCTAAACAGCAAAAAACAAAAAAGCCCGGCACACAGCGCCAGGCTTTTTTGTTATATGGCTTTGACAAAAATCAAAGTTCTTTCCTCAGCCTCGCCACGGGAATGTTCAATTGCTCCCTGTATTTGGCCACTGTCCGGCGGGCGATGTTGTAGCCTTTTTTCTGCAACAAGTTTTTCAACTTCTCATCTGAAAAAGGCTTGCGCTTGTTTTCTGCGCTGATGATATCCGTCAGGATTTTTTTCACCTCCAGGGTCGAAACCTCTTCGCCGTCCTGTGTTTGGAGGCTTTCGGAGAAAAAGTCCTTCAGGCGCTTTGTGCCAAATTCTGTTTGTACAAACTTGCTGTTCGCCACCCTCGACACCGTGGAAATATCCAATCCGGTGATGTCGGCTATGTCCTTCAAAATCATGGGGCGCAGCCGCTTCTGGTCGCCGGACACGAAGTAGTCGTACTGGTAGTTCATGATGGCGTACATCGTGTTGAACATCGTCTGCTGGCGCTGGCGGATGGCGTCAATGAACCACTTGGCGCTGTCTATTTTTTGCTTGATGAACATAATGGCCTCCTTCTCCTGCCTGGTCGCACGCCTGCCCCTTACCGTGGTTTTATATGACCTGAGCATGTCACGGTAATGGTTGTTGATGTGCAGGTCGGGCGCATTGCGGGAGTTGAGGCTCAGTTCCAATTCGCCGTCGTTGTTGATGATGATAAAATCCGGGACGATGTAGTGCGGGTTGCGGGTGCTCGACACGTAGCCGCTGGCGGGCTTTGGGTTGAGTTTTAAAATTTCGTCAATCGCCTCTTTCAGGTCTTCCTCCGTGATGCCCAACTGCCGCTGCAAGCGCTGGTAGTGCTTTTTGGTAAACTCGTCAAAATACTGGGCGATGATTTTGTAGGAAATCTGCAGCACGAGCTTGTCCTCGTAAGTGATTTCTTCCCTTGACCGCTTGTTTTCTATTTGCAAAATGAGGCATTCCTGCAAGTTCCTGGCACCAATGCCCGGCGGGTCGAAGCGCTGGATTTTTCCCAGCCAATAGTGGACTTCTTCGGCAGTGGCGCTTACGTTTTGCGAAAAAACGAGGTCGTCGAGGATGGCGTCGGTTTCACGCCGCAGGTAGCCGTCGTCGTCAATGCTGCCGACAATTTGCCGGGCGATGATTTTTTCACGCTCGTCCTTGAAGTTGAGCATCCCCAATTGAGTTTCCAGGTATTCGTGGAAAGTGTTTTCGACGGCAACGGGCAGGGTTTTGTTGTCTTCGTCCTGCGTGTAGGTGTCGCCTTTCAGTTTGTAGCTGGCGTCATCGTCCTCCATGTAGTCGTTGAAATAATCGTCGAGCGAAACCTCTTCTTCGGGTGGCAGTTCGTCTCGTTCCAAGTCGTCCACATCGGCATCCGATTCTGTTTCGTTGGTTTTTTCATCCTCCCCGTCCTGGTCTTCGGTGCGGCCCATTTCCAGAAAGTCTTCCTCGTTGGTATCGCCTTCGTCAAGGGCAGGGTTTGCCTCCAATTCCTCTTTAATCCGCTGGTCGAGGATAGCAGTTGGTATCTGGAGCAGCTTCATCAATTGAATCTGCTGCGGCGACAGCTTCTGCTGTAATTTCTGGCTAAGTTGTTGTTTCAGCATCGTTTCTACGTGGTTTGTGTTCTCTAATTAGCCTCATCCACAGTGAATGTTTTGGGAAAAATTTTTTCAAAAATAAACTAAATTAAGTGATAAAGTCCAGTGCTAATACGGTGCGAAGGGAAAAATTGTTTGGGTTTTAGTTTATAAAAATATTTAATAATACAGCATTGGCGGGGATTTCAGATTGTTTTTCTATTTGGGAAAATTTTACCTTTCCAAAAACATGCCATAAATTACTAATCTATTTTTGTTTTATATGCTGAAATAGCCAACCGAGCCAGTGTTTTCCCACCTTTTTTCAGTAATCCTGCCTTTTGCAAAATAGCTTCTCCCGCTTAATTTTCTACATTTGCTTTTCAAGCTTTAACGTTTTTTCATTCAATGATAAAACAGACTGAATTTTCTTTGCCTGCCTATCCGAGGGGTTTTCACCTCATTACAAAGGAGGTGTTGGGGCAGGTCGGGCCGCTGCCCGAATCGGGGCTTTTTCACCTGTTCATCAAGCATACTTCGGCAGGGCTGGCCGTCAACGAAAATGCCGACCCTTCCGTCAGGGTGGACTTTGAGAGCGTGTTCAATCGCCTCTCGCCAGAAAATGCCCCATATTTGACCCATACCGCCGAAGGCCCCGATGACATGCCTGCCCACATCAAAGCCGTCCTGACCGGGTCTTCGGTCACGCTACCCGTGTCGGGCGGAAGGCTTAATTTGGGTACTTGGCAGGGAATTTACCTTTGCGAATTTAGGAACCACGGCGGCAGGCGTAAATTGGTGGCGACCATTTATAGTTGATGCCGAACAAACCGACGAACCTGCATGGATTTATTCTGGAATGGTGTAAAATTGGGCCTTGCCCTCAGCTTTCTTGCCGGGCCTATCCTCATTGCGCTCATTCAGACGAGCATCGAGCAGGGTTTCCGGGCGGGCTGGATGGTCGGTTGGGGCATCTGGATTAGTGATCTCCTGTTCATCAGCGCCACCTATTTTGGCATCTCTTGGGTGGTGGAACTGACAGAGTGGGATGGGCTGGAAACGGTGCTGGGGATTGTTGGGGGCCTTATTCTCATCGCTTTCGGCGTGGGCACTTACCTGACAAAACCGCCCAAAATGGAAGGTTTTGAAAAAAAGGCAGTGCGCCATTCTCCCTATCTCACGCTTTGGATAAAAGGTTTTGTCATCAATACTTTCAATCCGTTTACGGTGTTTTTTTGGCTCGGCATCTCCGGCCTCATTTTTACGGAGCGCAATCTGTTGCCGGTGGAAGCCAGCCAGTTTTACACGGGCTTGATGTGTACCGTGGTCGTTACCGATTCTTTGAAAATAGGACTGGCCAAAGCCATCCGCCGCTGGTTAAAACCAAAGTACATCCTTTGGCTTCGCCGGATTGCGGGCGTGGCGCTCATGGTGATCGGGCTGGTATTGTTGGCAAGGGCTTTTCAATTCATACAATTTTAATCAATGCACAGGGAAATCCTCATTTCTACCACCGATTTTATTCCCGGCAGGGAAATCAGCGAAGTGATTGACATCGCCAGGGGCAACACGGTGCGGGCCAGGCACGTGGGCCGTGATATTGCTGCTGCTTTCAGAAACCTCGTCGGCGGCGAAATCAACGAATACACCAAGCTGCTTTCTGAATCCAGGGAGCAGGCCATCGCCCGCATGGTGGCCGATGCCGAACGTATCGGTGCCGATGCCGTTATCAATGTGCGCTTCAACACCTCAATGGTCATGCACAACACTGCCGAAATTTTGGCCTATGGAACGGCGGTGAAACTAAAATGACGGCCTTTTGTTCTTTGGCCTTGATTGGACTTTGGGGTAAAAATTTTAAAAAGAACAATACAATGAACGGTAAAAAAACAGCCCGCTCATTTCAACCAGCAACATGGCGAACACAAAAGAAATAGTCAACCGAAGGGCGGCACACGAGTACCACTTTCTCTCTACGCACGAGGCAGGCATCATCCTGCTTGGCTCCGAGGTGAAATCCATCCGGGCCGGCCATGCGGGGCTGACCGATGCCTACTGCTACTTTAGCGACGGCAACCTCTATGTGAAAAACATGTACATCAAGGAATACGACTATTCTACCCACGAAAGCCACGATACCCGCCGTGACCGCAGGCTGCTGCTGCACAGGGCCGAATTGAAAAAACTGGAACGCCGGGTGAAGGAAAAGAACCTGACCATCGTGCCGTACCGCATTTATTTCACGGAAAGGAATTTTGTAAAACTTGAAATCGTGCTCGCCCAGGGCAAAAAAGCTTATGACAAGCGGGAAACCATCAAGGAAAAAGACACGAAGCGGGATTTGGAACGATTGACGAAGGTGAGGATTTGAGGTGAACTATGAATTATGAACGATGAATATTTTAGCCCAAGAGCGGTGCGTCGGATGCTTGGGTTTGTATTTCTGATTTGGTGATCCAAAAATTATTAGGCCCAAGACCTTGGGTAATCTGTACCTCCTGCAAATTCAGCAATTCCAACAAGGCGAGAAAGGTCACCACGGCATGGATGCGGTTTTCCAGTTTTAAAAAAAGGCTTTTGAAATCCGTTTTTTTACCGGGTTTTATTTTGGAAAGGATATAATCCCGCTGCTCTATGATGGTGTAGTTGAACTTGACGATGGTATGTACCACATGCTGCTTGCCCTGCTCTTCGAATCTCCGCAGTATCCGCTCGTATGTTTTTAGCAATTTGAACAAGGTCAAACTTTCTATTTCCACGTCCACCAGGGCAATGGAAGCGATTTGCCGCAGCTCACGGGTCACGTTGCCCCGGTGCTCACGGCTGGAGCGGTCTTCTTCCATTTGGCGCATTTCGTCCAGCACGCTTTTGTAGCGCTTGTATTCCAGCAGGCGGTTTACCAATTCCTCACGGGGGTCTATCTCGTTGCCTTCTTCGTCCACAGGTTTGCGGGGCAGCAGCATTTTGGCCTTGATGCGACAGAGTGTGGCCGCTACGAGGATAAACTCGCTGGCCAGGTCCACATTCAGCTCCTCCATGTGGCGGATGTAGTTGAGGAAGTCGTCCGTGATTTTGGCGATGGGGATGTTGTATATATCCAACTCGTCCCGCTCAATGAAGAAGAGGAGAAGGTCAAACGGGCCCTCGAATTGGGGGAGTTTGATGGTATATGTGGCGGTGCTGGTCAAGTTTTTTTGGTCAAAAATTAGGCAACCGCACTGCTCATTTCATACAATGGGAACTGCTCCATAAAACGGTTGATTTCCTGCCTGGTCGCAGTGATCAATTCCTCGTTTTCGATGTCCATCACAATGTTGTCCACCCAATCCACTACCCTCAGGCAGTCGGCTTCCTTGAAGCCCCTGGATGTGATGGCGGCTGCTCCGACCCGGATGCCGGAGGTGATCATGGCCGCTTCCGTATCGAAAGGCACCATGTTTTTGTTGACGGTAATATCGGCTCTCACGAGTGCTTCTTCGGCCTGTTTGCCCGTGACGCCTTTTGAGCGCAAATCAATGAGCATCAGGTGGTTGTCTGTGCCGCCGGAGATAATTTTGTAGCCTTTTTCGATAAAAGATTTCGCCATTGCCTGGGCGTTTTTTATCACCTGCGCTGCGTACATTTTATATTCAGGTTGCAGGTTTTCATAAAAACCCACTGCCTTGGCAGCTATGACATGCTCCAATGGCCCGCCCTGCATGCCAGGGAAAACGCCGCTGTTCAAAATAGCCGACATCTTGATGGCCGTGCCTTTTTGTGTAGTGCGGCCCCAGGGGTTGTCGAAGTTTTTGCCCATCATAATGATGCCGCCACGGGGGCCACGCAAGGTTTTGTGCGTGGTGGAAGTGACTATGTGGCAATGCTCCATCGGGTCGTTGAGCAGCCCGGCAGCAATTAGGCCGGCAGGGTGGGCAATATCTGCCAGCAACAGGGCACCGATCTTGTCCGCAATTTCACGGAAGCGGCGATAGTCCCAGTCCCTGGAATAAGCAGAGGCACCGCACACGATAAGCTTCGGTTTTTCCTTGATGGCCAAATCCTCTACTTTGTCCATGTCCACCATGCCTGTTTCTTTTTCAACCCCATAAAAAATGGGCTGATAGACCTTGCCGGAATAGTTGACGGGCGAGCCGTGCGAAAGGTGGCCACCGTGCGAAAGGTTCAAGCCCAGCACTTTGTCACCGGGATTTAAAACAGCTAAGAAAACCGCTGCATTGGCCTGTGCGCCGGAGTGGGGCTGCACGTTGGCATATTCGGCGCTGAATAATTCTTTCAGGCGGTCAATGGCCAATTGCTCCACTTCGTCCACCACTTCGCAGCCGCCATAGTAGCGTTTGCCGGGGTAGCCTTCGGCGTATTTGTTGGTGAGGCAGGTGCCCATGGCGTTGAGCACGGCCTGGCTGGTGAAGTTTTCGGAGGCGATGAGTTCGATGCCTTTGCGCTGTCGTTCTAGCTCTTTGCCAATGAGATTGAAAAGTAAAGTGTCCGAGTTCATGTCGTTTTGATATTGCCGCAGGCCGCCTGCCAAAAACGTTTTTAAAATAAGCGGGTGCCAAAAAACGTTTTACGGCTGCGCGGCCAAAAGGAAGGGAACAAATTTTGCCAAACTATTTCCCACCATGCAGGTTTTTTTATAAAAATACATAGCAGGCTTAAGGGAAAAGAGGCGCAAACTTACAATAAAACCTCTTTGAAATTCTTTTTAATCTTGCACTTCCTTGTTCCAGCCTAATGGCCATTGCCGCCCTGACTTTTATAAAAAAATAACACTGGATGCGGGTAAATCCTATTAAAACAGCTTGCATTACTTGCCTACTCACCGTGGTAGCCTTGCAGGTCTTTTCTGCCACCGGCAGGTTTAGGGCGGTTTGGGAAAACGACCCTTCCACGACAGCGGTCATCGCATGGGATCAGCTATCCGGCACCGATCCGGTGTTTTACATGGATGTCAATAATTATGGTCAAAATTTCGGCGAATACGGCGTCAAAAAAAACCCGGAAATACTGGTAGCAGAAGGCATGAACAACCAGTTTGTCCGCTTGCAGGGACTTATCCCCAACACCACCTATTATTTTATCATCAAAGACAGCGAGGGCATCAGCCGCCAATTGTTTTTTACCACCGCACCCAACAAGGCCGATCAGCGCCTTTCCATTATCGCTGGCGGCGACTCCCGCAACTACCGGGAGGCCCGGCGGGACGCTAACCTCATGGTAGGCAAACTCCGCCCACACTGCGTTATGTTTGGCGGCGATTTTACCGCTGCCGATACCCCAACTGAATGGCAAGAATGGCTGGACGATTGGCAGTTGACCATTTCAAAAGATGGGCGGCTCACGCCTATTATAGTAGCAAGGGGCAACCACGAAGAAAGCAACCAAAGCATTATCAACCTCTTCGGCCTCCGCTCTCAGGATGTCGTTTACGCCCTAAACCTCGGTGGCGACCTGGCCCGCATCTATACTTTGAACACAATGATTCCCGTGGGCGGCAACCAAAGGGATTGGCTAGAAAATGACCTCCGCTCCCATGCACACGTACAGTGGAAATTGGCCCAATACCACCATCCCATGCGCCCGCACACCAAGCGCAAGGCGGAGAAAAACGACCAGGTTGTTTTGTGGGCACCTTTGTTCCTGGAATTTGGAATGAACCTGTCCGTAGAGTGCGATGCCCACGTGGTGAAATCCACTTGGCCCATCCGCCCCGACAATGGGCCGGAGAGCTTTGAAGGTTTTGTGAGGGACGATGAAAATGGCACCGTCTATATCGGTGAGGGATGCTGGGGCGCACCGCTCCGTGCCAACGACGACGACAAGCCCTGGACCCGTGCCAGCGGCAGTTTCAACCAATTCAATTGGATTTTTATTGACCGTGAAAAAATGGAGGTACGCACTATCATGACCGATGGCGCCAACCGGGTGGCGGACGTCAGCCCCAGCAATATTTTCCTGCCTCCTGTTGGCATTCGTATTTGGGATCCGCCAAGCGGCAATGGGGCAGTCATCGTCATCAGGAAAGGCGAACAAAAAAGGGGCATGGACGAAGAGATTTTCGCTGCCAGGAGCGGCACGCAGCAAGCTACCATGTTTCCCTCCACACCCATCAGCCACAAAAGCGAATTGGCTGTAGAAGAAGAACAAGATGATAAAAAAATCAATTGGGAAACCATTCCCCAGTTGATGCCAGACGTAAGCAGTGGTGATTTGGCCATCAAATACAGCGTGGATCAGCCAGGAAATGTGGTCATTCGCCTCGTCAACCTTAAAATGCAAGAAGTAACCCGCCTCGAAATACCCAACCAGCCCAGCGGCGAGTATTTAAAGACCCTTAAAACCGACCACCTCAAACCGGGCAAGTATTTCGCCATCGTCAACGGCAATCGGAAAGTGCTAAAACGCTATCGGGTACTCAAACGCTAAGTGGTGTCCTTCCAACTTCCTTTCTTGCTTTTTGAAAAAATTCGGACATTGGAGCCTTTGTGCACCAAACCATTTTCATCATGATGAAACAGCTTTTACTTGCCGTCCTATTTGTAGCACCTTTTCATCTGAAAGCTCAATCCAACGAGATCAAAGCGGACGTCATCTCCGTCATTCAAGATATGTTCGATGGCATGAGAAAGGGCGACAGCACGATGGTGCGGTCTGTATTTGATCCCACTGCAAGGCTGCAGACCACCATATTGGACAAAAAAGGCAAACCAAGCATCCAGTCAGAAGACATCAGCGGGTTTGTGGCCGCCGTATGCACGCCACACGATCAGGTTTGGGACGAGCGGATATGGAGCTACGATGTAAAAATTGACGGCAATCTCGCCACCGTTTGGACGGATTATACTTTTTTTCTGGGTGAAAAAATGAGCCACTGCGGCGTCAATGCCTTTCAGCTTTTTTTCAATGGAGAGGACTGGAAAATCACCCAAATCACCGATACCCGCCGCAATGAAAATTGCCAAACTGCCGCCAACAGCAACGAAACCGCCATCAATCAACTACTCGACAATTGGCACCAGGCCGCTGCCGTGGCCGATGAGGAGGTGTTTTTCAACAGCATGGCCGCCGATGCAATTTATCTGGGTACGGACGCCAGCGAGCGATGGCTACGGGATGAACTGAAAGAATGGTCTGCCCAGTATTTTGCCAAGGAAAGCGCTTGGGCATTCAAGCCCCACGACCGCCACATTTTTTTCACAAACGACAATAGCACGGCCTGGTTTGATGAAAAATTGGACACCTGGATGGGCGCCTGTCGGGGCAGCGGTGTGGTGCAAAAAACACCCGAAGGCTGGAAAATAAAGCACTACAACCTTGCCGTCGCCGTGCCGAACGAAACCATTAACGGCTACATCGAACTGCTGAAAAAAGCGCCTACAAAAAACGACTGATGGAATTGGATTTTGTCAACCTCCTCGGGATCTTCGCAGCTTGCTTGACAACGGGAGCCTTCGTGCCGCAAGCCTATAAAACCTGGAAAACCCGCAGCACGGGCGATTTGTCGCTGGGCATGTTTCTCATGCTGTTCATTGGCACAGTCTGTTGGTTTATTTATGGTTTTTTGAAAATGGACATTCCGATTTTGGGTGCCAATGGGGTCACGCTTTGCTTGGCTTTTGTCATCCTTTATTTCAAAGTGAAGGAGTTGCGTAGTAGGGAGGTTTGATGAGTTCGAGGAGTTTGACTGGACTCAAACTAAAACCACAAATCCTTTACGATCATCCGCAAAAACTTCTCGCCTTGCCAGTATTCCTCTTCTATTTTATACGCCACATGGAAGGGCTTTTTGGAAATGATTTTTGAAAAATGCTCTCCCATCCCGAAGGCCATACCGTACATGGGCTGCGAATTGGCCTGCTTGACGGCCAGCCTTATATGGTTGCCTTTCAACAAGCGGGAATAACCCGTATCCACCACATTTTTTGAAACAAAAACAGGGCTGCGGTTGCCGGGGCCAAAGGGAGCAAATTGCTTTAGCACCCGCCAAAAACCTTGCGTGATGTCGTTTAATTCCAACACAGCAGATACTTTGACCTCCGGTATCAATTGCTCCTCCGTGATGCGCTCCTTGACGGCAGCTTCAAATCGTTCCTGAAAGATCGGTACGGCCTCCACTGGCAGCGTCAAGCCCGCCGCATGGTCGTGGCCTCCGAAGTTCACCAACAAATCTTGGCAAGTTTTGATGGCTTGGTAAACATTGAAACCGGGTACTGTGCGGGCGGAACCGACGGCAAAGCCATTGGAATGGGTGAGCAAAATAGTGGGTTTGTGAAACCGCTCCACCATGCGGGCAGCGGCGATGCCAATGACGCCCTTGTGCCAGTCCTCCTGAAATAGCACGATGCTCCGCAAATCCTGCCAGCCAGCCACAGCCTCAAACAATTTGGCTGCTTCGTGCTGTATTTGCTGGTCGTGTTCTTTTCGAAGCTGGTTGCGGTGGCCGAGCACACGGGCATTGTCGTAAGCCACTATTTTTTCATTGGAGAGCATCAGTTTTACTGCCTGATCCGCATCGGCCAGGCGGCCAGCGGCGTTGATGAACGGTGCGAGGCCAAATACCACGTCGCTGATGGACAACGGTCGCTGTCGGCCACTTTGCTCGATGAGCGCTTTCAAGCCGGGCCGCTCTGTGCGGTTGAGTTGTTCCAACCCAAAATAGGCCAGCACCCTATTTTCACCTACCATCGGCACAATGTCGGCGGCGATGCTCAGGGCCAGGAAATCGAGCAAGGGAAAGAGTTCTTCATCTGGCAGTTGGTTTTTTTGTAAAAATGCTTGTGCCAATTTAAACGCAACACCACAGCCGCTCAGTCCCTTGAACGGGTAGCCGCAATCGGGCCGCATGGGGTCGAGCACGGCCACGGCCTCTGGCAGTTCGCCGTCGGGCAGGTGGTGATCGCAAATAATAAAATCAATTCCATAAGTTTTGGCCTTAGCCACCTGCGCTCTGGCCTGAACGCCGCAGTCCATGGCGATGATGAGCGAAAAGCCGTTTTGCTGCGCAAATTCCACTCCCGCCATGCTCACGCCGTACCCCTCCTTATAGCGGTCGGGGATGTAGTAGTCGAGGTTTTTGTGGCGGGCCGAAAGGAAGGAATACATGAGGGCAACGGAGGTGGTGCCGTCCACATCATAATCGCCGTAGAGTAGGATGCGCTCGTTGTTTTGAAGAGCTTTTTCAAGCCTTTCAACGGCGGCATCCATGCCTGCCATCAAAAAAGGATCGTGCAACTGATCGAGGCCTGGCCTGAAAAAGACCTTGGCTTCCTCGTAGGTAGTGATGCCCCGTTGCACAAGCAGTCGGCAAAGGTTAGAATGGATTTTTAGACTTTCGTGAAGTTGTTGGACGGTAGCTTCGTCAGCCAGTTGCAGGTTCCATCGTTTTCTCATGTTCGGGGTAGTTTTGTTGGGGTGAATTTAGAACAAAATCTGAAAAGTGCAGCGGGCGACAGGCCCGCTGCATAAAATTCTTTGTTAGAAGAAAAACTGCTCAGAGACAATCTTACCATCTTCTACTTTGTACAAGCAGACTTCTTCCATTTTTTGCCTGCCAATGCCCTTCATGGTCCAGTCCACCATCATGGTGCAAGCAAAATGGTTGCCTGCCACGATGGGGTCGCCCACGGAGCTGTCGTGCATTTCTTCCACCATTTCGTTGAGCGCCTGGCCTTTTTTGAGGATGTTGTCCAAACCTTCGGTCACGGGCGGGCCGAAGTCGGCATTTGGTTCAATGCTTTTTGCATTGGGTGAAAATAATTCCTGATAGCAGGTTGGGTAGTCGCCTTTGCGGCAAAGTTCTACCAGTCGGTTGGCGATTTCTTGTGTACTCATTTTGAAAAATTTTTAGGTTTAAAAAATATGATTGAAATTACAAAAGCCGAAAGGCCGCAGCGCCTTGTGCAGGGCCGCAGCCAGATTGTTTCATGTAAGTCCTTGACCAAAAAGGAGAAATATGGCCGACTGGTGCAAGCGTAAAAATAGCAACAACCTTCATTAGGCCGTTGCTATATGATGACTTTTTGGCGGCTGTTTTCCAAAAATTAATCCTTGGTTTACGCCAGCTTGGCATCCACGCTGATGTCGCAGTTCAGCAGTTTTGAAATGGGGCAGTTCTGCTTGGCGTCGGCCACGCATTCATCGAATTTGGCCTGGTCAATGCCTGGCACGCTGGCGGTCAAATCCAGGTGGGAAGTTGTGACGGCACCATTGTCGAGGGTGATGGTACATTTGGTCTCCAGATTGGAAGGAGTAAAGCCTGCGCCGCCCAGCACAAATGACAATTTCATGTTGAAACAGCCAGCATGTGCCGCTGCGATCAGTTCTTCCGGGTTGGTGCCCACGCCGTCCTCAAAACGGGTGCCGTAGGAGTATTGGGTTTTGTTCAAAACTGTGCTTTGGGTGCTGAGGTGGCCCTTGCCTTCTTTGCCGGAGCCTTCCCATACGGATGTTGCATTTCTCTTGATTGCCATGATAGATTGTTTTTTATGTGTGAAAGGATGTGTTACTATTTGCAAACCTAAACGGAAAAATTCAAAGCCACTTTATATTGCTTTCCTTTAATGTAGCGCACACTGGTTCACCTTTTTTATCTGTCAAAATCACTTCAGCAGCTACTGGCTTTTGTTTTGAAATTGCCCCATTGATCAATTCCCAGGTCAGGTGCTGCAATTTGATTTTCCCCCTTCTGAACATGGATTTTCCATGTATATTTTTGTCAAACCAAACCAAGTAGAGGAAACGGTCGCCCAATTTTCCATGTACAAATTCGCCCGTAAAATCAGGCTTCCCATCTTTTCCTTCTTTGATAAATACAGGCAGCTCAAGCATTTTGGACACGGCATCGCCGGGTGTTTCCTCCACGATTTCTTTGCCTCGTTGCAGACCGAGGTACACGTTGGAATAATTGCAGAAAACCCTGCCTGGAAAGCTTGTGCAATGGAGATGGAAGGTGATTTCTGTTTTCATTTTGATGTTGTAAATGGGAGACTGCCAAGTTAAGTGCTTTTCGTTTTTGCATCAAATTCTTCTCTTTGCAAACTTCAAAGTTTCGTAAAATCAACATACGCCATGTTCCAATAAATTGAACATCTCGCCCAAACCCTCCCGGCCTCCACAAATTTCCATTTGGCGAACCAAAGCCAAGTGTGGATACCGCTGGCGGTGCTGTGTTTCAGGACGCATTTGCGGGAGATTGATATGCTGAAGGATATATGTAAGGAAGGAGTTGTTGAATTGAATATAAAGTAGCCACGAATTATCCGAACTCAAGCGAATTGGAACTCAAGAATTAGATGTGTTAAAAGAAACTTTTAAATGCAGATATTCATATTTTATAAATGCATTCAAAATGCCGCCTTCTACAGCATTTTTCATAAAAAATCTGCGTCATTCTGCGTCAAAAAAATCCTATCAAAATTCACTCAACACCCTATTCAAAAATTGGTAATAAATTCATGCAATTCGTGGCTTTCCTTTCACGAAAGGTATTTCCCAACAATCGGCAACCTCCTGCCCACGCCGAATGCCTTCGGCGAAACACGCAGCACTGGCGCTGCCTGGTGCCGTTTGAACTCATTGATATTGACCAATTTCAAAGCCCGCCTGACGGTCGCTTCATCAAAACCCATCGCTATAATCTCGTGCGGGCCTTGGTGTTTTTCAATGTACTGATATAAAATGGCGTCGAGGATATCGTATTCCGGCAGGCTGTCGCTGTCCTTTTGGTTGGGGCGAAGCTCGGCACTGGGCGGCTTGGTGATAGTGTTTTCGGGAATGACGATGCCGTCTTTGTTGATGTAATGGGCCAATTGAAAAACTTCGGTCTTGTAAACATCGGCCAATACGGAGAGGCCGCCGCACATATCGCCATAGAGGGTGCCATAGCCTACTGCCATTTCGCTTTTGTTGGTCGTGTTGAGCAGGATGTTGCCGAATTTATTGGAAATCGCCATGACCAACATGCCACGGATGCGTGCCTGAATGTTTTCCTCTGCAATGTTGAACGGATGGCCCCAAAAGTGCGGTTCCAGCACCTCCATATAACTTTTAAAAATAGATTCGATGGGGATGATGTCGTATTGGATGCCGAGGTTGACGGCCAACTCACGGGCGTCGTTCACTGAGTGGTCGGAAGAGAACTGGGAAGGCATTAGCACTGCCCGCACATTGTCTTCGCCGAGCGCCCTGGCGGCCAGCACGGCCACCACCGCCGAGTCAATGCCGCCGGAAAGGCCGAGGATGGCTTGTTTGAAACCTAATTTTCCAAAATAATCCTTGATGCCCAGCACCAGTGCATCGTGTATAAGGGGGATTTTTTCTTTTATTTGTTCCACATGGCGGCCACCTTTTATGATGTCGTCCAGGTCAAAGGTTTTCACGCATTCCTGCCAGTAGGGAAGCTCCTCATAAATGCTGCCGTCCGGCGACACGACCAAAGAACCCCCATCGAAAATGATTTCCGTTTGGGAGCCAATCTGGTTGACATAGATCATCGGCAGCTTGTAGCGCTGCACGTTGGCGCCCAATACTTTGATACGCTCTTTCGCATGGCCAAAGTTGAAGGGAGAGGCAGATAGGTTGAGGATGAGGTCGGGCTTATGCGGCATCATCTCGTCAAGCGGCACCACGGTGTATAAAGGGTTCTCGTTGCCCAGGTTCCAGAGGTCTTCGCAGATGGAAAGGGCTATTTTTTTACCCTTAAATTCCACCACGTTAAATTCCTTGGCAGGTTCAAAATAGCGGTACTCGTCGAACACATCGTAAGTCGGCAGCAGGGCCTTGTGCTGCACGTGCTTTATTTTTCCATCCTCCAAAAAATAGGCGGAATTGAACAGATCCTTTCCCTCGATGACGGGGTTGCGGCTCGGCGAACCGACGGCGATGGCGATGCCATGTGCCGCCTCGGCCAGCTTGTCCACGGAGCGCTCTGCCCGGCGGATGAAGTCGTCGAACTCCAAAAAATCACGGGGCGGATAGCCGCAGGTGGCAAGTTCGGGAAAGCAAACGAGGTCGGCGTTTTGTTGTTTGGCGGCTTCGACGGCCTTGAGCATCCGGGCAAGGTTGCCCTCAAAGTCGCCGACGAAGAAATTCAGTTGGGCTATGGCTATTTTCATTGCAATGGCTGATACTTGACTAAAGTTGCAGAAGCGGTTTTTAGGCTTTTGAGTGTTGATAAAAGGCTGATTTCCTCAAATTGACAGAGCTTAAATAAACCATTATAAGACCCTGTATAATCTTCTTATCAACCTCCTTAAACCTTTATCTGCAACTTGAATTTGGCATTTGGGGCTGCAAATAAACGCCTTTCCTTTGAGGTAGTTTTAACTGGGAAACGGCGAAATTTGATAAAAAAGTTGGTTTTGAAATTCTGTTTTCAAGGCAGGTATAATCCAAAACATTATTCGGAAAGCCGAGCCAATACCTTGGCTTTCGGGCATTTTGCAAATTGGTTTTTCCAAAAAATAAGAGGCCCCCGCACATAAGCAGCAGGAGCCTCTCAGTTTATACAACACTAAATTCTAAACTATTTCATCACCAGCCTGCCCGTGCTCAAGCGGCCATCGCTGCTGAGTATTTTATAAAAATACATGCCTGCTGGCTGGTCGCCCCGCTGGATGCTGAGTTCCCTGGTGTGCAGGTTGCTAAAAGAATTTAACAAGCGCCCATCCATGCTGTACAAGGCAACTTGTTGCATAAAATGCCTTTGATCATCCAATACCAACTTGCCTTCCGTGCTCATTGGGTTTGGGTAAAAATGGATGGCCGGATTGTCGGCCATCACCTCGCCGGCGCTGCTCAGGCTTTCACAAAAAGCCTCAACGGCATTGCCCATTTCAATGAGCGGCGTCACATCGGGGCAGGGCAGTTCAGCGCCAAAATAGCTCATCACGGCATAGCAGATGGAAGTGCTTTCGCCAGGGGCGAGGCGGAAAGGGCCGGAGTTGATGAGGGTGCGGCGATCATACTCAGGCAGTCCACTTGGGAAATTTGGGGATTGAGAATGGCACATGGACCACTCATCGGCGTTGCTGGGGTTGCCAGGGAAAGCAAATTTTTCAATGTCATTGGAGGAGGGGTTGTATCCTTCTCCCCCGTAGGTAATTTCAGTTCCGTCTTTCCAGCGGCCTGTCATGTAGTTATAATACTCAAAATCAAATGAAGGATCAGTTGTGCCAGGCTTTGGAGGAGGTGTACCCCAAGAAGTGTTGTTGTGATAAGTAAAAGAAGAAAAACCCTTGTCTTCTCCATCATCGCCTTTTGGGCCACGCAGAACCTTCACACCCAGTATTGGACTTTCTTCACAATATGGGACAACCCCTCCTGGGCAAGTACAACCAGGCGTTCCATCATTAGCATCTTCATTATAAAAAAAAGCCATTTTCTCTTCGGGAACGCTGCCAAAATAGTCGTCCAAATAGCATCCAATATCAGCGTCCATCCATAGCGACACAAAGGCACTGTCAATGTCTTCTAATGCCCGGTTGATGATTTTAAAATCGTAAAAAGTCGTGTTGAAAAGGTTTTCATCATTCTCGCCTGCGTATGCGTATGCAAATGCCTGCACTTCTGCCCGAATAGCTGTAGCATTCGTTTCTCCATGAATGGCTCCCGCACCTTCATCGTTGAACACCCACCAAAGTGCCTGGTCGCCCGGCGCTAAAGGGTAATCGCCGAGTTTAGGTTCATAGTTCCCGTTGCCGTTCCTGTCAAAAAACGGTGCGAGCGGTTGGTCAATGGGCAAGTCAAATCCATTTCCAAAAAAAGATTCTGGGTTATTGCGGCCTGGCCATGCAAGTAGCGGCATAGGCACCGGCCCGTCAATCACGCCATTGTCGTTGAAATCTGCGATGTGAGCGTCAATGTCTGGCTTGTTGATTTTCCAAAGGCGGTTGAAGCGCATGCAGTTTTCCTGGCTGGCCGTGCCGATGGTAAGGTCAAGCGGCCCCGGCCACCAATCGGTATGGTTACTGGCAGCCCCATAGGTTTGGCAAGCCATCTTTAGGTTGCTGCCTTCATCCAAACCGCCCAACCAAAGGCCCGCCGCAAAAACCGCTGCTGGCTGCGGCTCACCCGGAGCTACTTGCGGGACAAAATAACCTGCGTCGCTCCTGTCCCACCAAAAATCGCCGCTGGCCTGGAGGATGGCTTTGACGTTGTTTACATCAAGGGTGGCTGTGGCAGTGCTGATGCCGCAGGGGTTTTGGGTTTTTAGAATTTGAAAAACTAAAAGAAGGGGCAATAAGCATAGAAGGCGGGGTTTCGATTGCATGTCAGTAAATTTTTAAATGATAAGGATGGAATGTTCTTAGCACTTAGTTTTTGCCAAGGCGACTGCTCTGAAAATGGATGCAGCGTGGCAAAAAAAGGCATTTAGCTTTTGAGTCAAAAACCAAATTCCCTCAAAAGTCAGGTTTTAGGAAAAGCAGGTGGCCATTTGATTTGGAAGTTTTAAAATACCTTTGCCAAAAAAAAATGACCATGAAAATCGTTCAGTTCCTGTTTTGCGCCATTTTTTGCGCCACACTGTTGCCCGCCTGCCTCGACGAGGGTTTTGACGCTGAAAAGCAACATGCCGAGGATGTGGATAAAATTGAAAATTACCTCGACGACAACAACCTCACTGCCCAGTCCACCGCTTCTGATTTGCACTATATCATTGAGCTTGAAGGTTTTGAAGGCCACCCAACTTTGCAGGATTCTGTAAAGGTGACCTACAAAGGCTACTACCTGGACGGGACAGTTTTTGACGAGACCAAAAACGGCCCTGTAGTCTTTAAGCTGTCGGGCGTTATAGCTGGTTGGCAGGAGGGAATTCCGTTGTTCAAAAAAGGGGGAAGGGGCAAACTGTTCCTGCCATCCAACTTGGCCTACGGCCCTAATCCACCTTCGGGCATCCGGGCCAATGCCGTGATGATTTTCGATGTGACTTTGCTGGATTTTTGGCAATAAGTAATGGCAACCATGCCGGAAACCTACAAGCTAACCGTCAGTAAAACAGCCCACTACGCAACGATTGGCACTCCTTCAAAACAAATCCGCCGCTGCTGGATAATTTGCCACGGCTATGGCCAGTTGGCCAAAAACTTCATCCGCCGCTTCGATGTACTGGACGATGGCGAGACTTTCGTCTTGGCACCAGAAGGGCTTTCACGTTTCTACTGGGGCGGCTTCACGGGCGAACCGGTGGCCTCTTGGATGACAAAGGAAGACCGCTTGGACGAGATAGCCGATTATGCCAATTTCCTCCAAACACTGTACGATAGGTACCTGCCGCAATTGGTGGACGATGTGCAAATCACCTTGCTCGGTTTTTCGCAGGGCTGCGCCACGCAGTGCAGATGGATCGTGCGGAATTTTCCCAAATTCGACCATCTGGTGCTATGGGCGGGCTTGATGCCGGACGACCTTGATTATCAGCCGCATCGGGATTATTTTTCCAGTAAAAAATTGGTTTTTGTTTATGGTCGGCAGGATCCTTTTTTGACGGAGGAGCGGCTGGCCTGGCAACAGGATTTTGCAAAAAAACAGCAGCTCGATTTCAAAATAATGGCCTTTGACGGGGTACACGAAATAGACCGGGAGGTATTAAAAAGTTTACAGGTGGAACTGTACTGAAGGAATAACTCCTCTTGCCCTAAAGGGCGGGCAACAGAACAGCCTGAAGGCTGTGCTACCAGCTTAACTGCGCAGCACTTGACGGATGCCGAGCAGCAAAAAGATACCGATGAGAACGGCAAAAAACAACATTCCCAAGCTGTCGTCCATATAGAAAGACATGCCGGAAAAGAGCTTTCTACCCAAGGCAAAAATGGCTGCGGCCAAGAGGATGATGCCGAATATGCGCTGGAATTTCATGGCGATTTAATTGAGTTGAGTGGGGTTTTTTCAAAAAACATACCTTGTTTTGGAAGGAAAAACATTTGCGGGGCAAAATAAAGCTGCTGCTTTCATTTTTGTGGTGACGCCGCTCACATAGCCTCCAAAGCTCCTGGTCATTTTTTACTTTTACCTTTTTGAAACAACAAACCCTCATCATGAAATACCTCCTGGCCTACCTGTTTTTGTTACTCTTAAAATGTGGAGATCCCAAACCTGTTGCCAACCCAAAGGATAAAAAAGTTGATGCTACCGCAACTGTGGTCGAAACGCCAACGAAAAAAACGGACACGACCGCCGTTGAGCCTGCAAAGCCGCCCGTCCAATTGGATTATGACACTGCTTCCTGGACGGAAATCACCCGCCTCGACCCCAGCATAAAACTTGACCTTCGCTATGCCACGGCCAACAATTTTGTAAAAGAAAAAATGTACGACTGCCCCCGCTGCTTCCTTCGCCCCGATGTGGCCAGGGCCATCGTTAAAGCGCACAAAGCATTGCAAAAAAAAGGCTACGGTCTCAAAATGTACGACTGCTACCGCCCACGGCCCATTCAATGGAAACTGTGGAACAAAGTTCCGGATACCCGCTACGTGGCCGACCCCCGCAAAGGCTCCATGCACAACCGGGGCATGGCCGTTGATTTGACCATTGTTGATAAAAACGGCCAGGAACTGGACATGGGCACCGATTTCGATTATTTTGGTAAAGAAGCCTACCACAGCTACGCCGGCCACTCCGACGAGGTGCAGGAAAACCGCCAATTATTAGTAGAGACAATGGAAGATCACAACTTCCGCTCCACCTCCACCGAGTGGTGGCACTACTCCTACATCACTAAAACCTTCCCACTGGACGATTGGCTCTGGAAGTGCGATTGATTGGATGGGCTGCATGGTTTTATTGCTTCATTGTTTCATTGACAATGTCACAATGAAACAGTGAAGCAATAAAGCAATGAAACAATTTTCAATAACTTCGCCGCCGCTTATAAATCACAATGGCTGCCTCGAACCACGACATAATTGCACTGACTGAGAGCTACCTGTCCAATTTTTTCCAGGAAAAAATCGGTGGCGAATACGTATTCCACGACATCCAGCACACCCGCAACGTGGTGGAGTCGGTTTTGGAAATTGGCCTCGGCTGCAACCTCGACGAGCGGGAATTGGAACTGCTGCAATTGGCGGCCTGGTTTCACGACAGCGGCTATGACAATGGGGCTGAAAACCACGAAGAGCGCAGTTGCCGCTATGCCGTTGCTTTTTTGTCAAAACAAGGGATAAAAGACCAAGACCTCGACCTGATCACACGCTGCATCATGGCGACGAGGCTGCCATTCCGGCCAAAGGATTTATTGGAAGAAATCATTTGCGATGCCGACCTGAGCCATTTGGGCAAAAAGGTGTATTGGGATCGCTGTGGCAGGCTGCGGCAGGAGCTTTTGCTGACCCGCAGCAGGCTCATGTCAGAGGCCGAGTGGGTGGAGTTCGAACTGGATTTTATGAACAACCACCGCTATTTTACCGCTGTGGCCGAAGAACTTTACAACGAACGCAAACTAAAGCATATCAAGCAATTGCGCAAGCAACAAGTGCGGCTCAATCCCAAAGAAGTGGAATCTGTGGACGACCTGGCCCGCAAGGACAAAAAAAAGAAAAAGCAAAAAGAGGAAGGGCCTATCGCCAATTTAAAGGCCAGCGCACAAGCCCTCAACCAATTCAGCCTGGGCAGGGGCGTGGAGACCATGTACCGTACCACTTACCGTACCCATATCAACCTCAGCCAAATGGCCGACAACAAGGCCAATATCATGTTGAGTATCAACGCCATCGTCATTTCGATTGCGGTGCCGCAGTTGTTGCCCAAATTTGAAAGCTATCCCCACCTGTTCATACCCACCATCATGCTACTGGCGACTTGTGTTGTCGCAATCGTGCTGGCCACCTTGGCTACCCGGCCCAAAATCACAGAGGGAAAGTTCACCAGGGAAGACATTGAAAAGCGAAAGGCCAACCTGCTTTTTTTTGGAAATTTTTATGATATGAAACTCGAAGATTTTCAGTGGGGCATGATGGAGATGATCAAGGACAAAGACTTTTTGTACAGTTCCATGACCAAGGACATTTACTTCCTGGGCGTCGTTTTGGCCAAAAAATACCGCTACCTGAGCCATTGCTACGCCGTGTTTATGTATGGCATGGTCATTACGGTCATCGCTTTCGCCCTGTCCATGATGTTGTAAATAAGACTCCAGCCCAAATCACATAAATACTCAAACACCCAAACACAGCCCATCTTTGTTTTTCCAACTGCAACATACCGATCCGAATTCCGCTGCACGTACGGGCCTGCTCGAAACGGCGCACGGCTGCATCGAAACGCCCATTTTTATGCCCGTCGGTACAGTGGGGGCGGTCAAGGCCATCCACCACCACGAACTGGTTGACGAGGTGCGGGCGCAGATTATTTTGGGCAACACCTACCACCTGTTCCTTCGGCCCGGCACGGGCATACTGAGGCAGGCGGGCGGCCTGCACAAGTTTATTGGTTGGGAAAAACCTATCCTCACCGACAGCGGCGGCTACCAGGTATATTCACTGAGCGCCAACCGAAAAATCAAGGAAGAGGGCGTCACTTTCGCTTCGCACATTGACGGCTCCAAGCACTTTTTCAGCCCCGAATCAGCGATGGATGTGCAGCGGGAAATCGGAGCGGACATTATCATGGCCTTCGACGAGTGTACGCCCTATCCCTGCGACTACCAATATGCCAAAAACTCGATGGGCCTCACCCACCGCTGGTTGCAGCGTTGCTGCGATCATTTTGATAAAACTGAAGGGCTGTATGGCTATGGGCAAAACCTATTTCCCATCGTACAGGGCAGCACCTACAAGGACTTGCGCAAAGAATCGGCAGAAGTCATTTCCAGTTTCGACCGGGCGGGAAATGCCATTGGCGGCCTTTCTGTTGGCGAGCCGGAAGAGGATATGTACGAAATGACGGAACTGGTCTGCGGTATTTTACCAAAAGAAAAACCACGCTACTTGATGGGCGTCGGCACGCCTTTCAACATCCTGGAGTGCATCGCCCTCGGCGTGGACATGTTTGACTGCGTACTGCCGACCCGCAACGCCCGCCACGGCCTGCTCTACACTGCCCAGGGCATCATCAACATCAAAAACGCCAAGTGGAAGGACGACTACAGCCCCATTGATGAAAACAGTACCAGCCACACTAGCCGCCACCATACCAAAGCCTACCTGCGCCATCTATTTCAGGCCGGCGAAATATTGGGGATGCAAATAGCCACCCTGCACAACCTGTGCTTTTTTCTTTGGTTGGTAAAAGAAGCCCGGCAGCACATCATCGCCGGAGATTTTAATAATTGGAAAATAGCGATGGTGGCCAATATGCGGCGGCGTTTGTAAATGTGTTGTGTTTGAGTATTTATGTGTTAGGGTGTTTTCAATTCTCCTGCCGATCCTTAAACACGCAAACAAAATCAAACACCTACTTTTGCCCGCCATGCTGAAAATCCTTGATCGGTATATCATCAAAAGCTACCTGAGCAGTTTCCTGTTCGTGGCGCTGATATTTTCCATGATAGCCGTCATCATAGATTTCAGCCAAAACGTGGAGGAGTTTATTGATGAAAAACTGCCCGCTGGCCAAGTAGCGAGGGAATATTATCTCAACTTTGTTTTTTTCATCAATGGCTTGCTGTGGCCGCTGTTCGCCATGATTTCGGTCATTTTTTTCACCTCACGCCTGGCCTACAATTCCGAGATTATTTCCATTTTTAATGCCGGCGTCAGTTTTCGGCGCTTCATGCGGCCCTACCTCATCGGGGGCGGCATCATCGCTTTGGCGCACCTGGTGGCCAACCACTACATCATACCCATCAGCAACAAGACGAGGCTCGACTTTTTCCACAGCTACATTATGAAAGAAAGTGACAAGGGCAAGACCCGTGATGTACACATGTTTATTTCAGCCGATACCAAAATTTATGTGAGGGACTATTTCAAAAGGGACTCTTTTGCCCGCAGTTTCCGGCTGGAACAGTTTGAAGGCAACAAACTGACAGGATTCATAGAAGCTGAGGAAGCCCGCTGGAAGGGCAAAGAGAAAAAATGGCAGTTGAGCAACTACGAAATCCATTCTTTCGATGGCAAAGAAGAAAAAATCGTGGTGGGCGGCAAGGAAAAACTGGACACGGCGCTGGCACTTTTGCCAAACGATTTTGTGAGGTACGACGACACCAGGGAGCAAATACCGACCAATAAACTCCAGGATTTCATCGCTGAAGAAAAGCTGCGGGGCATCGGCAACACCAAGCTTTACGAAATAGAACTGTACCGCCGCACCGCCGATCCGGTCACCATCCTCATCGTCACCTTCATCGGCATGTCGGTGGCCTCCCGAAAGGTGAGGGGCGGTATGGGCCTGCACCTGGCACTGGGTGTTGCCTTGGGGGCTATTTTTATTTTCCTTTCCAAATTTTCCATCACGTTTGCCACTAACGAGGCTCTGCCCCCCTTCCTTGGCGTGTGGATTCCCAACCTCATTTTTCTATCGGTGGCACTTTTTCTGGTTTTCAAGGCTCAAAAATAGGCGACTACCTATTGTTCGATTTTTACCTTTTTAAAGGATTGACTGTGTGCGAGTTATAGTAAAGATTGTGTTTTTTGTATATAAAAACTGTATTTTTCTGCTTGTTTGGGGTCTAAAGTTTTTTGGTAGTTGTTAGAAAACTCTATACATTTGCGCCGTGCGTTTCTAAAAGAGAAACCCCGGAGGTTGATGTTTTGAATATTTATGGGAAAGACTTAAATATTTTCCGATTACCTATCTCCGAATTATTTTCCCGACGGACTTATTCGCTTTAAAAAAGGCAAACTCCTAACTGGTTGCACTGGTTTTACTGCTCAATGATTTTGCAACTCCCCCGCCCGTCCCGTTTTTTTACGAGGAAGCATCACACGTTTTTCATGGCATCCTAAAGAGAAAACTTTCAAACAGGCAAGTCCTGTTTCGTCAGTAGTTAAGTGATTATACCCAAATTGAAATCAAATGAAGAGCACGTGCCCATAATGAAAAACAGCACTATGAGAAACTACGGTCAATCGCATTGACGTCTGCCGCTTTATTACTTTCCATTCAACTAGGTGCATTACGTGTTTCTCATCAAAAAATCTTCATTTCACACTTTGGAACATGCTGTCATTGCAGCGCAAGTATTGTATTCCCTTGTCCGATAGGCTGCGACCTATCAACGGCGAAGCCATGCAAAACTTGGCCATTTTTCGCTGCCATCATTGTTTCCCAAAAGCTGCTCACTGTGTTGTTCAATATTTTTAAAAAATCAAAAACCCGAAGCCAACATACCGATTTTTCCGTGCTGAAAACGGATATGCACTCCCACCTCGTGCCAGCAGTGGACGACGGTTCGGATTCGGTGGAGACCAGCCTGGCGCTTATCGAAGGGCTGCTGGGGCTTGGCTACAAGAAAATTATCACCACGCCGCACATCCGTCCAGATTATTTTCCCAATACGAAAGAAATCCTGTTGGCGGGCTTCAAAAAGCTCAAAGAGGCCATCAAAGCAGCGGGACTGGACGTGGAAATTGAATGTGCTGCCGAGTATTTCGTGGACTATGATTTCCAGGCGACTTTGGAAAAAGAAGAATTGATGACCTTCAACGGCAAGCACCTGCTGATGGAAATTTCGACTTTTTCTCCGCCGCCCAACCTTTACGACAGTATTTTTAAATTGAGGATAAAAGGCTACCAACCCATCATTGCCCACCCAGAACGCTACGTGTACTATGGTGTGGAGGAGTTTCAAAAGTTGAAAGACTTTGGTTGCCTTCTGCAAATGAACATCCTCTCGTTGATGGGCCACTACGGGAAGCCCGTGAAAGAACTGGCCGGAAAACTGGTGAAGGCCGACTTAATCGATCTGCTCGGCACCGACATGCACCATTTGCGGCACATAGAGAACCTGCAAAAAGCTGCGCGAAGCGACGCCGTGGCCGATCTGCTCGCCTCAAAAACTTTTAAGAATAGCACTTTTTGATACCCTTTTTTACCATAGCACTTAAACCCAGTCCAAATGATTGCCCAATTTCTCCCCACACTGTCTTTCGCATTGGCCCTGATATTGGGCCTTTTCCTTACTGCCTCCATAATTGACCTTGCCCACAAAATGCAACTTTTTGACGGCAACAACCACTTGAAAATTCATGTGGAAAAAGTGGCTTCCCTTGGTGGTATCGCCATTTTTTCCTCCTTCTGGATAGCTACGCTTCTTACCAGCCAGGCGGATGGCTTTGAGGGCGGGCAGTATCTGTTCGTTGGGTCTTTTATCTTGTTTTTGACAGGCGTAAAGGACGATTTGGTACACATCCAAGCTATCAAGCGCTTGGTGATACAAATCGGCGTGGCGAGCCTCCTGTTTTTAGGTGGTGTCCAGTTGACTTATCTGCCAGGAACCGATGTGCTTTTGCCGCTCCCGATCAGCTATTTAGCCACAATTTTCTTGATGGGCGCCATTGTGAATTCATATAACTTTATTGATGGGGTGAACGGTCTGGCAGGCGGCCTGGCGCTGATTGCCTCCTTGGCTTTTTCCTTGCTCTTTTTTAAGGCAGGCGCAGTGGGGCTTGGTATCATGTCATTGGCGCTGGCTGGTGCCGTGCTGGGCTTTTTGAGGTTCAATTTTGGAAAAGCCAGAATCTTCATGGGTGACAACGGCTCCACCTTTATTGGCATCATGGTCTCATTTTTCTGTGTGAGTTTTCTCCAGCCGCAGTTGCAGGCGGGGCTTGCAGAACCCCTATCGCCAGTAATCTTGTTGGCTATTTTGATAGTGCCATTAGCAGATTTAGTCAAAGTGGTATTGTCGAGGCTGAGCCGAAAACAGTCTCCGTTCATTGGTGACCGCAACCACATCCACCACTTGCTTGAAAATAGGGGTCTTGGGCACCGGGCTATTTGTATGGCCCTTTTTGCCTGGAACATCCTCGTCATCTTATTTTCTGTAATTTTATTGCCCCAAAACACATTGCTTGCTTGCGCTACCATATTCGTGGCAGGGGGACTCCCATACTTGGCCATCCATTTGGCAGCACAGCTCAAAAGAAGAAGAGAACCCGTTCAATTGGACGTTGAGGAGCGGGAAGAAGTATTTCAATAAGCAGTTCAAAAACCGTACATCCACTATGGACAAACGAAACCGGCCTACTACCAATCCATTTTTGCTTGCCGCTTTGCTGGCGGGCATTTTTTTCCAATCGTGTATCCCACATGAAAAACTTGTCAACTTCCATGACGAAACGCCTGAGGATCTACTCATTGCCCAATATGTTCCGGACGTAAAAAAGATCATTATCCAAAACGACGACATCCTGTCCATTACGGTCTCCACCTTTGATTCAACGGCGGCGAGGGTTTTCAATAAATCCGTCAGCGCAGCGGGTGACCAAGGTTCCTTCATCGGCCAAGGATACCTGGTGGACGAGGACGGCTATATTGAATTCCCGGTGTTGGGCAAAATCAAGTTGTTGGGCATGACCCGTGAGTTGGCAAAGGACACCATCAAAAACAGGCTGCTAACCTACCTGCGTGACCCCGTGGTGGACGTGCGCTTCCTGAACCTGCACGTGAGCGTGATGGGCGAGGTAAAACAACCTAGCCTCTACACCTTTCCTGATGAGCGCTTCACCATTTTGGAAGCCTTGACCATGGCCGGAGATATGACGGATTTCGCCGATCGCTCCCAAATATTGGTCATCAGGGAACACGACAAGGTGCGGGAGTTCGGCATAGTGGACCTGACTTCGGCCAGGGCCTTTGAGTCGCCCTATTTTTACCTAACACAAAATGATGTGGTATATGTAAAACCACTGAAAGAAAAAGGCAGGGTACTGCAAGATCCGATGTCAAAGATTTTGGCTTTTACCAGCATCGCCGTCTCCCTCGCAACGGTGGTAATCGCTTTGACAAGATGACGACCACATCTTCAACTTGAGTTATTTATTCAAAAAAACGAAAGGCCGCTTCCTCTCACATATTTAAACCCTTGAGTCATGAGCAAAGACAATTATCAAGTAAACTCCAACCTGTTTAAAAAATGCCTTTCCAAATGGTATTGGTTTGTACCCTGCGTCTTATTGGCTGGTATAACTGCATGGTACTTGTTAGCCAAGGAATCGCTTGTCTATCATGTAGAAGGTAGCATCATCGTGGAGGAAGAAAAAGGCAGTTCGGGCCAGTTGCCGGAGGAGTCTATTATACAAGGTTTGCCTTTTAAAAACAGGGGCAACCTCGACAAGCAGATCCAAATCCTGAAATCCCGTAAACTCATGGAAAGGGTGGTGGACTCACTGAATTTGGACATCCTCTATTTTGTTGAAAGGCGTTTTAAAGAAGAAGAAATCTACACAGCCTCGCCCGTAAAGGTGGCCAGCATCAGCGATAAAAAAGCGGCTTATGGCACCCGGTTGCGCATCAAGCAGGTGGACAGCGGAAGGTTTGCACTGATTCAAGGAGAGGAGGACACCCTGTTTTATAATTACGGGGCACCTTTCCAGCACGAAGGCGTGACGATAAGCCTGGAACGTGACACCACCGTGGCCCCCATGGATGGGGTACTACGCATCAAGTTTATCCCCCGGCAAAAAGTAGCCCAATGGTACGCCAATCTGATCACCCTGCAAAAACAAGGGCAATCGAATATCCTGACCCTTGGAATGAATGACAGTGCCCCGCAGAAACTGGTGGATATAGTTTATGAACTGGTGGATGTCTATAATATTTATTCACAAGAGGAAAAAAACAAAATTGCCAACCGTTCGCTCGATTTTATCAATGAAAGGCTGGCCAGCCTGAACACAGAACTCTTTTCAGTGGAAGGGCGTCAGGCAGCCTACAAGTCGGGCAGCGGCGTGACAACGGACGTTGAGGCAACCGCCGCCACCTACGTAGAAAAACTAAATACGGCTGAAACAGCCAGGACGCAGATAGGGGCGACCCGCTCCACCTTGAAAAACCTCGACAATTTTCTCTCGGATCGGGACAACGAATACAGACTTATCCCCAACTACGCCGACTTGGCCGATATTCAATTCGCACAACTGATTGGCCAGTATAATCTTTTGCTGAACAACCGCAAAAACAAGCTCCGCACCGTGACGCCCCTCCACCCGGAAGTCATCATGATGGAGGAAAACTTGAATACGCTCCGCTCTACCCTGAAAAGCAGTGTAAAGCTGGCCATCAACGACCTTGATAACCAAGAGGAGCAAGTCATAGCCCAAGCCAGGCCCGTAGAGCGGAAAGTCCAGTCGCTTCCGTTTGCCCAAAAGAAAATCAACGAAATAGCCCGCCAAGTGGACGTGAAGCAAGAACTGGTGGTTTACATGTTGCAAAAAAGGGAAGAAACCGCCATCGGCCTGGCCACACAGGTGGAAAGCACCCGCATCCTCGACGAACCGGTGATCAGCAACGTGCCAGTTTCGCCCAACGGGGGCCAATACTATGCGCTGGCCTTTTTGCTGGCGATGGCCATCCCCACCAGCGTTATTTATCTATTGGACAGGTTAAACGACAAGATTTCCAATAAGGCCGAGGTAAAATCAATGACTTCCGTACCGTTTTTGGGTGAAATAGCCTATGCCAAAAGCGAGCGCAGCAAACTTTTCAATATCAACAGCCGCTCCGTGTTAGGTGAAATGTTTCGCCTCATCCGCACCAACCTGCAATTCCTCACCACCGGACGGAAAGACAAGGCCATCCTTGTCACTTCCAACTTCAGTGGTGATGGCAAAACCTTTGTCAGTGCCAACCTTGGCGCTTGCCTGGCTTTAACCGATAAAAAAACCATCATCCTCGAACTTGACCTGCGCAAGCCCAAGCTCACCGAGTTTTTGACCAAACAGCCCCCCACGGTGGGCATTACCAATTATTTGGTGGGTGAAATGGAGATGAAAGACATCATTCAACCCATCGAGGGCTACGACAACCTCTTCCTGATGAGCGCCGGCCCTACGCCGCCCAACCCGGCGGAATTGATAATGAGCGACCGCATGGCCGAATTGTTTGAATACCTGAAAGCCAACTATGACTATGTAGTGGTGGACACTCCGCCCATTGGTTTGGTGACCGACGCCTTCCTGCTCAATAAATATGTTGGCAGTTCCGTCTTCGTTGTCAGGGCTGGAAAAACCAAAAAAGAAGACCTGAAAAATATTGAAGAAGTGGCCAAAGAAGGCAAACTCACCAATACCTCTATTATCCTCAACGGCGTGAAAATGCCGAAACGTTACGGTTACTATTATTAGAGGGTGAGAGAGATGAGAGAGATGAGAGAAATGAGAATTGGCTTCTCTCATTCCTCTCATTCCTCTCATTCCTCTCGTTCCTCTCATTCCTCTCATTCCTCTCCAAAAGTGAAAGATCAATACTGGGACACCATCCTTTCGCCGAAGCGCCCTTTTTTCCAATTGAAACTGGGCGAAGTATGGAACAGCCGTGATTTGCTCTGGCTGTTTACAAAAAGGGACATTGCGCAGCTTTACAAGCAGACCATCCTGGGGCCGCTGTGGTTTTTTATCCAACCACTGCTGACGACCATCGTGTTCGCCATTGTTTTTGGCGGCATCGCCGACATGTCAACCGATGGGCTGCCGCCTATGCTGTTTTACCTGGCGGGCCAAATCTTCTGGGTCTATTTTGCGGAGGTGTTGAATAAAACATCCACCACATTTAGGGACAACCAGTCCATCTTTGGCAAAGTATATTTTGCCAGGCTCATCGCCCCGCTGTCTATCGTGCTGAACAGTTTTATCAAATTCGGCATCCAGTTCACGCTGTTCCTGCTCATTTACTTTTATTATATTTTGATAAAAGGCCTTCCTGTGGAAGTGCATTGGCAAATTGTTTTGCTGCCAATATTGGTAGTGCTCACGGGCCTGATGGCGCTTGGGCTTGGCCTCATCATCACTTCCATGACCACGAAATACCGTGACCTGACCTTTCTCGTCACATTCGGGGTACAGTTGCTGATGTTCCTCACGCCGTCGGTTATTTACCCGCTGTCGGAAGTAGCGGAGGAATACCGTTTCCTGGCGGGTATGAATCCTTTGACGGCAGTTATCGAAACCTTCAAATATAGTTTCCTCGGTGAGGCCACATTTTCCTGGTTCTACTTTGGAAGCAGCGTCGTTATCAGCCTTATATTGTTTTTGACGGGCGTCCTTGTTTTTAATAAAACAGAGAAAAACTTCATGGACGTGATATAGGGAAATGATGAACGATGAACTATAAACTATGAACGCAGCCTCCCAAAACACCTAAATACAAAAACACCTAAACACAAGACAATCACCAGTGAGCAAGCCAGTCATAAAAGTTGAAAACCTTTCCAAGCAATACCGCCTCGGCGGCTATGGCAGCGGTACTCTCACCGACGACCTAAAACGCTGGTGGGCCAATATGCGGGGCAAAGATGATCCCTTTCTCATCATCGGCGAATCGAACGACCGCAGCATCGCCAGCGAATCGCAGTATGTATGGTCGCTACGGGACATCAATTTTGAAGTGGAGCCGGGCGAAGTCGTCGGCCTCATCGGAAAAAACGGGGCTGGCAAGTCCACTCTGTTGAAAGTTTTATCAAAAGTGACCGGCCCCACGCTCGGCACGGCCTACCTTAAAGGCCGGGTCGGATCCATGCTCGAAGTCGGCACGGGTTTTCACCCAGAGCTGACGGGCCGGGAAAACATCTTCCTGAACGGCACCATCCTCGGCATGAGGAAAAAGGAAGTGGCAAAAAAAATGGACGACATCGTAGAATTTGCTGGGGTGGCCCGCTACCTCGAAACGCCTGTGAAGCGCTATTCCTCCGGTATGACGGTCCGGTTGGCATTCGCCGTGGCGGCCCATTTGGAACCGGAAATTTTGCTGGTGGACGAAGTACTGGCGGTAGGCGATGCAGAATTTCAGAAAAAATGCCTGGGCAAAATGGGCGAAGTGAGCAAGGAAGGCCGCACGATTTTGTTCGTCAGCCACAACCTCGGCTCCATGCGCCGCCTGTGCAGCCGTGGCATTTTGTTGCAAAACGGCGAAATGGCTTACGTGGGCAATATTGATACTGCACTCGAAAAATACCTGAACAGTGGCGGCGGTGCCGACGAGGGCGAAGGCAACAACAAGGTTGTTTTTGAACTAAAGGACCAAGCGGCCCAATTGCTTGAAATTTCTATTGATAACACGGAAGGCGAGGGAAAGAGCACTTATTACTACAGTGAAAAAATTTACCTCACCATCAAATACCTCGTGCGGCAGGACACCCGCAATATTGGAATCCGCATTTCGCTGGCCCGCAATGGTGAAATACTGTTCCTTTCGCAGGATACCGACACCCACGAAGACCATTTGGGCAAAAAACCTGCTGGCGAATACACCGTGCGGGTCGCCCTGCCCGAATTCCTTAAAAGCGGGCTCTACACCATCAGCGTCTTTTTGATGGAAGTCGGTAAGCCTAAAGAGGAAAAAATTGACATCCTTAAATTCGTGCTCGACGACTCGGATACGGACACCTCCACCAAGTCTTTTGCTTCCGACAAGCCCGGCATCCTACGCCCCAATTTGGTCTGGGAATACCTCGAATTTCCAGTCCACGTGTAAGGAGAAACCATAATAGAAATTGAGAAATTTTGAAATTGAGGACTTTAGATAATCCCCATTTCCAATTTCCCCATTCCCATTTCCCTTAAATGATTAACGTCACCAAACCCTACCTCCCCCCAAAAGAAGAGTACCTCCAGTACATAGACGAAATATGGAACCGCTGCTGGCTGACCAACAATGGGCCTATCGTCAATGAACTGGAACTTCGGCTGAAAGATTACCTCGGCCTGGAGCACCTGTTGTTTCTGGGCAACGGCACCATCGCCATCCAAATTGCCATCAAGGCCCTGGAATTACAAGGAGAAATCATCACCACGCCATTTTCTTACGTGGCCACCACGAGCAGCATTGTGTGGGAAAACTGCAAGCCCGTTTTTGTGGACATTGACGAGCGCTCGCTGAATATTAAGCCAGAATTGATAGAGGCGGCCATCACCGATAAAACAAGCGCCATCCTGGCGACGCATGTTTTCGGCATTCCCTGCGAGGTGGAAAAAATTGAAGCCATTGCCAAAAAACACAAGCTGAAGGTCATCTATGATGCGGCCCACTGTTTTGGTACCAAATACAGGGGCAAATCCATCCTGGGTTGGGGCGACATTGCCACTTGCAGCTTCCACGCCACCAAGTTGTTTCACACCATAGAAGGCGGTTCGGTTAGTTCCAATTCGCCGGATTTGATTTTCAAAATGGCCAAAATGCGCAACTTCGGCCACGATGGGCCTTTCAAATTCCTGGGTGTGGGCGTGAACGGCAAGAATTCGGAATTTCATGCGGCGATGGGCGTGGTCAATCTCAAGCATATCAACGACATACTCGAAGCCCGCAAACGCCAGCATTTCCAATATTTAAAATGGCTGAAAAACCTGAAAGTGCAGATACCCAAGCCCACGATGGAGCAAGTGGACTGGAACTATGCCTATTTCCCCGTCATATTTGAAACTGAAGAGGCGCTGCAAAAAGCCGAGCGGGCGCTGCACGACCATTATATTTATCCACGGCGCTATTTTTATCCATCTTTAAATAAGTTGGAATATGTGGAGCAAATGCCCTGCCCGATATCTGAAAGCATTAGTAGCAGGGTTTTGTGTTTGCCTATCTTTCACGATATGACGGAAAGCACGGTGGATTTAATTTCACGTGTATTATTGAGGGCGCAGAATTATGGATAATAAAATATTGATCATATCGGATAACGAACCATTGGTCAAGCGCTTTAAGGCACTGATTGAGAAGGGTTTGTTTGGTGGGCATACTTTCGCTTTTGCATTTAGCCCAAAGAATTCGGCATTGTTGGAAAAATATGCCGGCAGCACTGCATTTTTTCCGCTTAATGTAAAAACACAATATGGCGAAATAATTGCCCAATATGATCTCGTCATTTCCCTGCATTGCAAGCAACTTTTCCCGCCCGAACTGGTGCGGGGAATCCGCTGCATCAATGTCCACCCCGGCTTGAACCCTCACAACAGGGGCTGGTTTCCACAGGTATTTTCTATTCTAAACGGCAAGCCCTGCGGTGCCACTATCCACGAGATTGACGAGCAACTCGACCACGGCGGTATCATTGCCCAAAAAGAAGTGAAAATAGAAGCTTGGGACACCTCCCTGACGGCTTACGACAAAATACTGGATGCCGAAATAGATCTGATTGAAGCATACATGCCTAATATTATTGAAGGAAATTATAAAACGATAAAGCCTTCCAGCGAAGGCAACCTCAACCTGAAAAAGGATTTCGACGCCCTCTGCCAAATCCAACTTACTGATACTGATACTTTTCAAAACCACCTCAACCGCCTGCGTGCGCTCACGCACGGCAATTACATGAACGCCTATTTTCTGGATGAAAATGGGCGGAAAGTATTTATAAAACTGGAGCTTTTTCCCAGCCCCTGACCCCTAAGCCACTATGCCCATCTTCGATACATTAAAAGCCATTGCTACGCATCCTGTCAACAAGGGCAGCGAATTGGGCGCCTTTTCCAGGTTTCTCAAGTGGCAGATCAATTCACGGCTGAACCCTTACCCCGTTGTTTACCCTTTTGTTGAAAACAGCAAATTGATAATATGGAAAGGGCTGACAGGAGCCACAGGGAATATATACATGGGCCTGCACGAATTTGAGGATATGGCATTTGTGCTGCATTTTTTAAGGCCCGACGATTTATTCGTGGATATTGGGGCAAATGTGGGGAGCTATACGGTATTGTCGGCGGGTGTCGTGGGTGCCAAAACCATTTCCATAGAGCCTGTTCCCGGTACTTATGAAATATTATTGACCAATATTAAACTGAACAATTGCGAACAGATAGCCAAACCGCTCAATATTGGCCTGGGCAGTGAAAAAAAGACCATCAAATTTACCCGCAGCTTCGGCACGGAGAATCACGTTGCCCTTGACAATGAGACGGATACGATAGATGTGCCCGTTGAGAAATTCGATGATTTAATGGTTGGCAAATTACCTGTATTAGTAAAAATGGACGTCGAAGGCTTTGAAACAGAAGTATTGAATGGTATGGGAAAAAGCTTGGAAAATAATCAATTAAAAGCCATTATAATTGAATTAAACGGCTCAGGAAATAGATATGGATATGACGAAAGCAAAATACACGAAAAGCTATTGTCGCACCATTTTACCCCTTTCCAATACAGGCCTTTTGAAAGAGAATTAATAAAAGTCGAAAAATATGGCACCCACAACACCATCTATATACGTGATATTAATTTTGTAAAAAACAGGGTGATATCAGCCAGGAAATTTAAAGTGTTGGACAAAGACATATAAAACCAAATGACTTCTTCCCCTCAGGTTTCGTTCGTACTTACAGCCTATAATTTTGGAAAATATATACAATCGGCCATCAACAGCCTATTGGCCCAGCGGGGCGGCTATGATTTTGAAATTATTGTGGTGGACGACTGCTCCACCGACAATACGGCTGAGCTTGTTCAGCAAATCAGGGACGAACGCATCTGTTTCATCCGGCACGACAAAAACCGGGGTGTGGCAGGCAGTATCAACCACGCCTTTTCACTGGCAAAAGGCCAATATATCTGCCGCTTCGACGGCGACGATGAATGGTATCCCTGGCTGCTGGAAGAAACAATTCCATATTTGGAACAAAACCCCCATATTGGGATGGTATATGGCGATATTTCAATGATAAATTCCAAGGGGGAAATAACCGCCGAAAAATGCGAGGTGCGCGATATTAGCGGCATTGGGCGAAAAGAGGTGCTGAAAACAATTCTGCTCGACTATTTCATCCCTGCCCCGGCCATCGTGGCCCGGCGGGAAGCCTGGCAAACGGCGCTCCCCCTCGCCGATGACCTTATTTTCTGCGACTTCGATCTGGCGCTGAACATGCTCAGCCACTGGGATTTGGTGCATATTCCACGCATTTTGGCCAAATACAGGATTCACGATGGCAACATCCACACCACCAGTTTTACCAAACAACGCCGGGGCGAAAACTCCATCATGAAAAGTACGTTGGCGATTTTGGAAAAAACCGACTTGTTGTCAGCGGCAGAAAAAGCAGAAATCCTGGAAATGAGATACCTCAGTTTTGCCGACAGCTACTTTGGCCTCGGCAGCATGGAAGATGCACGCCGCTGCTACCACAAAGGCTTGAAAATAAACCGCTTAGGAGAGCAAAAAGCATATTGGAGGCGTTACCTGGCATCCTACATTGGCACAGGGACTTACAATAAGAGCAAGGCTATCGTCAAAAAAATCTTCCCAAAATCACCTGCCGGGGAGCTGGCTAATTGAACATGAACATCCTTCTTGCCACCTACAATTATTATCCCTACGACTGGGGCGGCTCGGAAGTCTATGTGCGTGGCCTCGTGCGGCACCTGCAAAAGCAGGGCATCCAGGCGACCATACTCGCCGCCATTCCTGCCGAAGCGATCGAAGATTGCGAAGTGGTTTTTGAGGATAAATATTTGAAAATCGGCCTGTACGAATACGAAAGCACCCCCGTCATTGGCTGTGTACTCAACCCTACGACCGATGAGATTTACAGCCGCTACAACCCAGCCTGGAAAGCGGCTTGGTTGGCTTTTTTTAAAAAATACCAACAGGAAAACGGGCCTTTCGACCTCCTGCACCTCAACGCCAACACGCCGCTCATCAGCGCAGCATTGGCCGAAGGGGTAAAAGAGGTTTTCCCCAAAATAAAAACCCTCTTTTCGTACCACGTCGCCGATACCTGTCCGAAAGGCTCGCTGATGTACTTTGATAGGGAGGATTGTACCATGCAGCCCAATGTACAAACCTGCACCGCTTGCACCCTTCACACCCGACTCGGCATGGCCGAACCTGTGGCAAAACTAGCGGCCCGGCTCATGCCCAACTTGTCCATTTCACCAAAATTGCCCAGTATATTCAGGTTAAAATACCTCACAAATTTGTCGCTGGACAGCTTTGGCCGCTTTGCAAAACAGGTGGATCGCTGGCACGTTTTCGCCCCGCAAATCGAGGCGGCATTGTACAAACTTGGCATTACTTCCAGCCGCATCGCCGTCATCCGGCACGGAGCGGATGAGCATTATTTGGAGGCGAGGGGTGAGATGCGAGAAGTGAGGGGAGGCACCGTCTTCATTTTTGTGGGGCGTTTTAAAAAATTGAAAGGCTTGCCCACGCTGTTAAAAGCATGGATGGGTTTTGAGGAAAAAGACGGCAGAAAACTCTGGATTGTCGGCGGCGGAAACGACCTCGAACCGGGTTTGGCCAGCCTCCTGGAAAAAGCCAGAACCCGCACGGATATTGAGTTTCTGGGCACAATGGAGGCCAAGGATTTGAAAGAAAAAATGGCCCAAGCCCACTGCATCGTCATTCCCACTGAGTGGGTGGAAACGGGGCCGCTCGTTTTCCATGAAGCCATAGCCGTCGGCACGAACGTGATTGCCTCCAACATCGGCGGCTGCGCTGCCCTGGCGGAATATTATGGCGAAGGCTGCCAAACCTTCCGCATGGGCGATGTGGCCGATTTGCAGGAAAAAATAAAAGGTTTTCAGTACCGCCCCATCCGCAAAAAAGTAATGGGGCAGAACGAACATTATAGCTTGGTGGTAAAAGAATACGAGGCTCTCTTGGGCCAACCAGCACATGCCAGCGTTTGACGATACATTGATTTTGGAAAAGCCGAAAAAGACAACAGGCAAAAAGCAGCGGCAAGCGCAAAAGGTACTGTTCCTTAATTCGCACCCCATCCAGTATTTTGCCCCCTTGTACAAAGAAATGGCCAGCCGGAACGACCTTGATCTGACCGTTTTGTATTGCTCAAAACACGGACTTTCGGGCGAGACCGACCGGGAGTTTGGTGTGCAGGTGAAATGGGACATCCCCGTGCTGGAGGGCTACCGCTCGGTGTTTTTGAAAAACCATGCTTGGAAGCCAGGCATCTATGGTTTTTTTGGTTTAATCAATTTGGGCATAATCAGCTATTTATTCAAAGCGCCCAAAAGCACTTTGGTCGTGCATGGCTGGGGATATTTGAGCAATATATTGGCCATTGTTATTGGTAAATTAGCCGGACATATAGTATGTATCCGGGGGGAAAGCCCAGCCAGCCATGAGCAGCGCCGCAGCGCCCGTTCGCTGAATATACGCAAGTTTATTTTTGGTAAAATATTGTTCTCGTTCGCTGATTATTTTCTGTTTATTGGCAATGAAAATAAGCGTTTTTATAAAATATACGGCGTAGCAGAAAATAAGCTGCGTTTTGCCCCTTATGCTGTTGATAATAAGCGTTTCAACAGTGATTTTAAAAAATTGTCGCCCCGCAAAAATGAACTTCGGAAAGCGCTGGATATTCCATTGGATAAAACGGTGATTTTATTTTCAGGAAAATATATAGAGAAAAAAAGGCCGATGGATTTGTTGGCCGCATTTCAACAATGCAAAAACCGGGATAGCGCTTATTTAATATTTATGGGTGAAGGCGAATTGCGCCCAGTCATGGAGCGTTTTATCGAAAAAAATAATTTGCAAAATATAAAGCTGACGGGCTTCGTCAACCAATCGAAAGTAGCGGAATATTATGCCGTCGCCGACCTCTTCGTGATGTGTTCACAAGAGGGCGAAACCTGGGGCCTTTCCACCAACGAGGCCATGAATTTCCACCTACCAGTATTGCTCTCCGACCTGACCGGCTCCTCTGCCGATCTGGTGCAGCCGGGCGAAAACGGCTATGTTTTCAAAACGGGCGAGGTGGACGATTTGGCGGAAAAACTGGATTTCTTGTTGGCGCAAACGCCTGAAAAACTGCGTGCAATGGGCCGTGTTTCTGCAAATATCATCAACGGATACAGCTATCAGCAGATAATTGATACGATAATTTCAGATAAAGAAGATTGACTAAGCAATCAAATTAATTGATTGCGTAATTTAAGATTATACGCACGTTCTGGAAATCTAAAATCTAAAATCGTCTATCTTATATCTTAAATCAAAATGCTCATTAATAACCCACTAACCTCTATCCTTTGAAAATCCTCCTCGTCGGACAATTCAAACGCTGGGCGCTGGAAAACCACTACGCCAAGTACCTGCTCAACCATGCGGACGTGAGCATTTATGCGGCGGAGGATGTATTCGACGATTTTTACCGTTCCTCCCTTTTCAACAAATTGAAAGTGAGGGCTGGCCTGTCGGACATCTACCAAAGGATTTCAAACGAACTGCTGGAAAGGGTAAAAAGCGAACAGCCCGATGTGGTGTGGATTTTCAAGGGCATGAGGATTTTGCCCAAAACCATCCAGGCCATCAGGGATATGGGCGTGAAAACCGCCAACTACAACCCCGATCACCCCTTCTTTTTCTCCGGCCCCGGCAGCGGCAACCGCTATGTGACGGAGGCCATCGGCCTGTACGACTTGCACCTTTGCTACAGCCACGAGGTACAGCGCCGCATCGAACGGGAATTTGGCATACCAACGGCCTTTTTGCCCTTTGCCTTCGAGTTGCCGGAGGAGGATTTTGAAACAAACAAAAAAGAAAAGGAAGTGCTGTCGGCTTGTTTCATCGGCAATCCCGACAAGATAAGGGCGACGCATATTAAAGCCTTGGCCAAAGCGGGCCTGCCCGTGGAAGTGTATGGCTACGGCTGGGAAAAGTTTTTACCCAAAACCCCCAACGTGCGCACCCATACCGCCGTGCTGGGCAAGGATTTTTGGAAAACAATGCGGGCTTATCGCCTGCAAATCAACGTCTTCCGCCCGCACAACGAAGGCTCGCACAATATGCGCAGCTTTGAGGTGCCTGCTGTTGGCGGCATCATGCTCGCCCCGGAAAGCCCGGAGCACCGGGAGTTTTTCACCGAAGGAAAGGAAATTTTCATCTATCAAAATATATCGGACATGGTGGCGAAGGCAAGGCATATTTTACATTTGCCCGCCGCCGAAGCCGCCGCCATCCGCCGCAACGCCAGGCAACGCTCTTTGCTCGCTGGCTATGCGTATGAAAACAGGGCGGCACAGGCATTCGAGGCGTTTGAGCGGATAGTTTCATGCGAAACCATTTCCGCTGTGGCCACAATGACCAATGACGATTAATGACATTTCAAAATGCTGACAAAATCTCAAAAAGTATCTTATTTAGTTGACAGTGTGCTGCATTATGGCAGCCCCGTTGTGTGCCCTTCGTGCGGCGGCACCCATGCCACGGAAGTTGATCGCAAGTTCATGGTGACCCGCCTGTTCGAATGCGACAAATGCAAGTTGTATTTCCGCCATCCTTCCGATTCGGCGGAAGTGAACAAGAAATTTTACCAAAAAGAATACAGGGAGGGCGACGGCATCACGACTTACATGCCTTCGAAAGCGGAGTTGGAGGAATTGAAAAAAATGGATTTCACCACTGACAGCAACAAAAATGCAGAGCGCTTGCGCAATTTGTTTGCTTGCCTTTACGGCGATTTGAAAGGAGTGAAAATATTGGACTACGGCGCCTCTTGGGGCTACGTGAGCTATCAGTTCAGGGCCTTTGGATTGGACGTAGAGAGCTACGAAATTTCGGTGCCGAGGGCCAGTTTTGGCAACCAGTCGCTCGGCCTGCGCATCCACACCAGCGAGCGGGATTTGCGCAATGGCAACGATATTTTCTTTAGTTCGCACGTCATCGAGCATGTGCCGTCGCCGGGCCGCATGTTGGATTTGGGCAAAAAACTGCTGCACAAAGACGGCTTTCTGGTCACCATCTGCCCGAACGGTAGCCCAGAGTACCGGGAGAAGGACCCGCAAGGTTTCCATGCCGCTTGGGGAAAGGTGCATCCGAACTACCTGAACGCTGCTTTTTTTCAAACCAAGTTTAAAAACAACCCCTATTTCATCACGACTTCGCCGTTCAATTTTGATAAAATCGCCAAGTGGGACAAGCACTCGCAGGTAGTGGATAGCCAGTTGGAAAATGAGGAAATATTGGCGATTGTTAGGCCCTGCCTGTGATTGACAATATTTACAATAATGACAGATTCTGGCTCATCGGTAGCACAGCCTTTAGGCTGTCCTGTCCAGCGGCCTTTAGGCTGCTGTTGGCAGCGCCCTTCTTTCTTTATCGCTATCGGCGTAAACGCCGGTCAACGGGACAGCCTGAAGGCTGTGCTACCCACACTTTGCAATGCCTGATAATCGGCCAAAAACAATAGTTTCCTGCGCTGCAAAGCTCCATGCCTTTGCCCTTTCGGAGCAACTGGAAAAACACGGCCTGCTCGCCGCCCTCTACACCAGCTACGCCTATCAGAAAAACACCCTCATGCGCCGTTTCACTTCACGGGTGGACAAGGAGCAAATACCGCCCTCCAAAATCCACACGGCCCTGCCCGTGGCCATGATGATGCAGCGGGGCGTGGAGGCGTATGTGCTGAGCGAATATTATGACAAATGGGTCGCCCGAAAGCTGGCCAAACGCAATGATTACCAGGTATTTATCGGCTGGAGCGGCATGTCGCTGCACGCCCTGCGGCAGGCGAAGAAGGATGGCAAAACGACCATCATCGAGCGGGGCTCTTCGCACATCGTTTATCAGGACAGGATACTGCACGAGGAGTTCCAACGCTTCGGCATTGACTTCAACGTGGATGCCCGCACCATTGAAAAAGAATTGCAGGAATACGAGGAGGCGGACTACATTTCCATTCCTTCGGGTTTTGTGAAAAACTCTTTTTTGGAAATGGGCGTGAGCGAGGAAAAATTGATACACAACCCCTACGGCACGGCTTCCCATTTTAAAAAAATGGAAAACGGGCAGGCACAGATCGAGGGTCTTTCCAAAGGAAAATTCCGGGTGCTGTACCTCGGCAGTTTGATGATTCGCAAGGGTCTGGCTTATTTATTTGAGGCCATCCACCAATTGAAAAAACCGCAGGAGCAGTTGGAAATCTGGTTCATCGGCAAGGTGGACGAGGAACTGAAGCCGACCATTGAAAAATATACCCAGCCAAACTGGAAATTCTTTGGCCCCATCAATTACTACGAATTGCCAAAGTACATCGCTGCATGCGATGTGGCCGTGCAGCCCTCGCTGGAAGAGGGCCTGAGCATGGTCATCCCGCAAATCATGGGCTGCGGCGTCCCCGTCATCGCCACTACGAACACGGGCGGCGAGGATGTGATAGTAGATGGAGAAAATGGCTTCATCGTCCCCATCAAAGACCCAGCGGCGATTGCCAGGAAAATTGAGCAATTGTTTGACAATAAAAAGCTGTTGGAACAAATGAAAGCAGCGGCAGCAGAGATAACGAAAAGGGATTTTTCGTGGGATAATTATGGGGGGCGGTATGCGGGGGTTTTGAAGGGGTTAAGAACTGAAGTAATTGCCTAATTTTTTGAAGGATTTGATTTCAGATATAAGATTTAGTGAATGATGAACTATAAACGATGAACTATGAACTTGCAAAAAATTGATTAATAGGTTCTTGTGAATCAATTTGGCCTATTTTATTTTTATAAATTCACTTTCATGATTTCAGATTGGTTCGTGCCGAGGAAAATCTAAAATCTTAAATCATGTAATCTGAAATCTTATATCAAAAACCCACCCCAAAGCCAGAAACTCTTTTTACCATTTTGAGCAGATTCTTACAGAACAACAAAAGCCGCCTCCTCGCCGTCATCTACTCCCATGCGGAGGGCTACCCGCCCACGCTGAACGCCCTGACCCAGCTTTCCGGGATGTTCGACGAGGTATCGGTGCTGTACCGCCCAGTGCTGCCGGTGGAGTGGGAGTACGCCGACAATGTGCGGCTATGCCCCAGTGGTGAGGAAATGAACGTGCGGGTGCAAGAGCAATTGCCCATCCACAAGAAGATGCTGCTCTTCGCCAATTTCGTGCGGGATTTCCGGCAATTGTTAAAAGAGGAGCAGCCAGACGTGGTGCTGCTGTACGACGCCCTGGCGGTGCTGGCATTTTCCTTTGTGCGTTCGGTGATTCCCAGCGGTACATTGGTCTGGTACCACAACCACGACGTACTGGAAGCGGCGCAAAAAAAGTATTCGCTCAATTGGTTCGCCTACCGCACCGAGAAAAAAATGTTCCCCCATTTCGATATGTTTTCCCTGCCATCGCAGGAGCGGAGGCAGTATTTTCCGATGGAAAGCTTGAAAGGGCAGTATTTCTTTTTGCCCAACCAGCCTGCCGTTTCGCTTTACAGCCGCTTTCAGGGTGTGGAAAAAACGGACCGGCAGTTCAGGGTCATTTTTCAGGGGCATGTGGCCGAGGGGCACGGCATTGAGGAAATTTTGAGCCTTATGCCCTGCGAGATACAGGGCCGCCCCTTGCACTTGGTATTGAAGGGCTGGATACGGGATGAATTTAAAGGCCAATTGATTAAAATAATTGAGGAAAAAGGGCTGGAAGACAAGGTCGAATTTGCTGGTTACACGGCCTATCAGGCGCTGCCGAAGCTGACCGCCTCCTGCCACGTCGGCATTGCCATCCATACGAAGGCAGACATTATGAATAAGACGCTCGGAACGGCTTCCAACAAGATTTACGAATATGCCGCCGTCGGCCTGCCTGTTTTGTATTTTGATAACCCGCATTTCAGGGAGCATTTGGGCAAATACGAATGGGCCATCCCAACGGACGTTTCGCCCGCATCCTTAAAGGCTTGTTTTGAAAACATAGCGGCCAACTTTGACCAGCTCTCCGCAGCCGCCATGCAGGATTTCAGGAAAGACCTGAATTTTGAGCACCACTTCCGGCAGGTGGGCGATTTTTTTGAAAAACAATTTGGGAAAAAGGCTATCCCTGCCGAAGCAATCGTATGAAAAAACTTCTTTCCATCTTAAAACTCCTCGGCGTGTGGGTGCTCATCCTGCTCGTGTTTGGGGTCATTTTTGAAATTTATTTGCGCAACAGCACCTACGTCGGCAAGCAAACTTTGACCTACACCGTCAATGACCAATTTGGCACCTGGCGCATCCCCAACCAGAAGGCCGTGAAAGTGGCCGATTGCTACCAGGTGGACGACATCGAAGTGAATAGCTACGGCATGAGGGGCACTGAACCGAACGGCAAAAAGCCCATCAAAGTCGGTTTCTTCGGCGACTCTATGCTCGAAGGGATACAAGTGAACGAACAGGATCACCTCGTCACCCGCCTCAACGGGGCCAACGACACGGTGGACTACCTGAATTTCGCAACTTCCTCTACCACAACGGTTTACCACCTGCTCAACCTCCAATACCACCAGTCTATTTTCCACTTGAAAAAGGCCGTCATTTTCTTTTTTATGAACAATGACATCCAAGAAAATTCCATCCCGCTGCAAATGGCCATGAACGGCAAGCGCTACTACTACCCCTCTTACGTGCCGGATGGAAAGGGCAGCTATGAACTTGACTACAACTACCGCCCTTCCGACTGGAAAAACGACCTGCGCCTGTGGCTGCGCAAGTCGCTCGTTTTCCAAAAACTCTACGAAATACAAACGGCGGTACAAATGGCCAAAATGTCGAAAGCTACGGCCTCGGCTGGCGAAAAGGTGGAAGAACTAAAAATCCCTATTGGCTATCAGATTTTCGCCAAAGAAACCACTCCCGAATGGCGGCAGGCTTACGAACTGACCGACTACTCTATTTTGCAACTGAAGTCTTTCTGCGAAAAAGAGGGCATCGAACTGCAATTTGTGTTGGTGCCCTCCGTCGGCGAACTGCTGAACGAGCAAGAAGAAAAGGCCCATTATCAACAACTGAACCCCCTGATGGACAACACCAAACCCTACCGTTATTACACGGCGTTTTTGACCCAAAACAACATCCCCTTCATAGACCTCTACGCCGCCGCCCGGCAGCGCATCGCCGAACGGAAATTGGCCTACCCCTATTTTTCCTACGATTGCGACGGCCACTTTGCCAAGGCAGGCCACGACTTGATGTTTGAGGTGTTAAAAGAAAATGGTTTTTGACAACGTCGTCGAGGTTGAAACCTCGACGACGTTAGACCAAGTAAAAGCATGAAGTTCTACATCCTCCTCGCCCTTATCATCCATTTCTCCCTCAGCCCAGGGTTTTATTATGAAAACATCCTGGCGTTCAGCCTGCTGCTCATCGGCGTGCTGTTTTTTGAGTTCATCCGGGGTTTTGGAAAAAGGATACACCCGCTTGATTTGATGGGCTTCTATGCAACGGCGGCCTATTTGGTAGCACCAGCGCTGGTCTATCACCTCACGGAAACGGGCTGGTACGAGGGCTTCAACTTCATGTGCATCCCGCAGGAAAACTATTTTACGATGGCCATCCCCGGCACCCTGGCCTTGCTGGCGGGCATCAATTTTCCATTTAAAATAGCCTACCAAGAGCACAACCACTACTACGAAAAAATCAGCGACTACCTCAAGGACAAGCAGGATGCGGGGATAAAGCTGTTTTGGATTGGCGTCGTCTCAAACCTGGTTGCCCCATTTGCCCCCGGCGGTCTGGGCTTCTTTCTGGAGCTTTCTTCGCAATTGATCTACATCGGGGCTTTGTACCTGTGGTTTTCGCCGATGGAACTGGGCAAAAAACTGCCCTACCTAGTGGCCATGTTCTTCCTGCCAGTAGCCCGTGCGCTGAAAGGCGGCATGTTCGGCGAGGTGGTGTTTTGGGGTGCCTTCATGGCTATGCTCATGCTGTTGAAATACCAGGTTGCTTTTTGGAAAAAACTCGCCATTGCCGTATTCGGTGTGGTGTTTATTTTATTTATACAATCCATCAAGTACGAATTCCGGCAAATGACCTGGTACACCCAGGAGACCAGCCAACAGACGATGGGCTACAAGGCCGATGTTTTCCAAAAATTGTGGAACGACCGGGTGGAAAACCCCGACCTGCTCGTCGGCCCCTTTATGCTGTCCAATGCGCTCGACCGCACCAATCAAGGCTCACTGATAGCGATGGCCGTGCGCTATGTGCCTGAATATGAACCGTATGCTAATGGCGAGACCATCTTCCTAGCCACGGCGGCCTCTTTCATCCCCCGATTCATCTGGCCCAACAAACCCGTGGTGGGCAGCCGGGAAAAGATGATCCGCTTCACCGGCTTCGACAATGGCGAGCATACAGCGATGGACATTGGGCAGCTGGGCGACGCCTATGTGAATTTTGGGCCTTGGGGCGGGGCGCTGTTCATGTTTGTTTATGGCCTGTTGTTCGCCTTTATTTTTGCCAAAATATTTGAAATCGGGGAAGCCAAAATGCTCTCGCTCATTCTTTGGGTGCCTCTGTTTTATGCGGGCGTGGTGCAAATGGACGGTAGCGTGTTGTCCAGTATGAACCACATCATCAAGACGGCCATGTTTACTGGCATTGCCATATTTAGCTACAAAAAATTCTTCAACTCGGAACTGTGATGTGTTTGGGTGCTTGTGTGTTTTTGTGTTTTAAGGTGTGCTGATTCAATTTGTTGAATAATGTCCACACCAAAGCCAATAAACAATTTGAAAAAAAAACTCGACGTCGTTTTCCTCCAGCGCAAGCCCAGGGCGCATGGTACCTTCAGCATCGAGTTCATTTTCGAGGATTTGCGGCAGCGGATGCCGACTTCCATCCGGCCCATTGCCAAGGTGAGCACTTATCCGAGCAACGGTATTTTCAAACGCCTATACAATATGGTGGAAGCTGCGCTGATAAAAGGCGACGTGAAGCACATCACGGGCGACGTGCATTACTTGGCGCTTTTTCTCAAAAAAAGCAAAGCCATCCTCACCATCCACGATTGTTTTGTGCTGTACCACAAAAGCGGCCTGGCCAGGTTGTTTTTCAAAATATTCTGGTTTTGGCTGCCTGTGCGCTGCGTGAAATATGTGGTTGCCATTTCAGAAGCTACCAAGCGGGAAATCATCAAGTTTACCCAATGCGACCCCGATAAAATCGTCATCATCCCCACTATCATTTCATCGGATTACCAGCCTGTGCCAAAGGTTTTTAACAACAAAAAACCAGTGCTGCTGCACGTCGGCATGGCACCGAACAAGAACTTTGAAAAGCTGGTGGAGGCGTTGGAGGGTATTCCCTGCCACTTGTCTATTGTGGGGAAATTGGAGGAAAGCCATTTGCAAAAACTCCAACAGCACGGCGTCGAATACAGCGCCGTCCACAACATCAGCGATGAGGAAATGCGCCGCAAATACGAGGAGTGCGATGTGCTTGCTTTCGTTTCCACCTACGAAGGTTTCGGGATGCCCATCGTGGAGGCCAACGCCATTGGCCGCCCAGTGCTGACCAGCAACCTTTCTTCCATGCCCGAAGTAGCCGGCAATGCCGCTTGCCTCGTTGATCCTTACGATGTGCAGTCCATCCGGCAGGGTTTGTTGAAAATCATCCACGACGACAACTACCGGGAGCAATTGATAGAAAACGGCTTTGAAAACAGAAAGCGTTTTGACCCGAACGTGATAGCTGGGCAGTATGCTGATTTGTACCATCGAGTAGCGAGGCGTGAGAGGCGAGGTGTGAGAGGTGAGAGTGGCACTTTTAACGTAAACAGATCGCTTCGGGATGAAAAAGCCCAGGATGTTCATCCTGCCAAAGGCAGACAAGCATTCATAGTTCATCATTTATCGTTCCCCCATGTGCGGAATAGCAGGTATCGTTTGGCAAAATAACCAGGAGCAAAAGCAGGTGGCCATCCGCCGCATGACCGATGCCATTGCGCACCGAGGGCCGAATGCCGAGGGGCATTTTGTCAACCAGCGGGTAGCCCTCGGCCATCGCCGCCTGAGCATCATTGACCTGTCGGCGGAGGCTAACCAGCCGTTTTGGGATTCGGAAGAGCGCTATGTCATCGTGTTCAACGGTGAGGTGTATAACTTTCAGGAAGTGCGGAAGAAGCTGGGCGACTATCCTTTCCGCACCAAATGCGACACGGAGGTCATTCTGGCTGCCTACATCCGCTGGGGCGAAAAGTGCCTGGAACACTTCGCTGGCATGTTCGCTTTCGCCGTTTGGGATACCTGGGAAAACAAGCTATTCATTGTGCGGGACAGGCTGGGCATCAAGCCGCTTTATTATTATGAAAAAGACGGCCTGCTCCTGTTTGCCTCTGAAATAAGGGCCATTCTGGTGAGTGGTTTGGTAGAAAAAAAACTGGACAGGAATGCCCTCTACAACTACCTGACCTACCAGACCGTACATGCCCCGAACACGATGGTGGAAGGAGTGAAACAACTCAATCCCGGCGAATTTGCCACGTTGAAAGACGGCGTTTTCACTATTAGAAAATATTGGCATTTAGCTGGGAGCCCACAGTCTTCAGTCCACAGTTCGCAGTTTGGGAGTTATGAAGAAGTAAAAAAGAATGTTCGGAGGCTTCTGCTCCAAGCAGTTGAGCGGCGACTGATAGCGGATGTGCCGCTGGGAGCCTTTCTGTCGGGAGGCATAGACTCCACGGCCATCGTGGCGCTGATGGCGGAGGTATCGCAGCGGCCAGTGGAAACTTTTTCGGTGGTTTTTGAGGAAAAACAATTTGACGAAAGCGAATATTCCGACCTGATTGCCAAAAAATACAACACCAACCACCACCCGCTTTTGCTCAAGCCGACAGACTTCCTCGACGCCCTGCCCGCTGCGCTCCAGGCAATGGATGCCCCCAGCGGCGACGGGGTGAATACTTATGTGGTGTCAAAAGTGACAAAAGAGGCGGGCATCACGGTGGCGCTGTCCGGCACGGGCGGCGATGAGTTGTTTGGGGGGTATTCACTTTTTCAAAATTATTGGAAGCTGAATCATCGGCCTTATTTTTGGAAAATACCCCGTGGCCTGCGAATGGCGGGCGCATCTGTAGCGGGCTTATTTTTAAAAAGTCACCAAAAAGCAAGGGTGAACGAGATAGCCGCCGCCAGGAGCGCTGCCATTGAAGATGTCTATCCCGCATTCCGCAAAGTGCTGACTGCGAGGGAGATAGGCTCAATGACGCTGAACGGCGGGCCCAGGAATGGAAAGCACAGTGATGCAGTTTATGACTTGTTGAAGGAGCAGATAACAGTAAAAAAACTACCTTTGCTCAGTCAACTCACTGTGGCGGATATTTCCACTTATACTCAAAACGTATTGCTCAGGGACACTGACCAAATGAGCATGGCCCACGCCCTCGAAGTGAGGGTCCCCTTTTTCGATCATGACCTTGTAGAATATGTGGTGCAGGTGCCAGACCAATGGAAATATCCTACCTACGCCAAAAAACTCCTGGTTGAATCACTCCACCCCCTGGTGCCGGACGAAATAGTTTTCCGGCAAAAAAAAGGCTTCGACCTTCCCTGGAAGGTTTGGCTAAAAAACGAACTAAAATCTTTTTGCGAACAAAAATTGAAACGGTTCAACGAGCGCAACCTAACGCCTCCACGCTTGACGGACCAACTCTGGCGGGAATTCTCGCAGGGCAAAAACGACAACCTCTGGTCGAGGATTTGGATTTTTGTCGTGCTGGAAGACTGGCTGGAGCGGAATATCGGTGACTGGTGAGTGGTGAGTGGCGATTGGTTCCCCCAATTGCCAATGACCAATGACCAATGACCTTAAGACGAATATAACCACGATGAAAATCTTAGGAATTTCAGCTTTTTACCATGATTCGGCAGCGGCCATTACGGACAATGGAAAAGTGCTTGCTGCGGCACAAGAAGAACGTTTTACCCGTAAAAAACACGATCCTGGCTTCCCCACCAATGCGGTGAAATATTGCCTCGACTACGCTGGTTTTACCATTGACGAGTTGGACGCCATTGTTTTTTACGACAAGCCACTGTTGAAATTTGAGCGCTTATTGGAAACCTACTATGGTTTTTCGCCAAAGGGCCTCCAGTCGTTCATCATGGCCATTCCCGTTTGGCTTCGGGAAAAAATGTTCCTCAAAAGGGTCATCCATGAGGAGTTGGCCAAGGTGATGGACTATGATAAAAAGAAGGTGAAGCTGCTCTTCCCGGAACACCACCTTTCCCATGCGGCCAGTGCCTTCTATCCCTCCAATTTTGAGGAAGCCGCCATCCTCACCCTCGACGGTGTGGGCGAATGGGCCACGGCATCTATATGCTATGGCAAGGGCAAGGACATTGAAATTTTGAAGGAACTGCACTTCCCGCATTCGCTGGGCTTGCTGTACAGTGCATTCACTTATTTCCTTGGTTTTAGGGTAAATTCGGGCGAATACAAGCTGATGGGCCTGGCGCCTTACGGCAACCCGAATTCCGCCGATTTGAAGCGTTTCAAAGAAATCATCAAAAAAGACCTGGTTGACATCAAAGAGGACGGCTCCATCTGGCTCAACCAGGAATATTTCAACTATGCTGCCGGCCTGCGCATGGTGAAGGACGACAAGTGGGAAAAGCTCTTCGGCTTCCCCACCCGCAAGCCAGAAAACAAGCTGGAGCAGCACCACTGCGACCTCGGTCTGGCCATCCAGCAAATCACGGAAGAAGTGGTATTCCTCATGGCCGAAGAAGCCAAACGCCTGACGGGTTCCGAAAACCTCTGCATGGCGGGTGGTGTGGCACTCAACTGCGTGGCCAATGGAAAACTTTTGGAGAGGAAGACCTTCAAAAACGTTTTCATCCAACCGGCAGCTGGCGATGCGGGCGGAGCGCTCGGCGCAGCCTTGGCCGCTAATTATTTATACTACAAACAAGACCGCTATGTGAACGGCCAAATGGACGATATGGACGGCTCCTACCTTGGCCCAGAGATTACCTACATGGATGTGGAGCAAACAGCCAAGCGCTACAAGGCCAAGTACCACAAGTTCGAGTCCTTTGACAAACTGGCAGAAAAAGTGGCCCAACTCATTGACGAGGGCAACGTGATCGGCTGGGTACAGGGCCGCATGGAGTTTGGCCCACGGGCGCTCGGTGCGAGGAGCATCATTGGCGATGCCCGCAACAAGGAAATGCAGAAAAAGCTAAACCTGAAAATCAAATACCGGGAGAGTTTCCGCCCCTTTGCACCATCAGTGCTGGCAGAAGATTCCAAGCAGTATTTCAACCTGGATGCCGTGTCGCCCTACATGCTGTTGGTGGCACCCATTGTTGACGAGCGCAAGGCCAACCTGCCCGCCAACTACAATGAATTGCCGCTGATGGAGCGCCTTTATATCAACCGCTCCGATCTGCCGGCCATCACGCACATTGATTTTTCGGCCAGGGTGCAGTCCGTCCATAAAGAAACCAATCCACGTTATTACAAGCTCATCGAAAAGTTCAAGGAAAGGACGGGCTACGGCGTCATCGTTAACACCAGTTTCAACGTGCGGGGCGAGCCTATCGTATGCACGCCAGACGATGCCTACCGCTGCTTTATGCGCACGGAAATGGACTACCTGGTGGTGGGCGATTACCTGTTTGAAAAAACAGAACAGCCCGCTTGGGACAAAAAAGACAACTGGCAAGAAGAGTTTACGCTTGACTAAAGAACTCAAATTCGGCAAAAATGATAGATTAGGTTGAACATTTTATTTAGATAACATTTAGCCAAATGACACATCTGCCCTCACATTCAAATTTATTTTTCAAAACAAATTATTTGGCCCATGAGCACCATTTCTCTGCAAGAACGAGTAGCGACGAAGACAGCAGGACTATCTTTAAACACAAGTTTAAAGTGGGTACCTGCCCATCTTAGCGGGAAACTATTTAAAGGGTACCTGTTATTACCCAACCACCCCTCGAAAATAAGGGTGGAAAACTGGTTGGGCCGCTTGTTTTTCAAGCAAGGCATTCAGTTGGAAGGTTTTGGCGCCAAGCTTCAATTGGAGGCCAATGACTGGATAACCCGCAAGTTGATAGAAGAAGGGCAATTTGAAAACCTATCGCTGGAACGGGCAAGGCGGATCATGCAAATTGGTGGCAATTTCCTGGACATCGGGGCCAATTTTGGCTTATACACCAATGTTTTGGGCAACCTACCCGGAGTCACTTGCCTTTGCGTGGATGCCTCACCGGCCATTGTAAAAATGTTGAAGAAGAACCTTTCCCTGAACCCCGCCGTGCAGGCAACCGTCGTTGAGACAGCTCTTGGCCCCACTTATGGAAAGGTCAAGTTTTTTTGTCCGAACGAAGGCAACCTCGGCACCAGTAAGACCGTCCACGCCGAAGAAGAAGTGCAGGGCGATTACAGGGTTATTGACTGCGTACCGCTCAATGATTTGTTGGCAAAACATGATTTCAGGCCCATCAAATTGTTGAAAATTGACATTGAGGGCTTTGAAATGGAGGTATTCCGCACTTTTGATTTTAGTGGGAAATATAGGCCGGACAATATCATTATGGAATTCATCCCAAAGCTGCACAGCGACGGGTTTGGATTTGATCAGATCCGCCAGTTTTTTGAGGGCAGGGGCTATGAATTGCTGAACGTTTCTGGGGAAAACCTAACATCAGCAGCCCAAATAGAAGAGGACAATATCTGGCTGAGAAGCTTGTGAAAGAATTGGGCTTAGGGCATATTTGAGAACTACCATCCATTTCCATCCCAATCACTAGGAAATACTATGAGATTAAACTATGCAACAAAACACCGACCCATTGTACATCACCCGCTTTGTGGCGGCGATGTCTATCGTTATCCATCATTTTCTGCCTTTTGAATATAGGCAGGGTAGCTGGGAGAACCTCACGCACAATTTCAACGAGGGCGTAAATTATTTTTACATCCTCTCAGGTTTTGTGATGGTCATAGCCTATCAAAAAGCTATCTTCAACAACAATGATGCGTTTCCCAAGGTAAAATATTGGGTAAAACGTTTTGCCCGTATTTATCCGGTATATTTGCTGGCATTGCTCGCTACTTTGTTTTTCCATTTTTTCATAAAAGATACCTTCACCAGTGTATGGGAGCGGCTGCCGTTTGAGGCGGCCATGTTGCAGACTTGGGTGAATTTTGGCTCTATCAATTCTCCTGCATGGTCTGTTTCCTGCGAAGTGTTCTTTTATTTCCTATTCCCATTTTTCATTTTAAAACTTGGGGCATTATCGGGTAAAAAGCTGCTGCAAAGCGCCCGTTTTTTCTATTTGTTGATATTATTGCTGACCATTTTGGGCGTTAGTGCCAATATGTATCTCCAGGAAAATCCGTCAGCATTATCTTCTTTTTTCTATGGTTTTATAGTTTACCATCCTGTTTTGCGTATTTGGGCTTTCATTATTGGTGTTTTGAGCGGAATTTGGTTTTTGAAAAATGGGCATGTAATGCAGCAGATAAAAGCTTACAGCGCCCATATCTTAGTTTTTTCAATAGTGGCTATTTTGGCCATATTTACTTTAGTGCCAGTAAAGCACAGCATTTTGTTTACTTATGGCATTATGGTTCCGCTCTATTTTCTGTCCCTCATTGCTTTATGCAGTTTGGAAGGGAAGGCATATAAAGCATTGTCGAGCAAGTCTTGTATATTTTTAGGGGACATCAGCTATGGAATTTATATACTGCAAGTACCAGTGCAAATGTTTTTTGCATATTATATAATGCCAACAAACACGCTATTTGGCTTCTTCCTATATTCAATAATCCTTATTTTACTGTCCGCCTTTTCTTATGTTGTACTTGAAAAACCCACGAGGAATGTGTTGGCAACATTTCTCTTAAAAACGTTTGCAAGAAAGGGGTCAGTAGCCACCTCTAAAGTTCATGCACAATGAATACCAGTCAAATTCATGCAACCGAGTTCAGGCAATTGTTGAAAGAGAAAGTATTTTCAAACCTCAATAATTATCATTCCGACAATTCAGATCATTTTCGATTAAACAGGAACAATGGGCACGACGGCTTTATTTACAAATTAAAACGGACGGCCCGCACCTCGGCCAGGAGCATGCTCAAAGGCATCAGGTGGTACAGCAGCGATTTCTTCAATTTGATTATAGATCAAATGAATGAGGTCACGGATTCCTTTGCCTATTTGTATAATATATTGGAAGACGAGCATTCTAAAGCCTTGTTGCTTGAAGTTGGGGCATTTAGGATATTGGGAAGTACCAGGGTAAGGCTGCCGCTTAGCAATTCCGACTATTGGCTTGGGATTAAGAAAATAGAGGATCTGGCCGATGTAAAGGAATACATTGAACCGGGTTTTGAAAATTTCAAATTGTTTAAATTCGACCTGGGGAATATTGGCTACCCTATTAAGCTGTATTTCAACAGCCAGGGTATCTACACGGATTTTGTCCTGAAGCAATATGAATACAATATTGGCAATACTGAAATACAAGTAAACGAAGGCGATACGGTCATTGACGGCGGCGGCTGTTGGGGCGATACGGCCTTGTTTTTTTCGCACCACGCCGGGAAATCGGGGAGAGTATATTCATTTGAGTTTATTCCGGGCAATATTTCTATTTTTAATAAAAACACAGCATTAAACCCTAACCATAAAAATATTGAAATTTTAGAAAATCCGCTATGGTCAGTGAGCGATAAAAAAATGTTTTTTGTGGACGATGGGCCAGCCAGCAAAGTCTTTTTCGAGAAGCCGGATGAGTATTCGGGCAAGACTCAAACCATGGCCATTGATGATTTTATACAACAACACAATATCGAAAAGTTGGATTTTATCAAACTGGATATTGAGGGTGCCGAATTGGAGGCATTGAAAGGAGCTAAAAACACCTTGTTGAAGCACAGGCCCAAACTAGCCATAGCATTGTACCACGACGTAAAAGATTTTTTTAGAATACCCCAGTTTTTAAACGAATTGCACCTTGGCTACAAATTTTTTATTGACCATTTTACCATCCACCACGAGGAAACGATTTTATTTGCTTCCGTAGATACTTAATTTAACACAGTGCCCAGGACAAATAGTCATTGGCACTGAATATGATCCTAAAGGATCAAAATCATTCACAATAATTTACACCACCCGTTCCGGCACGATGCTGACCTTCAAAAATCAACAGCCGGGGCAATAAAACTGCAAAAAATGGATTTCGTAAAAGACCTTTGGAACTTCCTAAAAGAGCGCAAAAAGTGGTGGCTTATGCCTGTCATCATTGTCTTGTTGCTCATTGGTGTGCTCATCGTCATCGGTGGCAGCAGTGCAGTCGCACCATTTATCTACACCTTGTTCTAAAATTTTGAAAGTGGCTACATGGCTGAATGGTCTTACCGTTTAACCATGTGGCCATCTAACCATTCAACCATCCAACAATGACTACTGCTAAAGTAAAATACCAGGAAACCTGCCTTGTCATCATGACGGGCCTGCTCGTTTTCTGGTTCGTTTACCATGTAAAAGTCCTCATTACCATTGCCATCGCCATTGGTATTATCGGGGCTTTCATTCCTTCCATCGCCAAGTGGATTCACTGGGCTTGGTACAAACTGGCCGACGGCATGGGCTGGGTCATGTCGAAAGTGCTGCTTTCGGCGATTTTTTTCCTCTTTCTGTTCCCTATCGCCTTGCTTTACAGGATGTTCAGCAAGGATACGCTGCAACTAAAGAAGAAAACAGAATCTTACTGGACCAAGCGCAGCCACAAATACATAGACAAAGATCTGGAGCATGTCTGGTAAAAACGGGGGCTATAACCTGTCCAAATCAGCTTTGAACAATGGCTGAAAAGGAACAAAAAACCACCATCACCTGGAAGCAGAAACTGGCCCTCGTGCTGTTTTCCACTTTCCTGACCTTGGGTATGGTGGCCGTGGCCGGGCATTTTGTCAAAATAGGCGGCGAGCGGCTCAACCGCAAGCTGGTGCTGAAAGCCTGGTACATGAAAAACGAGTGGCTCGGCCCTGCGAAAATCGGGATTTACCATCTCGATGACACGTATGGCTGGCGCCACATACCCTCCTCGTCCGGCAGGCAGTTTGAGCCTTATGGCTTCAACGTCAAATACCACATTGACGAAAAAGGGAACCGGGTGACAAAGGGTACTTATGATTTGCCAAAAATCCTCGTGCTCGGCTGTAGTTTTACCTTTGGCCACGGCGTGGAAGACAATGAGGCTTACCCCATGCTCCTTTCCCAAAATTTCACTTCCAATAAGGTGGTAAATGCGGCGACCAATGGCTGGGGCACCGTGCAGGCCTGGCTCCGGCTGCAAGAAGAATTGGCACAAAACCAGGACATCCGGCTGGTGGTGTATGGCTTCATCGGCCATCACCGTCACCGCAACTACCGGCGTCAATCCTGGTTGGACATGTTGGGAAAATACGGCCGTCAAAACGTCCATGTGGAAGCCGAAAATGGTAAAATCGTACAGCATGGCCTGTCCGATAAATCCAGGGACGGGCTTGCCGATGAATCGGTTTTGGTACCGAAGGAGAAAGAGGTGACCCAATTGTTAATAGCAGAGATGAAGGCCGCCTGCGATGAGCGTGGAATACCTTTCCTGATAGCCTATTTGCCCGATGACAAGGGGCATGATTTTGCCAATGAAATCGTGCAAACGGTTGGTTCTGAGCATTTTATTGACTTGAGAAACTCCATTGACTACGCCAGCATCAACAATGGCGTGGACGGCCACCCCACTGCTGACGGCCACCGCCAAATAGCCGAACAGCTTGCGCCCATTCTTCAAAAAATGCTGTCACAAGCAATGCCCGTGCAGGTGTCCACCGAAAAAATCCAGCAATAAGTTTGGCTGAAAAAAAGCATACGAAGGTTACCTTTTTGCAAAAAATAGCCCTGATGGCGGGTTCGACCATTTTTGCACTGGCGCTGGTGCTGGGATTGGGCAGTTTTGTGAAATATGGCGACGGAACGTTCACCAAGGCCATCGTGCTGAAAAGCTGGCAAGCCAAAAACAACATTTTCGGGGAAGCTGAAATTGGCATTTTTGAAATGGACACCTTGTTCGGCTGGAAGCTCAAGCCCAATGCTGTTGGTCGCCACTTCCAGCCGTATGGTTTTAGGGTAAAATACCACATTGATGAGGAGGGCCATCGGGTGACGCCCGGCAGTTACGATTTGCCAAAAGTCCTATTCATCGGCGGCAGTTTTTCTTTCGGCCACGGCGTGAAGGACGACGAGAATTTCATCTGGCGTTTGGGCGAAAATTTTCCGTCCTATAAAATGATCAATGGCTGTACAATGGCCTGGGGCACGGCGCAGTCATGGCTCCAATTGCAGAAAGAGCTTCAAAGCACCGACGACGTACAAATGGTCGTGTACGGTTTTATCACGCATCACCTGCACCGCAACTACGTCCGCAAGGAATGGTTGGATTTGGTAAAATCATGGGGGCGGCAAAACCCGCATTTTGAAATAGAAAATGGCCAACTGGTGAATAAAGGGCTGGCCGATCCGGAAAAGGACGCCTTGCCGCTGGACGAAGATTTGAAGAAAAAAGAAAGGCAAATCACGCTGCGTTTTTTGCAGGAAATGAAAGCTTTTTGTGATGCCCATTCCATTCCATTCCTCACGGTTTATCTGCCCGATGGGGAGGAGAGCGATTTTGACGAAGAGATAAGTTCAGTGCTTTCGCCTGCTGAATTGTTGGATATGCGGAAAACCTTGCCCTATAATAACATCCGCCTAAAAGGCGACTCGCACCCCAGCCCTGAAGGCCACCGGGAAATCGCCGGGCAATTGGCGCCCGTGCTCGGAAATATATTAGAAAACAAATCTGCGCTCACGGCAGATACTGCCCATTTAGATTTGGCCCAATAAGGCATCTTTAAGCGTCGTCGGGGTTCAAAACCCCGACGACGTTATCAAACTAACCCAAACTATCCCCCTTTTGAAAATCCTGCACATCATCCCCACTTACAAGCCGGCATATATTTATGGAGGGCCTATTTTTTCCGTCAGTTTGCTGTGCGAAAATTTGGCAAAAGCTGGCCACGATGTGCTCATGCTGACCACCACCGCCAATGGCCCCAACGAACTCGATGTGCCAAAGGGAACTGTGCAAAACGTGGACGGTGTGCCGACTATATATTACCACCGCTACACGAAAGACCACACGCACCTCGCCCCGGCGCTCATTTGGCATGTTTTCAAAAAATGCAAAAGCTACGACGCCGTACACATCCATTCCTGGTGGAATATTCCTGTCATACTTTGTGTGTTGTCGTGCTGGCTTCGTGGGGTGAAGCCCGTGCTATCGCCTAGGGGCATGTTGAGCGGTTTTACTTTTGATCAAAACAGCTCATCGGGGAAGGCCATTTTTCACCGCACGATAGGTAAGTTTCTCCTAAAAAAGACACGCCTTCACCTGACGGCAGAAGCGGAACAGCAAGAGGCGGCGCATATTGGCACGGAGAGTTTTGTGCTGCCCAATTTTATACAAACGGCAAATTCAGTCCACAGTCTTCGGTCTTCAGACTTCAGTTCGCAGTCTCCAGCTACTCTTATTTTCCTCTCCCGCATTCATCCCAAAAAAAACCTGGAAGGCTTGATAGAAGCCTTGAGCCTGGTGCATTTCGACATTAGGTTAAAAATAGCGGGCATGGGCGAGGCCGATTACATTGCGAAGCTGAAAAACTTGGCAACAGAAAAAGGCATCAGCGAAAAAGTGGAATGGGTAGGTGAGCTTTTTGACGAGGAGAAATTTAGTTTTTATCAAAATGCCGACCTGTTCGTGCTGCCTTCCTTCAATGAAAATTTTGCCAATGTGGTGATCGAGGTGCTTTCCACTGGCACCCCCGTGATGATTTCGGAGGAAGTGGGGCTGGCAAATTATGTAATGGAAAATGGCCTGGGATGGACTTGTTCCACTACGGCAGCCGATATAGCCAGCAAGCTGGATGCTATTTTTCAACAAAAAGAAAAACTGGCAGCCATCAGGCTTAAAGCGCCCGCCATCATTGAAAAAGATTTTTCTCCCAAAAACCTTACGGATCAATATGTAAGGGAATACCAAAAGCTATCGCAGCGTGTATAGTCAGGCTTCAGTCCACGGTTCACTCCCGATAGCTATCGGGATCAGTCCACAGTCCACGGGCCACGGGCCACGTTTGGCGGATTTCACCTTTGTCATCCTTACTTTCAATGAGGAGCAGCACCTGCCACGGCTGCTTGCTTCCATTGCCCCGCTGGAGGCCCCGGTTTTCATTTTGGACAGCGGAAGCACGGATGCAACACTTGAAATAGCAAGGGAATTAGGGGCAACAATTGCCTACAATGCCTTTGTCAACCATCCGAAACAATGGGATTTTGCACTTCATCATTTCCCCATTAAAACGCCCTGGACAATCGGCCTGGACGCCGACCAGATCGTGACCCCGGAGTTGTTGGCTTTGTTGAAAAATTTTAAAGATAAAGAGGTGCCAGCTTCAGTGAACGGCATTTTTTTCAACCGAAAAAACTATTTCAAAGGCAGGTGGATAAAGCACGGTGGTTATTTTCCAAAATACCTCCTGAAAATGTTCCGCACGGGTATCGGGCATTCGGACCTGAACCAAAACATGGACCACCGCTTCATCGTGCCGGGTGGCACTTTGCTTTGGAAAACGGGCTATTTGATTGAAGAAAACCTAAAGGAAAACGAGATAGAATTTTGGATAGCTAAGCACAACAAATACAGCACCCTACAGGCTCAGGAGGAAATGGAGCGGAAAACGGGCGATAGGGCACACGCTACCGAAACCAAGTTTTTCGGCAACCCCGACGAGCGCATGGCATGGTTTAGGGGTTTATGGTGGAAAATGCCCCTGTTCGTGCGGCCAATGGCTTATTTCACCTGGCGGTATTTTTTCAAACTGGGATTTTTGGACGGCAAGCAGGGATTTATTTTTCATTTCCTACAAGCATTTTGGTATCGCTTGCTCATTGACATAAAAATAGACGAACAACGAAACGATAAACATCCCAAACCCACCGATGATGAAGCTCTACGGTCTCCAATACGGAAGGCCGAGGCTGTGTAGATGTATAAACCAAAACAACTTTAATGATGTACACACTCGGAATCAACGCCTACCATGGCGACTCTTCCGCATGTATTTACAAGGACGGAGAACTGATAGCGGCCACCGAAGAGGAGCGCATACGCCGCATCAAGCATTGGGCAGGCCTGCCCACCGAAGCCGTGAAATTTTGCCTGGACGAAGCTGGAATCAGATTGGACGAAGTGGATGTGATCACCGTCTCTCGAAATCCTTGGGCAAAGTTTGGCTACAAAATCATGCACACGCTCAAAAACCGTGTCTCGGTGAAAGCCATCAAATCCAGGGCCGAGCACATTGGCGGGGTGCGTACCATCAAGGAAGACATGGCCCATGCCCTGGGCTACAACGGCACACCCATCAAGGCGGAAATAAAGTTTATAGAACACCACCGCAGCCACATGGCCAGTGCCTTTTTTGTGTCGCCTTTTGAGGAATCGGCCATCTTGTCCATTGACGGCATGGGCGATTTTACCTCTACCATGCGGGGTATGGGCCAGGGTAATAAGATCAATGTCATTGACAGTGTGACCTTTCCGCACAGCATCGGGTATTTCTACACCAGTTTCACCCAATTCCTGGGATTTCCGCACTACGGCGACGAGTACAAGGTGATGGGACTTTCGCCCTACGGTACGCCCGATCCGGATTTGATGAAAAAGCTTTGGGACATCATCCAATTGAAAAAGGACGGCCTTTTTGAGTTGAACCTGAAATACCTGGGCAGCGTAAGGCATGGCGACTGGGGCAGGATTGACGAACAGGGGATACCTTTTATCAACACTCATTACAGTGACTACTTGGTGAGCAAATTTGGCCCAGCCCGCCAAAAAGGGGAACCGCTGACGGATTTCCACCGGAACCTTGCAGCCTCTGTGCAGCGGGTGACAGAGGAGACCATTTACCATATTGCGGAAAATTTGTACAAAAGAACAGGCCTGAAAAACCTGTGCATTACCGGTGGGGTGGCCCAAAACTCTGTGGCCAACGGCAAGGTGGTGGCCAATACTTCTTTCGAGCGCTTGTTCGTGCCGCCTGCTGGCCATGATGGCGGCACCTGCGTCGGGTCGGCATTGTTTTATCTGCACCACGATTTGGGAAGGCCCCGCTCGCCCTTCAAGCACCAGGCCTATACGGGCGTTTTTTTCTCCAATGATAAAATAAGGGAATATCTGAAAACAAGGGATCTCAGCCAATTCCATGTGGCCGAAGTGCCTGATGAAAAACTGTTTGACACGGTAGCAGATGCTTTGGTGGGTGGCTCCGTGTTGGGGTGGTACCAGGGTCGGGCAGAGTTTGGGCCGAGGGCATTGGGCAACCGCTCCATCATCGTGGATCCACGCCGGGGCGATGCCAAGGATTTGCTCAATGCGAAAATCAAGCGCCGTGAAAGCTTCCGCCCATTTGCGCCTTCCATTTTGAAAGAATATACGGCTGACTATTTTGAACAGGTGGACGACGTGCCTTTTATGGAAAAAGTGTTCCGCATCCGCCCCGAAAAAAGGGAGGTCATCCCTGCCGTCACGCATGTGGACGGAACCGGCAGGCTGCAAACAGTGGAAAAACAGGATTCTCCACGCTACCATGCGCTGATTTCGGCTTTTAACAAAAAGAGCGGGGTTCCCATTCTGCTCAATACTTCTTTCAACGAAAACGAACCCATCGTGAACACGCCCGAACACGCCCTGGAATGTTTCCTCCGCACACAAATGGATATGCTGGTGCTGGGGAACATCATTGTCAGCCGCAGGCCAATTAGCCAGTAATGCTACCTATACCAGATTCACAAAAACTAAGACCACTTAAAATGATAATCAACAACACAATGCTGCTTCTTTCCAAACTATCAACATTCACATCACAAAATCATTTTCCACCATGGTTAAATCATCAACTTACACAGGCACATGCCCCTTAGGCAACCCTTTGCACATCCCACAAATCGTGGACGAGGCATCTGACAAATATCTCGCCTTGAAGTCGGAGGAGGATCTGCGCAGCTACTTCGACGACAATGGCTATGTTGTGGTGCGCAACCTCGTACCCAGGGAGCAATGCAATGAGCTGTTGCAGAATTTCAGGCAAGAGGTAAAACCCTACAAAGGTTTTATCTATCGGCAAGCCAGCGCCAATCCCGAAAAGCATAAATACACCGAATCGGGTTTTATGCTCAACTCCATCCTGAACCTCCAATCGGTGGACAGCCACCATTTCTCCAATTTCCGTAAAACAGGCGTGGGCATCCTGTCACACCCAAACCTCCAAGAAGCTTTGAAGGCCCTGATGGGCGAGTCTGCCAAGCTGGTGCAATCCATGTATTTTGAGGGGAATCCTGTCACCTGGGCACACCAGGACTGCTACTACCTGGACTCCGAAAGGGACGGTGCAATGATAGGCATCTGGCTGGCGCTCGAAGACATCCACCCCGCTGGAGGGCGTTTTTACATTTACCCCACCAGCCACAAAATTGATATCAAAAAGAATGGCGGCGATTTTGATATCGCCTTCCACCACGACAGATATAAAAACTTGGTGAAAAACATCATCCAAGACTTCCACCTCGAATGTACAGCCCCGGCCTTGCGCAAGGGGGATGTCCTCTTTTGGGGAGGTAAGACCATACATGGTTCGTTGGCCACTTTTGAACCACAATATTCCCGCAATTCCATCACGGGACATTATATACCTGAATCCACCCGTTTTATGCAGTTTCAATCTATCGTCAAGCCACTGAAACTGAAAAAGGTGAACGGCATAAACTTGAACTTCCCCAAGGATTTGGACGAGGCCAAGAACAAGGCTATTTTCAAAGTGGAAACCACCTTTCCCAAGACCTTCCAATTTGCCAAAAAGGTGGCTATTAAAATGTTTGTAAAATAGCGATGAATGCTAAACAGCGAAATATGAACAAATGGCAAGATGAAGAATCCCTGTTCATAGTTCATCGTTTCTAGGTCATCGTTCCAATGAAACGTGCAATAAAAAACCGCCTGAAATCATTGTTCAGGCTGCTCTTTGAGAAAGCTCAACGCCTCGGCGTTAGTATTCTCCCCCACCATTTTTACTCGCAGATCCCCGACATTGCCGAGTTGAGGAAGGATCCCTATTGGCAGGCTCCTTCTTCGATGCACGGCGTGTCGGGTTGCGAAATTTCGAGCCAAGTGGAATTTGCTAAAATATGCTGCCCTGACGAACTGACGAAAGCGTTGCCGGGCATGGATATTCACCAAACGGCCATCCGGGAAAACGGGGAAGACGGCGGCTACGGCCCTATCGAAGCGGAATTCCTGTATTGTTTTATCCGGACAAAAAAGCCCACGAAAATCGTGCAGGTAGGCTGCGGCGTGTCCACTTCCATCATTTTGCAGGCGGCGAAAGATGCTGGATACCAGCCGGAAGTGGTCTGTGTGGAGCCTTACCCTATGCCTTTTTTAGAAAAAGCAAGCCTGGAAGGCCGAATTAATCTGGTAAGAGAAAAGGCGCAAAAGGTTGATTTGCAAATCTTAACAGATTTGAATAAAAATGATTTTTTCTTCGTAGATTCTACCCACACCGTGAAACCCGGCAGCGAAGTCAACCGTATATTGTTGGAAGTTTTGCCCAGATTGAGCCCGCAGGTGTGGATACATTTTCACGACATTTTCTTCCCTTATGATTACAAACGTGATGTGCTCGGTGGTGACTTGTTTTTTTGGGCGGAAAGCACCTTGCTGCACGCTTTTTTAATCCATAACCAACATTGTGACGTACGGACATCACTGAGTATGTTGCATTACGAAGCGCCGGGTGTATTGAAAAATCTTTTCCACATATACGAGCCCCAAGCCAACCAAAAAGGGCTTAGGGCGGCCGGTGGCAAGCATTTTCCAAGCGCCATTTACCTCCAAACCCTTTGATGGGCGAAAACATGACATGCAAGTAAATTATTTACCGATCAAAATGCTTTGTTTTTATGTCCAAACAATTATATTTGCCCCTCGGTCATATCTATCCTGCTCTTCAAATTATTTGATCAATATGCCTCCTAATCCCCCTTCTTGGAGGTATTGTATCACTAGAATCCAGCATCCCGTTCCAAAAGAGCTTATTCACAAAGCTTGGTTTGTTATCCATTTCCAAAAACTGTGGGCTTTCGACACGAATGAACTTATGAACAAACATTAAATTCCCCTGCATCCTATGAAAATTAGCATTATCACTGTTAGTTACAACAGTGCCAAAACCATTGAAGACACTATCAACTGCGTGCTAAGCCAAAGTCACAAGGACATTGAGTACATTGTGGTGGATGGAGCCTCCAGAGACGATACTCCACAGATCGTCAAAAAATACCAAGAGAAGATTTCAAAGCTGATCATCGAACCTGATTACGGCATTTACGATGCCATGAACAAAGGTATCCGGTCTGCCACGGGCGATGTGATTGGCTTCCTGAACGCTGACGACAGCTACGTGAGCAACAAAGTACTGGAAAGGGTCAACGAAGCATTCGAGCAAAATGACGCCGACTCTGTTTATGGCGACCTTTGCTATGTGAGCGAAGAAGACACGAACAAGGTGATCCGCTTTTGGCGGGCCGGCCAATGCAACGAACGAAGCTTCCTGAACGGCTGGATGCCACCGCACCCAACCTTCTTTGTAAGGCGTTCCGTTTTGGAAAAATACGGCGTTTTCGACCCGACCTTCCGTTTTGCCGGCGATTACGAACTGATTTTGAGATTGTTGTACAAACACCACATTTCCACCCACTACATTCCTTATTGTATGGTGAAAATGCGCATCAACGGTGCCGGCAACCGCTGGATGGAAAACCGCCTGATTGCCAACCTGGAAGACAGGCTGGCCTGGAAAAAGAACAACCTGAAGCCTCGGCCTTATACGACCTTCCTCAAGCCCTTGCGCAAGGTGTTCCAATACGTGAAACTACAACCGAAAGCGGCCTTCCTTTCGTAGCAGCAGAAGATGCGGCCCAATAAAAAAGCCCTGCAAGTTTCCATACTTGCAGGGCTTTTTTATTGGCTTTCATTTAATGGCCCTCCTGCTGTCGTTCCCGCTCCCGCTGCTCTTTTGTTTTTTCAAAAACATCCCGGTCAAGGAAAAAGGACTGATTTTCTGCCTCGTTTTCCCAAGCTGGCGGTTCTTTATGCTCGTCTGCTTCTATTTCTTCCTTGTACCAATAAGCCGTGAAAATGCCGACGAGCCCGCCCAGCAAATGGCTTTCCCACGATATGCCTTCCTGGTTGGGCAAAATGCCCAAAAAATATCCGCTGTAAAGAAAAGTAACAATCAAGGCGAGGATGATGGATTTCAGGCTGCGCCTGAAAATGCCCGTCCAAAAGACAAAGGACACCAACCCGTACACCACCCCGCTTGCCCCTATGTGGAACACCCTCCGGCCAAACAGCCAAACAGCAACGCCCGTCAACAAATAAATCATCAGCATACTGCGCACAGCCACCCGGCGGTAGAAGTACATGATCATCACCGCCAAAAGGAAAATCGGGGCAGAGTTGGAAATCAGGTGCCGAAGGTCGTCGTGGATGAGTGGCGCAAAAACAATCCCCCTCAACCCAAAGAATTCCCTGGGGAACAAACCGTAGCTCCCAAAGTCAGTTGCGGTGACGACCTGGAAAAAATGCACGGCCCATATCAGCACAACGAACTGAAACGGTAGCCGAAGGCTCGAAAGGATCCTTTTTTGGTGTTGTTCCATATAGAATTGTCATTGGGGTCATTTGTCATTAGACATTTTTTAAAGATAATCGCATTTGAAATTGATAGTCAACAAAGTGTAAGTAGCTGATTTTCAACAAAATGACCTCAATGACTAATGACATTCAATGACGTTCATCTATAAAACGCAGCTATAACGCCAATGACTAATGGCAAATGACCAATGACATTTATGACAAAATCTCCACCATCTCCAGCAGCACGGGGCTGATGTCGTTGTGGTGTTTAATGGCATTTTCAAATGCTGTATAAGTCACCACATTGTTCACCACGCCAATCATTACGCCTTTTTCGCCTGCCCGCAGCGCCTTGACGGCTTCCAGGCCCATTTGGCTGGCACGTACCCGCTCCAGGCAGGTCGGCTTTCCGCCCCGTTGGATGTGGCCGAGTATGCCCACTTTTATTTCATAGTAGTCAAAACGCTCCTTCACGGCGGCGGCCACTTTTTCCGCACCGCCCGCATCGTCGCCTTCTGCCACGATAACGATGCCGGAGGTTTTCCTTTTGCGGCGGTAGTGGAATTCCAGCCGCTCCACCAAGTGATCCAAATTGGTGCGGGTCTCTGGCACCAGCACAGCTTCGGCCCCCGTGGCGATGGCGGTTCGCAAAGCAATAAACCCTGCGTCCCGTCCCATTACTTCGATGAAAAACAAGCGGTTGTGCGAATCCGCCGTGTCTTTGATATTGTCAATGGCCTGCATGGCCGTATTGGTGGCCGTGTCGTAGCCGATGGTGTAATCGGTTCCGTTGAGGTCGTTGTCAATAGTGCCGGGGCAGCCCACGATGAGAATATCGGGGTGTTCTTTTGAAAAAATATCGGCACCCCGGAAAGTACCGTCGCCGCCAATGACCACGATACCTTCAATGCCTTTGTTGATGATATTTTGGTAAGCAGCCTGGCGGCCTTCCGGGGTGAAAAAACGCTTGCTCCTGGCAGTTTGTAAAATCGTGCCGCCGAGTTGAATAATATTGCTCACGGAGTTTGATCGCATGGGCACTATTTCATCGTCAATCAAGCCTTCGTAGCCCCGTTTTATCCCAAAAACCTCCAGCCCAAAATGCAATCCCGTCCTGACGACGGCCCGGATACATGCATTCATGCCTGGGGCATCGCCGCCCGATGTAAGTACTGCTATCTTATTCATTCAAGTTAGTGGTTGAACGCTAAATTTGTTGTGTGGGAAAGGGTTTTATCGGAAAAGGCAAGCTAAGGTAGGAACTCTGCCGTATTGGCGGTGGAAACTGCTTCGCCTTCTTTTAGTTTTTTCAAAATTCCTATCTTGGCCCCCTAAGCTATTTTGAATGGTATAAAGGGGAAGGGAGAAAGCTGGATTATTGACAATCAATGTTTTAGATAAAACAAGAAATTGTCGGTCTTTAATTTTTCACCTGCCTCGCAAATTCAATATTATGATGCGGTATCTTTTATTGTTTTCCATATCCATCCTGCTGATGCAATGCGGCGAGCCGGCCAAAGCTCCCGAAAACCAACCGGCTACCGCCAATCAAAACCAAAGCACTGAACAAGCCCCAGTGCCTACTGCCACGCCAGCCCCAACCCTGCCGAGCGTCCCGTTGGGGCTTTTGGAAAAAATATTCAAGGAAGGCACCCAGGTGGACTATATCTATTACAATTACCCCTTTACCATGAGCATGACCGACAAGGGGCCTATCCAATTTTCCGTGCGCCACATTGCCGAAGACCCCGCCCCGCTGAAGCCAGAGTGCAAGGCCGCCGGAAGGATAACCTGGCAGATAAACGGCGACATCGTGCTGGAAGGCGATTTCTATTTCAGCACGGGCTGTACTTATTTTGTTTTTTATGAAAAACAAGAAAAAAAATACGCCAACTACATGACCGAGGAGGGCGTCCAATATTTCAACAACCAGATACAACAAGCCCTGAAAATGCGGCAGGAAAACTTTGGGCAATGAGCTGGCCACAAGGCTTTGCCCATGTCAAATAGCCACAGATAACTACTCAACCTTGTAACCATACACCCTCATGCGCCTTGGCGTTATAGATTGCGGCACAAACACCTTTCACATCCTCATTGCTGAAGCAAATGTTGATGGCACTTTCCAAACACTCTTCAAGGAACGGCAATACGTCCGCTTGGGGCAGGAGGGCCTGCACCATATTGGCGACGCTCCTTTCCAGCGTGGTATCGGATGCATCCATCTGTTCAGAAAAATACTAGAAGAAAACGGGGTGGAAAAGTTGATGGCCTTTGGTACCGAGGCGCTCCGCCGGGCCGACAACGGGCGTGATTTCATAGAGGCTGTGCGCCGGGAAACGGGCGTGGAAATAAAATTGATAAGTGGGGACGAAGAGGCCCGGCTCATCCACCTTGGCGTCATGCAGGCCGTGCCGCCTTTTGACGGCAAGGGTTTGATCATGGACATCGGCGGCGGCAGCGTGGAGTTTATCATCGCCAGTGAGCAAGAGGTTTTTTGGGCACAAAGTTTCCCCCTTGGCGTACAGGTGCTTTTTTCTGGTTTTCAAAAAAACGACCCTATCAGCCAGGGCGACCTGCTATCGCTTGAATGGCACTTGGAGCAGGCGCTTCAGCCACTTTTTGAGGTACTACACCACCATGAAACGCCTTTGTTGTTTGGGGCGTCCGGCTCATTTGAAGTAGTGGAAGATTTGCTGTTGGAAAAGAAGCATTATCCACTTTATTCTGTCATTTCTTCCAATGATTATTATAAAATTCACGGCCCAATTATTACCTCTTCACTCAAACAGCGCTTTGCCATGCCCAAAATCCCGAACGAACGGGCAGAGCTGATAGTCGTCGCCTTTGTCTTGATTGATTACATCGTGCGCAAGGCAGGCATCCGCCAGATTGTCACTTCGGCCTATGCGATGAAGGAGGGCATTTTACACGAAATGATGAAGGTATGATGAACTATGAACCCTTCTCCGGAAACAATCTGAGCAATCCTTCTTCACTTGCTTCGCAAACGCCCCGTTCGGTAATCAGGCCCGTCACCAGCCTTGCAGGGGTTACATCAAAAGCATAATTCGCCGCCGGGCTTTCCGCTGGTGTCAGCAACACTTCCCTGATTTTCCCATCCTTGCCCATCCCGCTTATCCATTTCACTTCGTCTGCATTTCTCTCCTCAATGGGTATTTCTTTCAGCCCGTCCCTTATTTTCCAGTCAATCGAAGAAGAAGGAGCGCCAATGTAAAAGGGCACCTGGTTATCCTTGGCAGCGAGTGCTTTCAGGTAGGTTCCTATTTTATTGGCCACGTCGCCGCTGCGGGTGGTACGGTCGGTGCCAACGATGACCATGTCCACCATGCCATGTTGCATTAAATGGCCGCCCGTGTTGTCGGCTATCACCGTATGCGGCACGCCGTGTTCTTTAAGTTCAAAGGCAGTGAGCGAAGCGCCCTGGTTACGAGGGCGGGTCTCGTCCACCCAAACATGCACGGGGATTCCCTTTTCGTGGGCTGCATAAATGGGTGCCGTGGCAGTGCCAAAGTCAATGCAGGCGAGCCAGCCGGCGTTGCAGTGGGTGAGGATGTTGACAATTTCTGGTTTACTGTTTCTGATTTTTTCGGCATGTACTTTTTCAATTAAACTCAAACCATGCTGGCCGATGCAGCGGCAGTGTTCCACGCTCTCTTCGGTAACATCGTGGGCGGTTTGAAGGATGGCAGCAGTTTTAGCCTCTCTCGAATCTGCTTTTTTTAGGTTGAAAAGGCATAGATCCACAGCGTATGCGAGGTTCACAGCGGTGGGCCTGGTCGCTTTGAGGCGGGCTGATGCTTCCCTTATTTTTTCATCAAAGTGCTTGTCATACTGCAAGGATTTAGCGGCGAGGTACATGCCGTAAGCCGCCGCCGAGCCGATGAGCGGTGCCCCCCGCACGTGCATGTCACGGATGGCCGTTTCGGCGTCTTCCAAGGTTTTTAAATCTTCGATGATAAAATGGTGAGGCAGGTGGCGCTGGTCAATGATTTGAACCGTAGCGGGGTCGTTGGGTTTGAGCCAAATAGTGCGGTAGGGTTGGCCGTTGATGTTCATGGGGCTATAAGTTGTTCTTTTTGTCTTTCAACATTTTTGCGTCCCAATAGTCTTTTTCCCTGCCAGCCCTAATTTTCATGTCTATTAATGTGTCAAGATCAACGACATACAATGGAACGCCTATGAAGTCAGTGTTAATTTTCTTATCATAAGCCTCATCAAATTTTATAAAAGAAGAATAGGAGGGGAGCAGTTCTATAGGAAATTTTTCGTCAAGAATTATAGTCAGTTTTCCATCATTCCTATAAGCGTTAATGGCATTGGTAACATCATCAGGTTCATAATTCATAGAAAGTAATGCTTGTGCCAAAGACCTTAGATTTTCTGGTGAATTTTCAACCCAAATATCCATATCTCCTGTTGTCCGGTCAACTCCATACAATACCACAGCCATTCCCCCGACCACGAGGTATCGGGTATTAGATTGATTCAATGCCTTAAAAAAAGCTAAATAATCATCAGGTAATGTTATCATTTTTTCTTCTTAAAACAAAAGAACTGGGGTCAATGGGTTTGGGCTTGGTACCTAAAGCGAAGCGAACAGCGAGTAAGCCAAAGAACCTTTCCCAGCGCTGACTGGGGGTAAGTGACTGGAAAAGCTCGTCACCGTATTTTTCCATCTCCTTAAATGAGGAGAAAGATTTCCAATGGAGTCTTTTTTTCATGAATCTATTTTCCACAAATTTAGCGATTATAGATTTAATCTTTTGCTTGCTTCCGCCTTTCCATGTGCCCTGGGCTGCCAGGAATTGCTCTAAAACCAAACTTTTCATACAGCCCCTGCGCATCTTCCGTAATGAGCATCCAACTGTCCAAATCCTGCAAATCAGGGTGGGAAAGAATGGTCTCGATCAACCATTGCGAAAGGCCCTGCCCACGGTATTCCTCCACGATGAAAATATCGGTCAGATAAGCGTAGCTGGCATAGTCCGTTTCCACGCTGGCGAACCCCACTTGCAGTTCGCCCCGGTACACCCCAAAGCAGAGCGAGCCGTCCATCGTGTCTCCTACCTCGTTCACCGTGGTGCCTTCTGCCCAATAGGAATCTTCTGACAGGAACCTGTGTATCAAGCTCTTATCAAGTTTCGACGGGTCGGTGGAAATGGTGAAACCGCCTTTTTCGCTTGTCATAATATCTCTTGTCAACTGACTTTATTTTGATACACATCTGGAAAATGGCGCTCCATGAACCTGGCGGGGTTGGCCAAGGGCATGAAGCCGAATTTTTCGTACAACCTATGGGCGTCCAGTGTACCCAGCATCCATCGCCGCAGGCCCTGCAAGTCTGGATGGCTGACAATGACTTCCATCAGCCATTTTGACAGCCCCTGCCCACGGTGTTTTTCCAAAATAAACACGTCGGCCAGATAGGCAAAAGTAGCACAATCAGACACTATCCTGGCAAAGCCTACTTGGCCTTGGCTATCGAAAATGCCGAAGCATAAGGAATTCCGAATGGATTTTTCAACGATGGCCAAGGGGATGCCGGGCGACCAATAGGATTCCTTTGATAAATATTGGTGGATAAGCATGGCGTCCATCTTTTCCCTATCGGTAGAAATATAATATCCCGGATGTTTTTTGTCAAAATATTCCATAGTGCTGTTTTGAAATAAATATAGCTCACGCTGCTAAGTTTTGGGCATGGGGGTTTGGGGGCAAAGCCCCCAAAAGCGCCTCTCCCCGCTGCGGAGCCGGAGGCTCCGCAGCGGGGAGGAAAGGGTTCGCTGGGGCGGCTGCACCGCCCCAGGCCCGATGCTCAAAACTTGGCGACGCACTGTATATTAGCTGCCCAATTCAACATATTCCACATAAATTCCCAACAATATATGCCAAAGCAAATAATGGCCAAGCCGTACCATCATGGACGACATAAAGCCAGCTTTTTTGAAATAATAGGCTTGCAATAAGTTAAAAATAAAGCCAGATAAAATGGCATACACGATATACCATGTAGCACCCGTCGGCCACTGTTCAAGCGGTTCTCGTATTGCTGTCAATATGGCAATAGGCCAAAACACCCATGAGAAATGTTTTCCTTTTAATATCCATTTCCAAATAACAATTAGTAATAGTGTCAATGGTATGAGCCGATAAAAAACCTCAATTTCAAATGCTCCGGAAATAAATAAAAATATGGAATATGGAAACGGTTGTAGAGAGGGTGGCAGCGATTCATAAGGCTCAGGGTGCATGATTATTTTTATCACCAACACATCCAATGCGCCGAAAAATAAGCCAATAAGGGCAGGTATTAAAAGCCGATGTTTATTTGAAATACCGAATTGCCACACTTCGGGCAGCCCTGCTTCTTTTTGCAATAATATAAATGGTATCCCGATGAGCATGATCAGGATATTGATCCAATTCCATACCCTAATATTTTCATTATATTGGGACAACCATTGGCCATAAAATACAGTGGCGATAGCTATGGCCAAAAGCACCAAATAGGTGTAAAGCGATTGGCGCCTTTCTGCATTCATGATTAGAATTTTAAGGCAGAATTATTGGCAATTCTTCATTTAACTATTCCCCTTTACTTGGCTCCATGATTTCACCAAAACGAAACCAGCCACTGCCGTGATGACCAAGCCAGCCAGCGCCTTGCCCATTTCACCATACACCAAAAAGCCGATGCCAAAAAGCGACCCGTACACCAGAAAGCAGCCGGCTACCATGCACACCAGTTCGAGCGGCAGTTTGCCCGCCACGACTTCCGTAGGCTTTAGTTCGCCGTTGGCAATGGCCGGGCGGATGACAGCCTGCCAGCCGGAGGCGTGGGGTTTGATGAGTTTGTAAAAACTAAGCAATTTGTCGTGGGCGGCAGGCTGGGTCAAAAAGGTCACGATCAACCAGCCAACGGTAGTGATGGCCACGCCGGAAATCAGTTTTATATGCGATGGCAAATCGGGCATACCGAATTCAAAAAAAACTGCGATTACAAAAGAAATAATCATCGCTGAAATCTCGCTCCATGCGTTGATGCGCCACCAAAACCAGCGGAGGATAAAAATCAGCCCCGTGCCGGCACCTATTTGCAGCAGGATGTTGAAGGCTTGCAGCGCATTGGTCAAAACCAAGGCAATTAAAGCCGAAAATATCATCAAAATAACCGTTGAAATCCGGCCAACATTGACGAGTTCTTTGTCGCCCGCTTCCGGCTTGATGAACCTTTTATAAAAATCATTGACCACATAGCTCGAACCCCAGTTGAGGTGAGTGGCAATGGTGGACATGTAGGCTGCTATGAGCGCCGCCACGATGAGGCCGAGCAGGCCCGATGGCAGGAAGGTCATCATGGCCGGATAGGCCAGGTCGTCGTTGATAACGCTTTCCGGCAAATGTGGAAAGGCGGTTTTTAAAGAAGCCAGATCGGGGAAAACGATGAGCGAGGCCAGCGCTACCAGTATCCAGGGCCAGGGCCGCAGGGCATAGTGGACAAAATTGAAAAACAGCGTGGCTGTAATGGCATGTGTCTCGTTTTTGGCCGACAACATGCGTTGCGCAATGTAGCCGCCACCGCCCGGCTCGGCTCCTGGGTACCACACGCTCCACCATTGGATGGCCAAGGGGAGTATGAGGAAGGGCAGCAGGGCGTTCATATCATTGAAATCAGGCAGCACGCTCAACTTTGGGACGACGTTCGGGTGGGAAAGCAAGGCCGACAAGCCGCCTACTTGCGGCAAATTGACCACAACCACTGCCGCTCCCACCACGCCGATCATGGCGACGATAAACTGAAAAAAGTCCGTCCAAATCACGCCTGTCAAGCCGCCCAAAGAGGTATAAATCACTGTAACGATGGAGGCAATGAGGATAGTTTCCATTGGTTTCAAACCCAGCAGCACACCCCCAATTTTAATGGCCGCCAACGACACGGTGGCCATGATCATTACATTGAAAAACACGCCAAGGTACAGCGCCCGGAAGCCTCGCAGGAAGGCGGCAGGTTTGCCGCTGTAGCGCAATTCGTAAAATTCGAGGTCGGTGAGTACGCCGGAACGCCGCCAGAGTTTAGCATAAACGAAAACGGTCAACATGCCCGTGAGCAGGAAAGCCCACCACTGCCAGTTGCCGGAGACGCCATTTTTCCGCACAATATCGGTGACGAGGTTGGGCGTATCCGCACTGAAAGTAGTGGCCACCATTGAAAAACCCAACAGCCACCAGGGCATGGAACGGCCGGAAAGGAAGTATTCGGAGGCGCTCTCGCCCGCCCGCTTGGCCACCACCAGACCGATGACCAGCGAAAGGAGGAAAAATGCGGCGACGATTGACCAGTCTAAAGTTGATAGTTGCATGTTTCGTTTGTTTTGATGCTTGTTTTGGATTGGTGGGGTGAATGTAGCGAATTATATTTCTTATTTTTTCTTAAAACCAATCGGCTCACGAGGCTCGTTTTCTTGCCGAATCAATTGCCGCAGCACCTCGAAAACCTGGTGGAACTTGCCATCGTGCCGCTCTTCCAGGTCGTTTATTTTTTCCTCCAGGTCGTCCACCCGCTTGGAGAGTTCCTTTTGCCCGGCCAGGAATTCCCGCAGTTTTACAAAAGCCCGCACAACAAAGATGCTGGCTTCCACGGCCTGTGGACTGTTCAAAACGCTGGCAAGCATGACGGCACCGTGTTCGGTGAAGGCGTAGGGTAAGTACCTCCTGCCACCTCTACTTTTGTTTGAGGTCACAAATTGTGACCTCAAAGATTTTGAAGTCACAATTTGTGACCTCAAGTCGTCAAATTCTTTTTCTGTCAATTGAAACATAAAATCCCTGGGGAATCTGGAAGCATTTCTTTTGACGGCTTGATTCAAGACTTTTGTCTCCACCCCATAAATCATCGCCAAATCCGCATCAAACATCACTTTTTGACCCCTGATGGTAAAAATGGCGGAAGAAAGGTCGTCGTTTTGAAGTGCGAGTTCTCTCATTGTTGATTGGTTTTTTCAAAGGGCAAAGTAGCCTTTTGTATTGATAGTGAGAAAGTTAGCGGCTGAATTTCTAAGGTCACAATTTGCGACCTTAGAAATTTTTCCGACGCCATTTGCAAGTCCATTCTCCCTTTCCGTAAACCTGCCGATTGCGGACAGGCGTCCCAAAATGAATTCGGAATTCTCGCTATGCTCGAAACAGTGGACTGTGGACTGATCCCGATAGCTATCGGGAGTGAACTGCGGACTAAAGACTAACCCTCAAGGCTGCCACTCAAACTTCCACCTGGCAAATGCCTCCATCGCCTCGTATTCGGCCAGGCCCAATTTGCGGTAAATTTCTGCAGTCGCCTTGTTTCGTTCCTTGGCCCGCTGCCAAAACTCCCGCTCGTCCTCGCCAGGGAAGGGGGCTTGGTCCTTTTGTGATTGGTGCATAAAGATGGCCTTTTGCTTCTTCAACACCTGATCTGGACTCATCGGCACGGCCATGTCTATTTCGTGGATGGGGAATTCGTGCCAGGCACCCCGGTACAGCCATAACCAACAGTCTTTCATCCACTTGTGCTCCTTCAAGCGCTCAAAAGCGGCGAAAATGGCGTTGAGGCAAACACGGTGCGTATCGTGTGGGTCGGCCAGGTCGCCGGCAGCAAAGACTTGGTGCGGTTCAATTTGTTCTATCAATTTGGTGACAATTTCAATGTCCGCCTCGCCCAATTCACCTTTCCTTACTCGACCAGTTTCATAAAAAGGCATATCCAGAAAATGAATCTGGGCATCTTTCAAACCGCTGAAACGTGCCCCTGCCCTTGCCTCGCCCCGCCGGATGAAGCCCTTGATGGCCCGCACTTCCGGGATGTCCGCTTCGTCCTGGTTTTTCTTTTCCAAAAACTGGATGATCTTTTTGTAATTCTTCGCTACATCCGCCGACATCAGGCCTTGGTCTTCGCCAAATTCTTGCAAGAACTCCGCAAAGCGGCGGGCATCGTGGTCGTGTACGGCGATGTTGCCGCTTGTCTGGTAGGCCACATGCACTTCGTGGCCTTGGTCCACCAGCCGCATGAAAGTACCGCCCATTGAGATCACATCGTCGTCGGGATGGGGCGAGAAGATGATGCAGCGTTTCTTGGCGGGTTTGGCCCGTTCCGGCCTGGTAGTATCATCGGCGAGGGCTTTGCCGCCTGGCCAACCGGTGATGGTATGTTGCAAACGGTTGAAAATCTTGATGTTAAGGTCGTAAGCGCCATTTTCCAACAGCATGAGTTCGCTCAGGCCGTTTTCGTTGTAATCCTCGTTGGTCAGTTTCAAAATGGGCTTACCAGTGCGCTGCGATACCCAAACGACGGCCTGGCAGGCGAGGTCATCCGACCAGTTGCACATGCCGCAGAGCCAGGGTGCAGTGGAGCGGGTCAATTTTTCAGAAGCGGCCCGGTCGAGCACCACCCGCACGTTTTTGTGTTTTTGCAAAAAAGAAGACGGAATGGAGGGGGTAATAGCTTCTTCAATGGCTGCCTGTAGGATAGGTGCCTTGTGCTGCCCCCATGCCAAAAGGTAAATAGTGCGGGCCTTCATGATACTGGCGATGCCCATCGTGATGGCACGGGTCGGTACGTTTTCCTCAAATACAAAATCCTTAATGGCGTCACGGCGGGTCAGGTTGTCAAGGCGCACCATGCGGGTAGTGGAAGTCTCCCAGGACCCCGGTTCGTTGAAGCCGATGTGGCCCGTACGCCCGATGCCAAGTAATTGAATATCAATGCCTCCGTTGAGGTCAATCTGCTTTTCGTACCACTCGCAGTAGCTCTGCACCTTCTCCATCGGGATGTCGCCATTGGGGACGTGGATGTTCTCCTTCGGCACGTTCACGTGGTCGAAAAGGTGCTCGTGCATGAAGTGCCAGTAGCTCTGGGAGGCTTCAGGCTTCATGGGGTAATATTCGTCGAGGTTGAATGTAACGACGTTGTGTAGGCTGAGTTCTTCTTCCCGGTGCAGGCGCACCAGTTCCCGGTAAACCTTGATGGGCGATGAACCCGTCGCCAGGCCCAGTACTATTTTCTCCCCGTCCTGTTGCTTTTGCCGGATGGCGAGGGCAATGCTGCGGGCCACATGGATGGAAGCTTCGTTCGAGTCGTCCCAGATTTTGACGGGCAGTTTTTCAAAGGTTTTAAACTGAAACTTGATGGCAGTTGCGTCGGCAGGAATTGTATTCAACATGAAGGTTGTTTTTTATATGCAAGTAAAAAAGAAAGCCATGTTAGCTTTCATTTCACACTCAAAAATGGAAAAATTTGTTGCCTGCCAAAAAATAACTGAAAAGAATTTGAAGAAAGAAAAAAATGGAAGGTGTTTCAGCGGAGCTTTCTTTCAAACTGGTATTTTAAGTGCGGCATTTTATAGCGCTCGGCAGGGTGTTCTGGTCCGAATTCCGTCACCATTTCAAATGCCTCCAAATATTCAATAATTAGTTCTTCCCCTAAAATCTGGGTGATGGCAAAGTCCCCTGCGTCCAACTCGTCGTCCACGTCGAGGGGTTCGAGATTGTCCGTTTTAATGATGATTTCTATTTGGTTTTCCGGTTGTTCCACCAAAGCAAACTCCCAGGCGGAAGCATCAAACTGTTGCTTGATGAGGTAGCGGTCGTACATTTCAAATTTGAAGTCCCAGTTTTTGGGCGGCTTGCAATAGTAAAATTCCCAATCACGCAAATTGGGCGCTGCATCCATGATTCGGCGACTGAGTTCGAGGCGCTTTGGATCGCCATTGGGAGAAATGGTAAAGTAGTGGGGCCGGGCCGTCCCTTCCCCGATTTCCCATGAAAACAAGCCAAAGTCGAGGATGTGGTTGTCCATGGCCTCCTTGGCGGCCTCCACGTCCGTCAGCTCTCGGTATTGTTGTTCATTTTGTTGAAACCAATTCCAGAATTGAGAAATTTTAGATTGCAAGGCAAATTATTTTGTGGTGTCGGCAAAGATGCTCAGTTTTTTTGCTTTGGACAAAATGAAAGATTTTGGAGAATTCCCTTATTTTTGGCTTTCCTTCCCCCCTTTTTTAGTTTGAGTTTTTCCTAAACTGCCATCATTTTGATAGGCTCTTGCAAACACTTTTACCCAACACTAAACAAATGTACTATGGCAAACCCCAGCCCCTTCGGCTGGCCATCCTTTTAGCGTGTTCCTTCTTACTGGCACAGTGTACGAGCGAACTGCCGGAAGTGCGCACCAAAGAGGATTTTCCTAAACAAAAACTGGAAAAACTGGGTGACAAAATGCTCCTGGAAATGCTCCATAGTTACCAGTTCTTGCCTGAAATACCGCCTTACGATACCTCCATTTATTGGTACGTTCAAACCCTTTACGGACAGGCCACCCATGCCATGCACCGTGATCGGCAAAGCCCGGCCAGCAACCGCTGGAATCAGGAGCGCCCCTGGCGGGTTTTTATCATCAAAAGCGATTCGTTGCTTCAGGCATTCGCCCTACCCGGCGGCGACTTTATGATTTCTACTGGTTTTTTGAAAAACCTAAATACAGACCACGAACTATACGCCCTGCTTGCCTTCGAAGCCAACCTCATGCACCGGGGCCACCAACTTGAATTGTTGATTCAAAAATACAACGCCCTAACATTGGAAGGAATCGCCGATGGCCAGCCGATGGCAAATGACTTGACTGCCAATGTCTTGGCCTCAGAATTCGTAGGCTTGGCTTTTGATTTTCAAACTGTCGAAAAGGCAGACGCAGAAACCGTGGCAACTATTTGTGAAAGTTCCATTCTCGACCCGACTGGTTTAGCAACAGTATCCGATAAAACTGCGCTGCAAAATTCGCATTGGCTGCAAACCCGGCCATCGTATGGCGGCAGATCGTCCGCACTGGCAGATTTTGCGGAAAGGTTGGATGGGCCTTGCGGTGATCAAATTGGCCTGGACAACTACCAGCGCTTTGTGTTGAATGTGTTGGATTAAAAAAAACGGGGATGCTTCACTTCCAACTCCCGGCTACCGAAACAGTATTCCAGCATCAGCTCATACGTACCCGCCGTTTGCTGCTGTATTTTATTTAGGGAAAAATCGTAGGTCACGCCCGCCCGCAGCCGCTTGCCAATTTGGTATTGCGCCATTGCAATCAGCGCATCGCCGACGGAGGGGCTTTCCGACAAGCTCCAACGGTACGTGCCGCCCAGCCATATTTTATTGTTTTCCAAAAAACCAAAACTCACATGCACGTCCGTGCTAGCAGGTGCGTGTTTGGTAAAACGGGAAGCGAAGGCAGGGCGCATCGTCACCTTGCCCGAAATGGGTACCAGCCCGCCCGTACTGATGAACAGGTGCGGGGCCGTGCCGGTAAAATCATCCACAATCCCCTCATTGCCTTTCACCAGCCCTTTTTCCAAAATAAACGGCACGCTGGCACTCAAGAAAAAATGCTCGTTTTCAAAATGCAATCCCGCTCCAAAGTTGAAAATGGGCGTGGCATCCACCGCTCCAGCCAATGGCTTTGTACTGCTGATGGTCTCGGCTTTCTCCCAGTCCGCCCGGTGGTGCAGGTAGCTGCCCTGCACCCCAATGGCCAGTTTGCCACTGCCAAAAGCCACCCTATACGCGTATGCCGCATTGATAAATGTGGAGTTGAAAAAACCGATGCGGTCGTTCATCAGGGTAAGGCCGAGGCCCACCCGATCGGCAAAGGTGGGCGCATGAAAACTCAATACCTGCGTACTGGGCGCACCGTCCAGGCCCGCCCACTGTTGGCGGTGAAATGCCGTCAGGCAAGGTTGGCCGCTCGTGCCAGCCGCAGCCGGGTTGGAAAGGGTTTTATTATAAAAAAACTGCGAGAGGATGGCCTCCTGCTGGGCTGAGGCGAGGGTGGCCGCCAATGCTAAAATGAATGTGTAAAGAATTCTCATAGTAGTAGTTTATCGCACTAATCTGTTGATTTTGACAGATTTAAGATGGCAGATTACATGATTCAAAATTTAAGATTGGGTGGTTAAAATCTAAAATCTGGTATCATGTAATCTTATATCTCAAATCAAAATTGCTCATCGCACAACCGCCACAAACCCCTTCAAAACCGTCCCTTCCCCGTCTTTCAGTTCCAGTTGGTAAAAGTAGGTACCGACCGGGAGCGGCTGCCCGTCATAGGTGCCGCTCCAGTCGTTTTGGTAGTCGCCGGTTTCAAATATTTTGCCGCCGTAGCGGTTGAACACCAGCAGCGAACTGCCGGGGTAGCTCACCGTACAGGGGATGATAAATTCGTCGTCCTGCCCGTCGCCGTCGGGTGTAATCAGGTTGGGCACGAAGCAATCGGAAGGCTTTCCATTACCGCCTTCGATGAAGATTTTCACTAATGCGGTATCGCACACATCGGGGCAGTGCATCGAGCAGATGCCATAGGTGAAACTATCTTCGCCGAAGGCGTTCGGGTAGGGCAGGTAGCTGATGATGCCCGTACCATCATCACTCAGCGTGCCTTTTTTTGCTTTGTTTAAAATGAAAAACTCACGGTCAAGGGTGTTTTGCCAATCGTCATTTTCCAGCAGGTCAACCGCTGTCAAGCTGTCGTTGAAAAGCAGGAAAAACTGGTCGTTTTCCAGTTCCATTTTTTCAACAAGAACAAGCACCGTGTCCTGGCTGAAATGTTGGCAAACAGCATTTCCTACCTGCCACACGAAGCGGTTAGGCCCCGGTTGGAGATTGGTAATGGGCGTAACAGCCTGTGCCGGATGCACGATGGCCGCACCATCCAGCGCAACCCATTCGCCCGTGCCAAAACTGGGCGGCGAGGCTTGTAGCAGGGCTTGGTTTCCCCCTTCGCAAATGACCGCATCTTCGCCCGCAAAGGCCAGTTCTGCCGACTTTTCTACAACGCTTATTTCAAATATTTCCGAAGGCGCAGAGGCACAGCCATCCTTTTTTGCAATGGCAAAATAAGCCCCGCCCTGCGCTGGCGATACACTATCAATGGTAAAAGCTGGGGCAGTTCCAGAAGCTATCAAGGCATTGTTTCCACCAAAAAACAAGTCATAAACTGCGCCTGCCTGGAGGTTGGAAATGGCAAAACTGGCGTCGCTCCCTTCACAGATTTCCGCCTCGCCGGCCAGCACCGGCGTTTCCGGCAAGGGGTTTACATAAACACTCGTGCCTGCCGAAAGCTGCACAGTGCAGCCCGGTATGCCTACCACCACAAAATAGTCACCTGCCCCATTGACCTCTACACCCTCCATCAATGGGTTGTGGACAAAAGACTGGAACCCGGCCGGGCCGTGCCATGCGTAACTGGCCCCAGGAATAAACTCCGTGAAAAGTTGCACGTCGTCGCCCTCGCAGGCGGGGAAAGTTGCTGCGGTTGTATTGCCCGTTGGTAAGCTGGCAGGCAGGCTGGTGACCGACACCACCACCATGTTCGAGGGCGGCGGGGTGCAGCCGTCCACGTTTGTTTTTACAAAATAAATCCCCGCCTGGCCAGGTGTGATATTGTTTTGAAAAAAAGTGGGGAAAGCAGTTGTACTCAGCAGTGTCTCGCTATTGCCATTGTTGAAAAACCATTGATACTCCACACTGCTGCCGGGGTAGCCGCTGGCGTCCAATTGGAGCATTTCGCCCTGGCAAAGCTGGTTATCAGAAATGGTGAGTACAGGGGGAGCGGGCATTTCAACATAGTCTATTGCAACTGACTGGCTGGCCGAAACGCAGCCTTGCTGCGATTGCAACGTGAGCGTGTAAGCCCCTTCGTTTTGGCTTTGCAAAACAGCAATGCCAAGTGGAAAAGGCCCTGCGGCATTGGCCGAGGCTGTAAAGGAGAGGCCATTCGGCCCGGCCCAGGTGTATTGTAAATTGCCGTTGATGGGCACGTTGTTGATGGCATTGAGTTGCACGGCACTGCCCTCGCAATAGCTGCCACCGCCCACTATGTCTTCGATAAATGGCTTGGGGTAGGCTGGCACGGCCGTTATTGCTACCGCCGCCGTCTCGCAGCCGCCCGATTTTACCGTGAGTTCAAATGTGGTGCTGTCCATCAGCACGACGCTTGGGTTTTGTTCAAATGAAATGATCTGCGGCGAGCCGGTTTCACGCCACTCATAAACGCCGTTGGCAATGGGGGCGGCAAAAAGTTGTACCACCTCACCGGGACAAACCGCACCGCTGTTGGCAGCATTTGCAACGGGCAGTTGTTTGACCTCAACGGGAATTGGTTCCGAAAAAGTAGAGGGGCAGGTATTGTGGATGGTTTTTACCAAAAAAGGCGGTACTGCCAAGGGATCATTAGTGGCAATGGACAGCGTGGCCTCACCTGCTCCGATGGAGACGCCGTTGCCGTTTTGCCATTCATAAAACACGCTGCCTGTCAGCACGGGGTTTTGTACGGTCAGCAAAATGGAGTCTTCCGGGCAAACGGGGCTGTTAGTGGCCACCTGCGGCGTCGGCGGCACGGGCAGGATGCCGTCCACCACGAAGCCCTCACTGGCTGAACAGCCGTTGGTGCCAATCACCTGTAGCGCATAAGCGCCGATGTCGTTGAATTCGGTATTGTAAATGAGCGGCGTGGGCGAATCGGAAGTGAAGCCATTCGGCCCCGTCCAATGCCAGGAGGCAATACCGTTGGTGTTGGAAAAAAATTGCAATGAACCCCCCTCGCAGTTTTGGGTAAGGTAAAAAGAAGGCTCAGGGCTGGGCGGTGCCAGCACATCCACAAAAGATTCGGCAGAGGTCAGGATGCAAGAGCCAACAGTGGCTTTTACCTTGTAATTGCCCTCATTGGCAGCTTGTATGCCATTGAGGTTCAACAAATTAGAGGTCGCCCCAAAGATGGGTGTATTGTTTTTGAACCATTGGTAACTCACTGTCGGGCTGTTATAAGCCTGGACAGAAAGCTGCACATCGCCACCGGGACAGGCACTGCCGCTGCTCTGCACGATGGGCGTGGGCGAGGCGTCCACCACGCCCGTCACCTGAAAGGGGTTCATCGTTTTGCAGCCAAAAAAATTGGTCACTTCGAGCAGATAGCTGCCGTTGCTGGCGGCAGTAGCATGGGAGATGACGGGATTTTCCAGTTGAGAAACAAAGCCGTTGGCGCCCGTCCACAAAAAGCTTAGGCCCGTGCCCGTTGCGTTGGCGTCCAATTGCAAATCGGCGGGGGCGCAGTCGGGGGCTGCTTGGTAGTTGTATTCAGGAAAGGCCGAGGGCTTGGGGTGCAGCGCAACGGTGGTCATGGCCGTGTTTTCCGACATACAGCCGTTCAGTTCCACTTGCAATTCAAAGCTTTGCTCGGATGAAATATTGGTTAAAACGGGGTTTTGCTGCATGGAGTAAATGGCCGTTTCACCCTGTTTTCGCCAATAATGTACAGCGCCCGGCAGCGGGTTGCCCGACAGCTCGGCGCTATTGCCGTAGCAAACTGGGCCATTGTTGGTAGCAAATGCCTGCGGGCGTGGTTTGATGTTTAAAGAAATAGGATCGCTCTCAGCGGTGCAGCCAAAGGCATCCGTTATCCTTACTTTCCAATTGCCTGGCAAATAAGCGGCGTGGAGAGCAGGTATATGGGTCGTTTGGTTGGTAGTTGTCAAGCTAGGCAGAGCCAGGGTGGATGCGCCTTGCCCCACTGGGCCAATCCATTCGTATTTGGCGGCAACGGCATCGGTGGAGAGCTGGATTTCATCGCCCTGGCAAATAGCGGTATTGGTCAAAATAGTTGGCTCGGTTGGCGTTGGCACTATTTGCAAATGCGCATTGGCAGTGGCAACTGAACAGCCAGGCACCTGAACCATGAGCGTATAAATGCCTGATTGAAAAGGGTTTATATTAAAAATAGAAGGATCGGCAATGGCAGCAGAAAAACCATTTGGCCCAGTCCATTCATAGGTGGTGTTGGCGGGGAGCGGGTTGGGCGACAGGATTTTCAAACTGGCGTTGCCGCCCTCGCAAACGCTCGCTGGCACGTCTAATTGCACGGAAAAACTGTTGTTTTCTTCGAGCAAAATATAGGCCCCTTGCCACTGCACCGGGCAGCCGAGACGATAGCCCTGAACCATCGGCTGGTAGGTTTGCGAAGCCAAGCCTGTGAAATAACCGTTGGCTGACCAGTTTTGCCCCCCGTCAATGCTATAAAGCAAATCGTCGGCACCGGAAGCGAAGAGGCGGATCATGCCGTTGTCTATGCCGAGGCAGGCGGCCGGGCCAGCCATTTGCATACTGTCAATAGCCAGCGTGTTGGCGGTGAAAAGGCAGCCTGAGCATGGCGCAGCGTCATTGCTGTTCGGGCAGGTATTGACCGACGTGCCATTTTTCAACAATACTTGTTGTCCGATGGCCGCTGCTTGGGAGTTGGGCGGCATGAAGGCATCGTTGGCATTTTTCACCAAAAAGATAGAATCGTCCTGGCAACTGCCGCCGTTGGCAAATTTCAACAAAGGCAAACTCACGCCCGGCTGTAGGACGAAGCCTTGCCCGTTGGCGTTCATGCGGAACTGGATATAGTCGAAATCAGGCACTTCCACGGGGGAATCGTGGCGGGAAATATTGGCAATGGAAAAGCCGCCGTGGAGGCTGGCCAATTGGTAAACATCAAAATATCCGGTCGGCACTTTCACGGCCACCCGGAGCGACGTAAGTGTGTCAGCCTGCCAGAGTGCGTCCGTTTTTAACGAAATTTGATAAAAACCATTGGACAATAGCTCTAAGTCGTAGTTTATCAGGCAGTTGGACATGGCGAAACAGTTGGCCGAACCTTGGCTATAGTTGCCGATGTAGGCGTCACCGCCTGCCCCTTCCACAGAGAATATGTTGCCAATGGGCAGATTTTGAAGGTTTTGCGGGTAAAGTGGATCGGTGAAATGGTCGAGCAATTCAAAAGCGCCCGTGCAGCCTTTTTTGTTTTCAAAAGAAAAAAGTGGCACTTCCACGCCCTGCTCAAAGACAATGTCTGTCGTTGTATTGGCCAATTTGAGGATGGCATAATCGGTACCAGGATTGCCAGTCGGGTGGCCTATGATGGTGGCGAGCGACCATTGCCCGGCGTGGTTTTGCAGGTTCTCCGGCTCGAATGAATTGGCAGGGACTACCAATGTGATTTGTGCCTCCGTCAGCAAATTATCGAGCGGCGGAAGGAAATCCGTTTGCGAGCGGGCGGACAGGGTGTAGGTCTTGCCGTTGGGCTGGAGTTGTAATTTGAGTTCGATTTGCGAAAACAAGGGTGAGCTGGCCGTGCAAAGCAGGGCAAGCCATAGTACCAGTGTTGATTTTTCCCTCATGGTGTATGTTTGAGTTTATAGGATGACCATTTACCGCAGCGGTGCGGCAGGGCGAGGGAATGTCCAGTCTTTGAATGCTAAGAAGTTGTTTTGCAGTAGGCAGTTAGCGGTGCGCAATTTGGCAATTCAAAAGCCCGAAAAATTTTCGGGGGAGGCCAAATGGGCAATGGTGGTGTTTTAGTGTAACTACTTTCCTACTTGGATATATGCAGATTTTGGGGCAGGGGTGCCCATGGGATTGTAATGCGTTTTTGCGGCTGCAACAAATATGCCGGGATGCTAATATGGGCAATTCATTTCAAAACTTCCTTCAGGGCGGCGAGGGCGGCCGCTTCGTCAAAAATAGCGGGGATAGGGATGGCAAAACCCTTGATGGCGCTGCTTCGGAGCGTACCTTCCGCAGGTCACTTTTTCCCCTCCAGCAACACATAGCCCCAGGCTTGCAAATCCATCTTCATGCCGCCCGCCAGCGCTTTATTTTCTTTTGAAAAAACATCGGTGTAGTCGCCGGCAAAGGCATTTCCCGAAAGGGTAAACTGCTGTGGCTTGGCCGAAAGGTTGATGATGCCCACCACCCGGTCGCCTTCTTTTTCACGGATGAAGGCGTAGATGTTTTCGTCCTTGCCAGTGGGAATTTTTACCAACGGCCCGCCGTGTTCGCCGTTCCAGATGGCTTTGTTGCGGTGTTTTAGCTCAAACAAGGTTTTGTAAAAACCAGCGTATTTGTAGTCGCCCCAGTTGATGACATCCCTTTTGAAAAACTCTAACTGCTTGTCCATTGCCGATTCCATGCCCGTGTAGAGCAGTGGCATCCCGTCGAAGGTGGCGGCCAGCACGGCAAAGGCTAAGTGACCCTCACCCATGCGCTGGAATTCCGTACCCGACCAGGAGTTCTCGTCGTGGTTGGAAGTAAACTGCATTTTGTAGCCTTTTGAATACAGGCTGTCCTGCTTTTTCAGCAAGCTGTCAATGTGCAGGGCGGTTTTTTTCAATTTTTTGGCGGCCTTACCGTCCACCTTGTTTCCCTGTACCAAAGCATCACCTTTTTTCCTGTTGGCGCCTTGGGTTTCGGCAATTTGGTTGAAGAGGTGGTGCATTTCCCAAGCATAGTCCATCACGAAAGCACCGTTGTTGACGATGGTGGGCACCTCGGCCTCTGCCAGCATGAACAGCGGCTTGATGGCGTACATCGAACCCGACCATTGCTCCCAAAAATCAACGGGGATGCCGTGGGCCACGTCCACCCGGAATCCGTCAATGCCCGCTTCATTGACCCAAAACTTCATGGCATCAATCATGGCAAGGCGCATGTCGGCATTATCGAAGTTGAGGTCTGCCACGTCCGTCCAGCCCCAGGGTTTGCCAGTGTTGTAGTCAATGGGGTCAATGATGTTGCCAAGCGAATCCTGTGTGTACCAATCGGGATGCTCGATGATCCAGGGGTTGTCCCAGCCGGTGTGGTTGGGCACCCAGTCAATGATACAGAACATGCCCGCTTGGTGAATGGCATTTACCAATTGCTTGAAATCTTCCATGGAGCCGTAGTCGGGGTTAGTGGCCTTGTAGTCGGCCACAGCGTAGGGGCTGCCGAGTTCCCCTTTGCGGTTTTTCACGCTGACGGGCTGGATGGGCATGAACCAGAGGATATCTATTCCCATGTCCTTCAAACGTGGCACTTGCGCCTCAAAAGATTTGAAATTACCCTCTGGCGTATAGTGGCGCAGGTTTACTTCGTAAATGGTGGCGTTTTTGTGCCAATCGGGCACACGGGGCTTTTCAAAAGCGCTTGTTTCTTCCGTGGCAGGCGGGGCTTGTTTGGGGGCGTTTTTGCAGCCGATGAAAATGAATATAGCACTGAAAACTACCAGGCAAAGGACGAGCAAAAGGCTTTTCATAATATTTTGATTGAGTGGAAAAGGGTTTTTGTCAATAGGCTGGTAAAGGTAGGGAAAAGGCAGTTTTTACTTTCCTGTTGCTTGGGCTGAAAATTATCACAATGGTGCTTGCGTTTTTATCAATTCCAAACGTCGAGTTAAGCCGTACCTTGCATTTCCCCCACTGTCCTGCACAATTGCTACCTTTGCATAAAATTTCTTAGCCATGATCAAGTTGTTAATCTGGGGCGTCATAGGGTATTTTCTGTACAATTATTTCAAAAACAAATTTGCCCTGAACGCCGGCGACAAACAAGACAGCATCCACCACCACCACTTCCACGAAGAGAACAAGAAAAAGACAAAGGAGGAGGACGGTGATTATATTGATTATGAGGAACTGAAATAAGCTGCCCTTTCAACAACATCAAACACTCAGGCATTGGAAACAGAAAAAATAGGCGATTGGGTTGTTGCCAAGAACAACCAGTTCATAGCCTTCAATAAACCGCCCGGCATCCCCGTGCAAGCCGACAAGACCGGCGACAAATCCCTGCTGCAACTGGCAGAAATCTATTGCAAATCAAAGCTTTATCCTGTACACAGGATAGACCGCCCGGCCAGCGGAGTGGTGGTTTTTGCCAAAACAAAAACGGCGGTTGGTTCGCTGAACGACCAATTCAAGGAGCGCAGCGTACACAAAACTTACCTGGCCGTCGTTAAAGATTTGCCGCCCGAACAGGAAGGAACGGCCACACATTTTCTCCAAAAAAACCAGGAAAAAAACCGCACCACGGCAAAGGACGATGAAGGCGGCAGCGGCAAGGAATCGGAACTCAAATACCGGGTGCTGGGCAGCAGCGATACCTATCACCTGCTGGAAGTACAGCCTTCCACAGGGCGGCATCACCAGATCAGGGCGCAACTGGCAGCGATGGGCTGTCCGATAAAGGGAGACGTGAAATACGGCTCCCGGCGGGGCAATAAAGACCGTTCCATCCACCTGCATGCCTGGAAGCTGGAGTTTAAACATCCCGTGACACATGAAAAGATAGTGCTGAAAGTGCCGCCTCCGGCGGATGTGGTTTGGGAGGCGCTTCTTGGGTTTGCCGAGGCAGGTTTTTCTACAAAAACAACTGATAATCAATAAGATAAATCGGAAAAAACAGCTATGAAAAGTTGTACTTTGTTGATGTGGCTGGCACTGGTTTTTGTACCAATGCTCGCTTTGGGTCAATTTGATGCGGATGCCAATCGTTATGACACAATTGGGATTGGTGGCAGACGGCAAATAGCTGCCGATGCGCTGCAAGCTATTAAAGAAGGAGTTTTGATCGTCAGGCTTGCTTCTAACAGCCGAAAGCTCGAAGAATTGGATAAACTGTTGGCCAACAAAGACTTGAATGAAAACAGGCGACAGCGTTTGCAGGAAATGAAAGATCAAACTGTGGCCGAAACCAGCGAGGAAAACCGTCTGGTGGTGGAGGCATTTAATACTTTTTACGACTTTTCCGACCTATTGTTTATGTACGATGCCGACGTGCAGCGGCTCAAGCAGGGCGAGCAGAGTGGTTATTTTTTGGACAAAAACCTTCAGGTGGATCCCAACATCTCCCTTAACGGAAGGTCTTACATCATTGCTTTTTATGGAAACAACCTCTCCTCGGCACTGAAGGAGCGAAAAAGTGTTTTTGTAGTGGACACCAACAACATAGACCTTCCTCCCCCTTTTCCCGATTCGTCCGATAAGTTTGCATTTGAATTTATCGCCCGCTGGTTCGACGTCACCGATACACGGCAAGGCTACCATGTCCGAAAATTCAACCGGAGGCTACATGGGCTTTATGCTGAATACCAGGAAAAGGGCCTAATCAAGTGAGTCGGCGGCAGTTTTGATGATGGGTTTTATCGGCAGCGAGTCTTTCGGCGGAACGAAGTCTGGCCTGTCGGGCCTGCCGGGGATGCTTGGCAAATCGGAAGTATCCCGCCTGAACCTGGCATCGGCCAATAAGGTAGAGTCCACGATGACGGCGGCCCGCTCTATAATCCTGTTGCTGCAGTTATTGGCCAAATCCACATACCACCTGTCCAGTCGTTCCTGCAATTTTTCCTGCATCACCTGTTCCTTTGTTTTGGTCGGCGGCTTCTCGGAGCAGCCACCAATGGCAGCCACGATGGGCATCAAGAAGAGGTAAAGTGTTATTTTTTTCATGGCCGCTTCCGCTAATTTCCGTTTGGTTGGTTTATCTCCTGCCTGACCCGCTCCAGGTACTGTTCCCTTTCGGCTTCCCGTTCCTTTATCATAGAATCCACCTTGTGTTGCACCGCACTGTCGAACCTCGCTTCGCAAAGGCTATCAAATTGGGGCCGCAGGCTGTCCACCTGCATTTTGAACAAGCTGTCAATGATTTCCCGATCCCGGTAAAGCAGGGTCGGCGGTGGGTCTTCCGTGCAAGACACCGCCAAGCAAGTAATGCAGGCGAATACTTGGGCAATAATATTTTTTTTCATTGAGTCATTAAGGTCATTCGTCATTCGTCATTGGATAATTAGCCAGTGCCCCCCAATGACTAATGACCAATGACGAATGACGAATTCACCAATCCTTCGTTGGCCTTTTGCTTTTTGATTGTGCCTTGCGCAGTTTTTGCTGCACGTTTTGTTCTTCCTGATCCATGATTTCCAACAGCTTGGCAGCTTCTTCTTTCGACATGTCATCTGGCTGCCCCTCGTCGGCTTCGCTTGGTTTGCCCTGGTCGGGTCGAGGCTTGTTGGGGTCTTGCTTTTGCGGCTGATCCTGCTGCTGCGGCGGTTGCTGCTTATCGTCTTTTTGTTGTTTGTCCTTGTTGTTTTGTTGCTGGTTTTGCTGTTGTTGTTGGTCTTGGGGCGGCGGCAAGCGGCGCAGGGCGTTGGCCAGGTTTTGCTTCGTGCCAAGGTCGTTGGGGTTCAGGCGCAGGGCGTTCTTGTAGGCTTCTATGCTCTCCTGGTATTTTTTGTTGTTGAAAAAAGCATTGCCCAAGTTGTGGTACGCCTTGGCCTTGGTCGGGTCGTCCTTGGCAATTTCTGCCGCTTGGGTGTAGTGTTTGATGGCCTCTTCGAAGCGATCCTGGCGGTAGGTGGCATTGCCGAGGTTGTAGGAACCTTTCGTGGTGCCTTCTTTTTCCAGGGCCCGGCGGTAATTCACCTCGGCATCGGAGAAGTTCTGGTCTTCGTAGGCACTGTCGCCCTTGCGGAGCCACTTGTGGGCTTCCTGGGCTTGCGCTGCAACACCAAGCAGGCAGAAGGTGATGAGGAATGTTATCTTTTGCATTTTACTTTTTTGGAATAAAACGCAAAATTACACCAGCCGTGCATAATCAGTAAGCAGGCGGAGACCGCATTAACTTTTTCTTGAGGGGGTGAAGATGGCTATTGGGCGGCAATCACCAGCTTCCCACTTGTTACGGATCCGTCAGTGCCCGTCAAATGCCAAGCATATAAACCAGTTGGCAAAGAAGGTAGGTCAATGGTGTAGGATGAGGTGCCGCCCGATAGCTCGGCATGAACGGCAGCTTTTCCATACAAGTCATATAGTGTCCAAGTGCTGCCGTCCGGCAGGGGCGTACCGGTTTCAATAAAAAGTTGGTTGCTGGCGGGGTTGGGATATAGAGAAATGGAATTTGTCACTGATTTTTCTTCTGCTTCAACTGTATAGCTGATACAACTCCGATCGTTTTCGGGGTCATCATCTACTTTTCCATTGGGAAGGGATGTCCAAAAGCAGTGTTCGTGAGTTTCGCCGTTTGGCTCAAACTTAAAATAGTAGGATAGCTTATCAAGCGTAATATGCTTTGTTTCGCCAGGTGCGAGTGAAAGGTTAGAAACAGACTTGCGTTTGGTGCCATTCAAATAGTAAGTATGATTGTCAAATGATTGGAGGTATATTATCGGAAAGTAATTATTAATTAAAATATTGTTGACTATCGTTTCTCCATGATTTTGAATAGTAAACACTGGATTAAATATGTCCAACCTGTAAACCTTTGTAGTATTCCATCCAGCATTAATTGAATCCAATACCAATATTGTGTCAGTTCCCAAGTCAACTTCTAATATCCCCACATCATTGTTTTCAGTGTATGTGTCGGTGCCATCCCATAGATATTTCTTATAAAAATTAGCGGTTTCTAATCCATATTGAGTTCTGCCTTCTACGATTATACCATCGTGGGCCAGTTCAAAGCTAGCAAATGTTTGCAGGTTTTCACCTGACAATGTAAAATCTCCAGGATTGCCTAATTGTAAATCATAATAATAAATCTTTTTGGTTTGAGTCAATAAAACAACCTTTCCAAATTCGGTTTCTATGTCTGTTACAGCTGTTTCCTCCAATTTTATTTGTTTTATAATTTCAAAATTTGGGGCAAGCAAATAAAGTGAATCTGCGCCAAGCGCCACCCAATTGCCATCTTCCGTAAGTTCCATTTGCGTGAAATGATAAGAGGTAAATTCATGAAGATTGGCCCCCCCCTTGTGAGTATAATGTCAAACCTCCGGGCGAGACTGCCAAAATAGTATCCCCATGAGTTGTATGTAGATCGGTTATTTCTCCGCTGTTGGTTACTGCCCAAATAAATGTGCCATCCATGTTATTCGCTTGCAAATACGTCTCCTCAGACAATACTATCCTATTGCCGCTTAATCCGCTTCCTTTTGAAGGATTATATATATCACCATAAAGTGGAACAGTTTGGTTTAAATTCATCTCCTTGTCATATTGGGTTAAATTGGTAAAAATTATATCCGATACACAAGCATTTACCCAAGTGGTGGAACTGTCCAATGCAATAATTGCACTTCCTTGTACTTGGCATGAAAAATAATCGCTTCCCACGATTTGTCCTGTATCATTAAAGGCAAAGAAACTATCGTAAATTAAAGCCAAATTATCTCCCTGCAACACCTTTTCAAAATTTGGTGCAGACGTATGGGTTCCAAATTCAAATTGTGCATAAGAAAAAGTGCTGATGAAAGCTGCACAGAGCCAAGTTGTTACTATTTTTTTCATTGGTAGAATGTTTTAGAATTGTGTTTCTGTGTTTACGTGTTTATGTGTTTTGGTTCATCATTCATCATTCATCCTGCCAGAGGCAGACAAGCGTTCATCGTTCATAGTTTAACAAACCTTTCTGTAACCTGTACTTCTCCGCCTTCCAGGTATTGCAGGAAATACACCCCGGCGGGCCAGTTCCACACAGGAACGATGAAGGTGGTGTTGGCGGCGCTGCCGCCGAAGTCGCTGACCGAACAGCCATTGGCGTCCAGGATGCGGAAGGACGCTTCTTTTCCTTGTGGGCCGTTTTTCAGGTAAAAGTTCAGGTAATCAGTAGTGGGGTTAGGGTAGATGGCCAGTTGTATCCCTGGCATGGGCTCTTCGTTGGTGGCATCGGTGAGGTGGCAGCCGGGGACGAGGCAGCCGTGCTCGTCCAGTTTGAGGAGCCAGGCTTGCTTTAAAATTGAATCCTGGCCAGAGCGATCAAATGACTCACCGCATACAATAAACCCACCATCCTGAGTTTGCTTCATGTCGAAAACAGTGTGCTCACTCTTGTAAGTATCTACAATTTCGTATTCCCTTGCCCAGATACTGTCACCATCATGTGAAATTTTTGCAAACCAACCTCTGTAAGCGTAGCCTGGACTCAATGGTTCATATGATTTCCCTGCCATCACGATCCCACTCTCGTCCGATAGGTCAACGATTTTGTAAGTTTGGACACTGGCGCTCATAGGGTAATTCTTGAACACCCTTTCCCACTCCATTTCATGGGCTGGGCTCAACCTAAATATAGCCTTGTCGAAGTGGATGAGGTTGTAGGAAGGCAGGGGTATCTCTACGCCCACCCCCGATGCTACGGAGATACTGCCGTCGGCATGAAGGGCGATGTCGTGAGCCCAGTCCCGCAGGGTGTCGGGAGGGCTGAGGAACTGCCAGAGCACGTTGCCCAGGCTGTCCACCTCGAACACATAGGCCCGGTATATATAGTCCTCCACGTTGGTATTGGTGTTGTTGCGGTTGGCCCCGATGACGTAGCCGTTTCCAGTTTTGCTCCTGGCCACGCAGATGCCCTTTTCGTTAAGCGCCGTGCCGTAATATTTTTTCCATTCCTCGTTGCCCAAACTATTGGTTTTTATGAGCAGGACGTCGGTGTCGACCACGGGGTTTGGCCCCTCCATGTTCCCAACCATCAAAAAACCCTCATCATCTGTCACTATCAAATTGTAAGGGTATAAAAAGTGCTCGGCTGGGTATTGAGGGTGCAGGTAAGTTTTTGTGAAAATGGTGTCGCCCTTGTCATCGTACTTTATCAACATGAAGCGTCGGATGCTGTCTGTCGCCAGGGCAAGGGAAGCGAACTGGTGGTCGTGCGTCTCCACAAAGGCAGGCTCGAAGGGATAAATCCATTGGCTGGGGTTGGAGAGCACCTTGGTCAGGACTGGGTTGCCCTCCAGGTTAAATTTTACGAAGATACCGGAAAAGTGGTAGTTGACTGTGTCTATGACCGTACCAGTGGCATAGTAGGCGCTGTCCGTAACGATTACCCCGGACAGGTTGTAAACGACGGGCATACCGAAGTGAAAGCGGTGGTTGAAGGTGGCCTGGGCCGGTATTTCACCAGTCATCAAAAAAACAATCAAGAAAATAATCAAGCGCTCCATGCTGGTATATTGAGAGCAAAAGTGGGCGTGGCCACCCAGCCTTTGTTTATAAATGCAAGAAGGGTTTTAAAAAAACAAGTATAGCTTAATTGGAGAATAAATGCTGATCGGGAAGGGATTTTAACACGGCAAAAGAGGCTGTTTGATGCTCCCTGACAAAAAAAAGACCGCACCCCTGCCGTTCGCAGAGGGCGGTCGCACCCAGAACATACATGAGAAAACTACTATGAATTTTTGGTTTTGGGGTTGATGAGGTTGATGGGGTTTATAAGGTTGATGGTTTGATTCCAAAAAAAATGGTCATTGGGGTTAAATGATTAGTGAGGGCGTGGCTAATGCAAAAACTAACAGCGGGTGATTTTTTTAAAAAAAATTGGCCGGGGCTGCCTCCCTTCGGCCCCAGCCGACGGTGATTACTTGTCCAACTCGTCCAAGTGGTACTTTTCGATGATTCCGATGAGTGTTTGGTCATAGTGTTTGGCGGTGGCGTAGCCTAATTTTTTGAGGCCGTGCGCCCATTTTTCATAGTTGTCGCCGTGCTTCAACAGCGTTTTGTATTTGTTTTGGACGATCAGCTCACTGTGTGCCCGCCAACTGTCCCACGAGCTGCCGTACTTGCGGAAGAAGTCCTTGTGGCTGTCGTCGCCGAAATTGGTGCAGTGGCCTTTTTTGCAGGTGCGGGAGAAGCACTTGATGCCAAAGTGGTTGTTGTTTTTCTGCGACAGGGCGCTTGCCCCAGAATTGCTCTCCACGATTCCTTGCGCCATTTTGATGCTGGCCGGGATACCGTATTTTTCCTTTTCCTGGATGGCCAGATCCTTGAAGCGGCGGATGTAGTCCTTCACCCGGCGGGTCTCGGCGTCGTCGGAAGGCTCGTCGGCGAAGTAATCCTTTTTCTCCAGCAGGGACGATAGCTTTGAAAACCAGCCACCCTCGTCTGTCTCCTTGATGGCCACTTCCTGTGCCATGCCGCCGCCCACGTGCGCCCTTTTGCGGTCGTTGCCATTGGCGATGGACAAATCTTCCTTAAAGACGAAGAAGCACAGCCCCGCCAATACGCCCATTTTCAATACCGGCACTTTGACGCTGCTCGGCGCCACGGCGGTGTTTTTGTAAAACTGGTACTTGGCAATCACCAAAAGGCGGTTGATGATGAGCGACAGTTTGCGCAGGACCCAGATGACGGCCATGCCGGGAAGGCCGGGCTGCCCTGGATTGTGGGCCAAACCTTGGCCGCTGTACTGTTGATGGTAATTGTACCGGGCATGCCCGTTCTCGTAAAAACTTTTTTGTTGACTGGATTTCATATTTTCACGGTTTAGGAAAACTATTTGTATCTTCGGCTTTCCCTTTGCACGTTCTTGTGTCCGGTGCTGTCTAACAGGGGCAAATTTAAAAACATTTTGTTTTTAAATGCAAACTTTTTTAAAACTTTTTTTATCTTTTTATGGGAAGTTTTTCTGAAAATACTGTAAATCAACGGTTTAAGGATGTTTTTGAAGCCCTCGAAAACCGCAATCTGATCAAAGGCAAATCTGACATTGCCAAAAACCTCGGCACTTACAACCACGTCGTCAACTCCATCCTGAAAGGAGACCGCAACGTCACCGTCGAACAATTACACAAATTGTTTGAAATTTATGATGTGAATGCCAATTACATGTTTGGCCAAAGTGAAGACATGTTTCAGGAAAGGCAAGCCAACGGCCTGCCTACCCGTTCGCTGGGCGATCGCTTTTTTGGCGTCAGGGCCAACATTACCTTGGTTCCCAACCGGGCTATGGCTGGTTACGCACTCGAACACCACGAAGATGCCTTCCTGGCTGAGCTGCCCAAATTCTCCATCCCCAACCTGGAGGGAAAGCTCATTGCTTTTGAAATCAATGGCGACAGCATGTACCCAACTATTACCAATGGCGATCTCGTGGTGTGCGAGCCGTTGGAGCGGGGCGACCCCCTGCGTGACAACAATGTATATGTGGTGGTGACGGATGTGGTAGTGGCAAAGCGGGTCCAACAAATCAAGGATGACAGCAACAACCCGCAAATCAGGCTCATTTCTGACAACAGCGCCGTTTATAAGCCCTACGAAGTGGACATGCATGACATCCGCCAAATCCTAAAGGTGAAGTGCAGGCTTACCTCCCATGCCATTAGCTGAGTTTTCTTGGGGAAAAAATGCAGTTGCAGGTTGACAGGTTTATTGGCTCACTGCCTGTTCAGGTGGGAAGTATTGTGCCTCTACCAGTTCGGGGCTGGCCTGGAACATTTTAAGCACTTTGATTTCATAATTCCCCAAATGGATGACCTCGCCTACTTCCGGGATGTCTTCGTTGAATTTTAGCAGCAAACCTGAAAGTGTATGGTATTCGTCCCCTTCGGGAAATGGGACGGGCAGGAATTCATTGATTTCGTCCAAGGGGTTTTGGGCCTGTATTTTATAAACATTTTCGTTCAGCTTCTCTACAATGGGCGTTTCCGTATCGTACTCGTCCTGTATCTCGCCCACCAGTTCTTCAATGATGTCTTCCAGGGTCACGAGGCCCACCGTGCCGCCGAATTCGTTCACCACCACGGCTAATTGCACATGTTCTTTTTGAAACTGCCTCAGCAGTTGGATGACCTTTTTGCTGGACGAAACATATAGCACAGGGCGCAGGATGTCACGGATTTTTTTGCCGTTTGTTTGGCGGGAGAGCAGCAGCAAGTCTTTCGTATGCACAAATCCCAGTATGTTGTCAATGCTCTCTTTATAGACTGGGAAACGGGAATAGCCCTCCTGCAAGGAATAAGAAATGGCCACTTCAATATCTGTGCTCACCTCAATGGCCGCTATCTGTGTGCGTGGCCGAAGTATTTGCCAAATAAAACGGTCGTCGAAGTCGAACACGTTTTGGATCAATTCCCTTTCGGATGCTTCGATGGCACCGCCCTCGGCACTTTCGGCGATGATGAGCTTCAATTCTTCCTCCGAGTGGATGCCCTCGTGCGGCACTGGCTCCAGGCCAATGAGTTTCAGGATAAAATTGGCGAAGCCGTTGAGCAACCAAATGAAGGGCCTGAACACCAGGTAGAAAACCCGCATCGGTACAGCAACGGCCAAAGTGGTGCTGATGGGGTGGCGGATGGCCAGGGATTTTGGAGCCAGTTCTCCAAAAACTATGTGCAATACAGTGATAAGGATAAATGCAATGGGCAGGGCGATTTGGTGGGCCAGCTCAGGGGAGATCTCGAGGCCAAAAAAGTCCATGATGGAAATGATAATCTTCGACACGATGGACTCGCCAATCCAGCCAAGGCCGAGGCTTGCGAGGGTAATGCCCAACTGTGTGGCGGCCAAATAGCCGTCCAAGTTGGCGACGATGCTTTCGGCGAGCTTGGCAGTGATGCTTTTTTCGGTACGTACCTGGATCTGCGATAGCCGCACTTTCACAATGGCGAATTCGGCGGCGACGAAGAACCCATTTAACAAAACTAAAAAGAAAGTGAGTAAAATCTGTAGAACCATGGATGGTTGGCTAACGTCTGTTGGAGTTGTTCCTATTTACGGTATATAGCCATAAATTGTTAAGGATCAGTGGCAAAGGTAATTGATTTTTGGATGGTTTGAGGCGAAAGGGCAGAATTGCTTGGGAAAGTGTTTACCCCAATCTTGCCCATTTCCTACTTTTACGCCCCTAACCACTTAATAGCCAAATCTTAAAACTCAAAACTCTCGAACACCACCATGTCAAAAGTCCTCATCATCGGCGCAGGCGGCGTAGGAAGGGTCGTCGTTTTCAAATGTGCCCAGCACCCTGAAATTTTTTCCGACATTTTATTGGCCAGCCGCACAAAGAGCAAGTGCGATGTGATAGCCAATGACGCCATGGCCGCCACCGGCCACAGCAAAATCTCTACCGCAGCAGTGGATGCCGACAAGGTGTCGGAACTGGTAGCGCTCATCAACAGCTTCAAGCCAAAAATGGTCATCCACGTGGCTCTGCCTTATCAAGATCTGACCATCATGGAAGCTTGCCTGCAGACTGGCACCCACTACCTCGATACGGCCAATTACGAACCCAAGGAGGTGGCCAAATTTGAATACAGTTGGCAATGGGCTTTCCACGACCGCTTTGCCGACGCTGGCCTGCTGGCCGTGCTCGGCTGCGGCTTCGACCCCGGTGTGACGGGTGTCTTCACGGCCCGTGCCGCCAAGCACCACTTCGACGAAATCCACTACCTCGACATCGTGGATGCCAACGCTGGTGACCATGGCAAGGCATTCGCCACCAATTTCAACCCAGAAATCAACATCCGTGAAATCACCCAGCGAGGAAAATATTGGGAAAACGGGCAATGGGTGGAGACTGAGCCTTTTGAAATCCACCAAGCCATCAACTATCCAGACATTGGGCCGAAGGAATCTTACCTGCTGTTCCACGAAGAACTGGAGAGCTTGGTGAAAAATTTCCCCACCATCAAGCGGGCCCGTTTTTGGATGACCTTTGGGCAGGAGTACCTAACGCACCTACGGGTGATCCAAAATATCGGCATGGCCGGCATCGAACCGGTCATGTACAAAGGCGTGGAAATCATCCCCCTCGAATTCCTTAAGGCCGTACTCCCCGACCCCGGCAGCCTCGGCGACAACTACACGGGCCAAACCTCCATCGGTTGCCGCATCCGGGGCATCAAAGCCGGTAGGGAGCATACTTATTATATTTGGAACAACTGCAGCCACAAGGCCGCTTTTGAAGAAACAGGCGCCCAAGGCGTGAGCTACACCACCGGCGTACCCGCCATGACCGGCGCCATGATGATGCTCACCGGCGAATGGTCGGGCCGCGGCGTCTTCAACGTGGAGCAGTTCAACCCCGATCCGTTTTTGGAAAAACTGGGGCCGCATGGGCTGCCCTGGGAGGAGCGGTTTGATGTGGATTTGGAGGTGTGAAGGGGCAAGAAATTGCTCAGTTTTTGGCTCTTACCCAGAATACATGTCAGAAACAGATTTTCAGAGAAGCTGAAAATCTGTTTCTGATAGCTATTTACTTCTCGTTATTTTGTTCGGAGCATTTTTTACATTAGCTTAAATTGCTTCATCTATATTTAAAAAAAAAGAAAAGTGGTTGCGAGTGGATACAAAATACTGCCTACGAAAAACAGGACTACTATTGCAATCGTACTTACCCTGTTTAAAATTAGTTTCCTATTTCATAGTGCAAGAGGTTTCAAAAAGCAAACTATGTCCACCCGCCTTCCAAACCTTTTAAAAGGAGTCATGAAAACAGGTAGTGAACATAGAATGCCGGAGATTAAACAAGCTGGTAAAACGGATATCGCTGTTTAAGGTCCGTTCATGGGGCAAGGTTATGCCATGCCATATTTCTATATTCACCCAGATTTTTCCGTTTCTCTACCAAATTTGCTTTGATTTATTTTTTATAAAATGTATTATGTCAACAAAAACAGATAAATATCTTTGAATTAATCGTGTTGTAATTTTAATCCTAACAAGACTTTCCACCTACCCTAAAAAGCAGGATTTTTTTTGACTGACATGACAATATGAAATTGTTGAACCTGCTAAAAACGCTGGAAAAGGAAGAATACCGGGAATTTGAAAAATTCCTTCAATCGCCCTTCTTTAAGGCCGGCGACCAGTACCTAAAATATTATCAATACCTGCTCAAGCAGCACCCGTCCCTCGCCCTGGATAGTCAGGATCTGGAAAACGCTTATCGGCGCTGTTTTGGAGAGGCTTCCTTTTCTTCTTCCAAGATGTACAATTTGCTATCATGGCTTGCCAAGCATTTGGAAAATTTCATTTCTGTAAAAACGCTGCTGTCACAGCCCAACGCCGAACTAAAAGGCATGTTGTTGGTACAGTCGTTGGGGCAAAGGAAGGCAGGCGCCTATTTTAAAACCAGGGCACATGCTACCGTAGACGAGTGGGCCGGATTGCCCATAAAAAAAACAGAAGATTACCATTTGTTGCAATTGCTGAACCAGGAGATTTATTTCCACCCGACAACGGCAAAACACCGGGAACACCCGCCCTATTTGCAATCTGCCGTGGAGTATCTGGATTTATATTATTGTATTTCCAAGCTCCGCTATGCTGTAGTTCCCCCAAGAATTAGGACAACAAGTTAAGACAATAAATCCGCTTAACTTTGTTGAAATGAAAAGGAGAAAATTCACATCGAAATTCAAGACAAAGGTGGCTTTTGAAGCCATTAAAGAAAGCCAGAGCTTAAGT